>CAJCCF010000774.1 GCA_903960845.1 uncultured Verrucomicrobiota bacterium | reverse complement strand
CGTGGTCACCAGCACGCAGCGGAAGCCGTCATTCCGCCAACGCCGGTCGGAGGTCTGGGGTGCGCGATAGGATGACAGCAACGGCTCGCGGGCGCTGCTGCCCCATGAGCCGCCCCGGAAAATGTGCTGCTTCTTTTCCGCGTTGAACCAGTCCTCACACCATTCCCACACATTTCCGCCAAGGTCATGGATGCCGAGTTTGTTAGGCGGAAAGCTCATCACCGGCGCGGTCACGGCAAAACCGTCGGAATAACCGGTGATTGTCTTTTCGGTTGGAAACAATTTTTTGCAGTCTTCATCGGCGTAGTTTCCTGAGCCTTTGGAGGGTGGCCACGATTGTCCCCAGGGGTATTCGTCCCTGATCTTTGCACTCAGGCTTTCCGGCGTCGTGCCAGTGTTGTTTTCCCGTTCGCCAATTCCCACGGCGAGGCTCCACTCGTGATCGGTTGGCAGGCGGTAGACGCGGCCTTCTTTCCTGCCCAGTCAGTCGCAAAATGCCCTGGCATCATCCCAGCTCACGTTCACTGCGGGGTGATCACTGCCGGCACCGACGGCTTGTCCTTCATGGATCACATTTTTCCAGGATGGATCAACACCGGCGTTTGTGGCGGCATAGGCAGCATAGTCACTGCGCCGCGTTTCATGGATGCACATGAGAACCCGAGTTCCTGGCACAGGCACAAATTTCATGCCCAGGCTGTTCGTCAGCGGGTTCTCTCTGGTGATCGGGAGCGGGGCCGGATGCTTCGGCAAAGCACCGGACACATGCTCGAAATCAAAGTCCTTCAAGGCCTCCGCCACCAGGGTTGCGAGGCGGTGATGCAGGCGATAGGTGGCCAGTGGTGGTTCTCCGTCATTGGTTCCGCAGTAGCGGTTGCATAGAAAGACGATGAACGTCCGCGAGAATGGATCAATCCACAGAGCCTGTCCGGTCCATCCCGCATGGCCGTAGCCGCCGACAGGAAACAGGGCTCCGCGCATGAGGGTGTAATCGTGCGGCGGAGTGCGATACGGCGTATCAATGTCCCAGCCCAATCCGCGCCGCACGGGGAGATTGCCTGCGTCGCGAAAAAGAAGACCTGGAGGACTCTGCACGCTGGTCATGCGGCGGATGGTTTCAGGCTTGAAGACACGTGCGCCATCGAGTTCACCCAGGTTCAACATCATGCGCGCAAACTTGGCGAGATCCGGCGCGGTGGTGAAGAGTGAGGCGTGTCCGGCCACGCCGCCCATCAACCGGGCCATCGTGTCATCCACCAGACCGCGCTGCGGCGCACTGGTCGGAGCCGCGCGCCGCAGATGATCCGCCGACGGACGGAACACGCTGTCCGTCATGCGCAGCGGGCGGTAGATCTCATTCGTGCAGAACTCATCCAATGGGCGGCCCATCGCCTGCTCGAGGACAACGCCGAGCAACATTGAGCCGAGACTGCTGTAGGCGTAAGCGGAGCCCGGTTCAAACAGTGGCTTTTCGCGAAGAGCCAGAGTGATCGCCTCCTCCCGGCTGGCAAAGGGTTGGGTCTTTGCATTCAGTTGCAGTTTCAAACCGGAGGTGTGCAGCAGCAGATGCCGGATGGTGATCTTCTCCCGGCCATCTCCCGTAAAGGCTGGCAAATGCCTGGCCACAGGATCATCAAGGCTCATGAGACCGCGCTCCATCGTAAGCATGGCCGCACTTGCCGCAGTGACGACCTTGGTGATGGAGGCCACATCAAACAAGGTGTCCTCGGTCATCGGCTCAGGTGTGGGAGTTAATGCGCGTCGGCCATAAGCCTTGTGATAGGCCACACCTTCGTGCTCGATCCAAAGGGTTGCGCCGACGAGCTTGGATTCCGCGATCGCCGTCTCAATCACGGCATCAATCGCCGCGAGCTTTTCAGAGTGAAATCCATCCCGGGCACTGGCATGAATCGGACCGCTGAGACATAGAAAGACGCTAAGAAAGCTGGAGATGAGTGTTCGGATCACGGCGTGTGGAGGTGAGTAATCGCCCTGAATGAATACGGTCTGTCATGCCTGATGCATGGTTTCAGGCTGGATGGATTCATGATCGGGGGTGCCACTGCCGGAACAAAAAGCTTGGCAACATGGGGCATGGGGGCATCCTCTCCAGTCACCCAAAGTGCAGGAAAATTTTGAACCCATGGTCCATGCATGCAAGCCGTCAGCGCCGCTTCGGATGAGGTCCGGTTTGGCATTGAACAACCTTTGTTAGCCGATCACCATCAATCAACCCATGGAAGAGATCATACACGTCATCGGTCACAAGAATCCCGACACCGATTCGATCTGCTCGGCGATAGGCTACGCGCATCTGCGGAATGCTCTTGGTGACATGGAGGTGCGCCCGGCCCGTGCTGGTGAGTTAAACCGTGAAACTCGCTATGTGCTCCAGCGGTTCTCTCTGCCTGTTCCTGATCTGCTGAGCGATGCCGCGGGCCGCCGGGTGATTCTGGTGGACCATAACGAGGTTGCCCAGGCTCTGCACGACATCCAGCAGGCGAACGTGCTTGAAGTTTGGGAGCATCACCGCATCGGCGACTTGAATATCCCGAGCCCGATTGTGTTCCACTGCGAACCGGTCGGTGCGACAGCCACGCTCATCGCGGAGCAGTTCGTGCTTCATGAGATCGAGCCTCCGCCGGGCATCGCCGGAGCCCTGCTGGCCGCAATTTTATCCGACACACTGGTGCTCGCCTCACCAACCTGCTCAGCGAAGGATCGCCGGGTGGTTCCATGGCTTGCCACGCTTGCCGGTGTGGATGTCGGAACGTTTGGTGCGGAATTGATGAACGCGCGTGGCGACGTGTCGACACGTTCCGCGCGTGACCTCATTGATGCGGACTTCAAGGCGTTTAACTTCTCCGGGCACCGCGTCGGAATCGCCCAGGTTGAGGTGCCTGATGCCCGTCCGCTTACAGCGCGCAGCGCGGAACTTCTTGAGGCCATGCGCTGCGTGAAAGAAGAGCAAAAACTCCAATTGGTGATCCTGGTCGGCACGGATATCACCCGAAAAGGCAGTTACCTCTGGATCACCGGCGATTTCCACGACGTCGTTGAGCGCGCCTTCGATCACCAGTTCACTGATGACGGCATTTTTCTTGAAGGCTGTATGTCG
>CAJCCF010000773.1 GCA_903960845.1 uncultured Verrucomicrobiota bacterium | reverse complement strand
TCCAATGGCACACCTGCATCCGTGAATTTTTTCGGAAAAGGCCAGCCTGCATCGAGCCCGGGACTGATGATCACCCGCTGATACTGGCCGGCGCTCACCACAAGGTCTTGAGCCTGCTGACCACTGACAGTGGAAAAGTTCTCAGCATGGAGCTTATCCAGGGCACCTTTTAGCTTCACCGGATCTCCCTCATCAAACACGGTCACGTCGGCACCGTGCATCCGCGCCAGACGCGCAGCACCGAGCCCGCTGCGGCCGGCACCGAGAATGGCGAAATGTTGTCCCGTGAAAAGTGGCATGATCAACGAAGCTTCAATGTGGCAAGACCAAGTAACGCGAAGAGGAGAGACAGAATCCAAAAGCGGACGATGACCTGGTTTTCATGCCAGCCGCCTAATTCAAAATGGTGGTGAATCGGGGCCATTTTAAAGACGCGTTTGCCGCGCTTTTTGAAGCTGGCGACCTGGATGATAACGCTCATCGCCTCCATCACGAAAACACCACCGACAAGAGCCAGCACGATCTCCTGCTTGCACCCGATCGCGAGGGTTGCGATGCAGCCGCCGAGCGCAAGAGAACCGGTGTCTCCCATGAACATCTTGGCCGGGTGCGCATTGAACCAAAGGAAACCCAGGCACGCGCCTGCAAGCGCCATGGCGACGATGGGCAGTTCATTCGCCAGGGTGTGATGAGCCACGCCGAGGTATTCGGAGTACTTCGCATTCCCGCAGATGTAACCAAACCCCGCATAGGCCAGCGCCGTGGTCAGTGAACATCCCGTGGCCAGACCGTCGAGTCCGTCGGTAAGATTCACGGCATTCGATGAGCCCACGATGATCAGCGTGAAGAACAACACCGAAAAGAGCCCCATGTCCGTGATCAAGGCATCCTTGATGAAGGGCACATAAAGAGCCCGCAGCGTGACGCCCTCATCCGGCGGTACAGCATAGGCCAGCAATGCCCCGGCGATAAGCGCCACTCCGCATTGCCAGACAAGCTTGGTGCGCGCGCTGACGCCCTTGGAGTTCTTTTTGCTGATCTTCAGATAGTCGTCATAAAACCCGAGGGCGCCGAGGCCCAGGGTGGCGAACAGAACAGACCAGACCATGATGTTGTCCCACTTTGCCCAGACCAGCGTTGAGATCACAATGCTGGCAAGGATCAGAATGCCTCCCATCGTCGGCGTGCCAGCCTTCTTGCCATGCAGTTCGAAAAGAGCGTGAACCTCGGCCGCAGTCCGGATCGGTTGACCAATCTTCAGGGAGATCAACTTGCGGATCAGCCGCTCCCCGAACAGAAGCGAGAGCGCGAAAGAGGTGATTGCAGCCCCCCCTGCGCGGAAGGTGTGATACCTGAAGATGTTCAGCAGTTTGTACACAGGCGAGTCGTCGCTGATCCAGTCAGCGGCTTCGAGCCAGTTTCGGAGTTCGTAGAGCCAGTAAATCATGCAGTCTGATAAAGAGAGAGAATTTTCTCCATGCCCGCAGAACGGCTGCCCTTCAACAGGACAGCGTCGCCCGGCCTCAAGATTTTTTTCAAGTGGGCCGTGCAGGCTTCGTGGCTGGGGAAATTTTGGGTTTCGGAATGTCCCCCAGCACGCGCGGCATCGCTGATGAGCCGGGCTCCCTCGCCCACGGAGTAAATGGCGCTGATGCCCAGCATGGCGGCATGGATACCCACGCCCCGATGACCGTCATCGGCATGCGGTCCGAGCTCGCCCATGCAGCCGAGCACGGCAACCGTGCGCCCCGGATTCTTGAGTGCGGCCAGGGCCGAGAGACCGGCTTTCATCGAATCTGGATTCGCATTGTAGGAATCATCAATGAAGTGGATGCCTCCAATGGACTTCGTCTGCATTCGGCCTCCGGTGAGTTTCGAATGACGCAGTGCGTCAGCGATGTCCGCCGGTGCAATGCCGTGAGCCCAGCCCATGCAGGCGGCGAGCGCGGCATTGCCGACCATGTGATCACCAATGACCGGGAGAAAAGTCTCCACGATTTCACCAGAAAAATCGAGTTTGAAGGCAGTCCCCTCGGCTCCCGATCGCAGATCAAATGCGCGCACGTCGCCCGCATTGGTGCCGGCGCGATAGACGGTGGCCTGGCAATGGCGGGCGATGCGATCGGAAAATGGGTCGTTGGCATTCAAAACCACGATTCCCTCACCATGCACATTGGCGGGAAGTGATCCTTTTTCCCAGCCGATCGCATCCTGTGAACCAAGAAACTCGATGTGCGCCATGCCGACATTGGTGACGATGGCGGCATCCGGCAAAGCGATGTCCACCAGCGTCTTGATCTCGCCCGCGTGATTCATCCCCATTTCGACCACACCACACTCGTCCCCATCTCCTAGACTGAGCAGCGTGAGCGGAAGCCCGATGTGATTGTTCAAATTCCCAAGGGTCGCGCGCGTCTGAAACTTCCGCGCCATCACGACGGCGGTGAGGTCTTTGGTCGAGGTCTTTCCGTTGCTGCCAGTTAGGCCAATGATCAGCGGCTGATGCCAGCAGCGATACCCGCGCGCCATGTCCTGAAGAGCCGCGAGCGTGTCCCCGACTTGGATCACACTGCACCGGCCGGTATCCCAGGACGAATCCACGCGTTGCACAACCACGGCCACCGCACCGTCAGCGATCACTTGCGGGATGAAATCATGAGCATCGAACCTGTCCCCCTTCAGAGCGAGAAAGACATCCCCAGGACTCACCTTCCGCGAATCCGTGGTGATGCGCGTCACCGGAACCGATGAGGTCACGGTGGAGGTTGTGTCTGTAAATCCAGCGAGGGTGTGGAGGGCGATGGGCTTCACGAATCAAAGCGCCGCCCCCCTCCGGCCTCACGCCTGGCTTCACGTTCGGCCGCCCGCTCAGCGCGCACGACATCGCGAGCACTGGCAATCTGAATCATCAGCTGGCGCACCACGCGGCGGTCATCGAAAGCAAGCCTCTTGCCCTTGATCTCCTGATAGTCCTCATGCCCCTTGCCGGCAATCACCACGACATCGCCCGCACTGGCATTTTCGAGTGCCGTCTTGATCGCTTCGCGGCGATCCAAAATGGAAAGGTGGTTCTTCGGCCGGGTGAATCCCTTGACCGTATCAGCAATGATGCTTTCAGGAGACTCGCTGCGCGGATTGTCACTGGTGACAATGCAAATATCACTACCGGACTCCGCTGCAGCAGCCATGAGTGGACGCTTGATGCGGTCACGGTCACCACCACAACCAAACACGGTGATGATGCGTGAAGGACGAAGTGCACGCGCTGCGCGCAACACGTTTTCAATGGCATCCGGAGTGTGCGCGTAATCGACGAAGACCTGGAACTTGGTCGCATTCTCGGTGACCCGCTCAAGTCTGCCCGGAACCTGGGGGGCATTTTTGAAACTTGTCACGCTTTCACGCAAATTCAGTCCCATTGAGTGCGCCGCGGCAAGCGCGCCAATGGCGTTATATACATTGAAGTCACCGATGAGCGGCAGGCGCACAAGAAACGCGCGGCCTTTCACCTCAAGCTCAAAACTAGTGCCGGTCATGTCACTGCGCACGTTGACCGCGCGGAAATCTGAATGCACCCCGAAACCAAAGGTGGTGATGCGGCCAGTTTCCTCAAACATTTTGATGAGTTTTCTGCCCCAGGCATCGTCACCGTTGATGATCATCTGGCCTTTGGGCTGTGCGGCGATCATTTCAAACAAGCGCACTTTGGCCGCAAAATACTCATCCATCGTTTTGTGATAATCGAGATGGTCCTGGGTAAGATTGGTGAAAATGCCGGCGGCAAAAGGCAGGCCATGCACGCGATGCTGATCAAGCGCGTGAGAACTGACCTCCATGGCACAGGAGCGGCAGCCGTTATCCACCATCTGGGTGAGCAGGCTTTGGATCTCCAGTGACTCCGGCGTGGTATGAGTGGCCGGCACCTGCCTGCCTCCGCCAAGATCATAGGTCACGGTTCCGAGCAGTCCACAACGCCTCTGACCCGTGTTCAGCAGGTGGTGGAGCAGGAAAACCGTCGTGGTCTTGCCATTGGTTCCCGTAACGCCCACGATGGCGATCTTTTTCGCGGGGTGCCCTTGCAAGGCCGCGGCAGCCTGGGCCAGCGCAATACGGCTCGATTTCACATGCACCCACGGGACGACAACGTCATCGGGCGGTGCCTGTTCCGAAAGGATGGCTGAGGCACCTCCCTCAATGGCACTGTTGATATAATCATGACCATCCGACTTGCTGCCGCGCAGAGCGACGAATGCAACGCCCTTCACCGCCTTGCGCGAATCATAAGCAAGGCTTGTTATTTCAGTGTCCAGGTTTCCGCTGGTCACTGGTTTATCTAAATGGGAAATAAGTTCGCGTAGGGTCATTGATTGCCTCCTTGCAGGGCCAGCGGCAGATGAGGGCGGACCGAGATTTGTTTGAGTGTTTCAGCCACAATTTCGGCAAAAATCGGCGCGGCCACCTTGCCACCACCAATATCCGCCGGATCTGTGGCCTTCGGGTAGTCCAGCACGACGACACACACAACCTTGGGATCATTCGCCGGAGCAAAGCCTGCAAAGGAAACAATCCACTGATTTGGAGGATAGCCGCCTTTATGCACTTTCCCCCGGTCGTCACGATAGACGTATTCAGGGTCGAATCGCCGCGCTGTGCCGGTTTTCCCGGCGACTTCGATGCCTTCAAGCTTGGCGCGACTACCGGTTCCCTCTGCGACGACTTCGGCCATCAACTGGCGCATCGTGGCGGAGGTCTTGGCTGTGCAAACCTGTCCTACAACTTCGGGCGGCAGTATTTCAACCTTGCGCCCGCCATCAGTGGTGATGCGGTCCACCAGGCGCGGCTTCATGAGTTTACCGCCATTGGCCAGGGCACCATAGGCCATGGCCATCTGAATGGGCGTGACACTCACTTCATAGCCGATGGGGAAACGCGAGTAGGTGGTGTTCGACCAATTCTTCTCGTTGATGTAACCAGTGCTCTCACCGTTGAGGTCGATGTTGGTGCGGCGGCCAAAGCCGAGTCTCCTCACGTAATCAAGAAAGATATCCTGACCGACGCGTTTGAAGATTTTGTAGGTCCCGATGTTGCTGGAGTGTTTAAGAATCTCATGAGCCGGCACAACGCCCATGCGGTGAAGATCCTTTAATCTGGCATTCAAGGACGGGTCCGTGTAGTCACCGGACTCACAGTCAATCAGGGTCTGCGGGGTGAGCTTCTGCTGATCAATCGCGGCGGTAAAAGTCACCACTTTGAAAGTGGAGCCGGGCTCGTAGGGTTCGTAGATGGTGAGGTTTTTCCAGTTGGTTTCCGCGATGTTGTTGCGGTCATGGCTGGGGCGGAAGCTCATGGCCAGAACGGAACCGGTCGTGACCTCGGTTACGACAGCCATGATCTTGCTGGGCTTCCACACCATGTTTGCCTGCTCAACGATCTGATCGATGGCATCCTGCATCGGCATGTCGATAGTGAGATGCACATCGCGGCCATGGACAGGCTCCTTGATGTCGCCGCGATACATCAGCATTTCACGCCCGAACTTGTCGTGCTCGACCTCCACGCTGCCGGGTATGCCGCGAAGCCTGCCGTCAAAAGTTTTTTCGACACCCCGCACTCCTCCCTTGCCGTCTTCGACCCCGCCAACAATGAGCGCCAGACGGTTTTCCGTGGGGAAATGACGGCGAATGGAGGATTTGACGTAGACACCCTTGATAAAGCTCGCATCAAGATGCTTTCTCCAATCGTCGGCCTGGCTCTCGTCCATTTTTTCAGCAAGCACTTCGATTTGCTCCTTCGAGCGCACCTTCGCCAGCATTTCATCCAACGGCTTGCCAAGTTTGACACTCAGCACCTCAGCCACATGATGGTGATAGGCCGAGAGGATTTCCTCATTGGTCATGGCTTGGGTCAACTCACGGAGCTTCATGCCGCGAATCCTGGCAAGCAGCGGCTTGATGGTTGGCAACTCGTTCAGGTGCACACGGTCGGTGCTAAGATCGAAGATTTCCTCGTCAAAGGCCAGGTAGCGCTCGCCATGATCTTTGATCGAGCCGCGCTGGGCTGGCAGAACGCGCACCTCGCGAAATTTCTCCGAGGCTTTTTCTGCGAACAGAACTCCGCGTTTTAGATGCAGATCGTACAGGCGCCACACGACTATGGAAAAGCCAAGCATCAGAAGGCTTGTCACCAGCATCATGCGGATGCAGAACGGGCGGTCGCCTCGGATTTGGGCCTGATGAGGAGGCTGCTTCATGGCGGTGTGGTTTTCTCCGCTTGAGCCACGGTCCTGGCGGTTGGGATGGGCTTCAGATGAATGATTGTCTGAGCATCAGGACTGATCTTTTGCAGCCAGGTGCCTTTGGATTGCAGGAGCGGCTGCACACGCGCACTATCGAGAAGCTGGTCGATTTTTCGTTCCAGGCTGACTAGCTCAAAGCTTAAGAGCTTCATTTCCTGATCCACTTGACGCTGCTGTTCGGCCAGAGCTGTGATGCGGTTTTTGTTCACCACCACGCTCAGCGCCACCAGCAGGATGGCACTGCAAACAATCAGAACCGCCGTGAGCACCGGCAGTCCGATCGAGTTGCGATATTGGTTGCGTTTCATTGCGGGAGACGTTCCGCCGCACGAAGACGGGCACTGCGGGCACGGGGATTTAGAGCAAGTTCGATCTCGCCGGCTTCGACAGGTTTTCTGGTGAGCAACCGCAGCGTGCAGTCAGGATTCTGCCTTGCCTCCGGCCACTCGGGCCGGTCAATGAAAGGCGCGCTCTGATGCTGAAAAGCCTGCTTCACGATGCGGTCCTCAATGGAATGAAAACTGATGACCACAAGGCGTCCGCCCGGTTTCAACCACTGCGGCGCCGCTTTCAAAAATTCCCGCAATGCCTCATACTCTTGATTCACTTCGCAGCGAAGCGCCTGAAAAGTGAGCGTGGCGGGATGCTTCTTTTTCCCATGCTGTGGACAGATGCGGGCGATCATTTCCGCAAGTTGCAGCGTGGTGGTGAAAGGCTGTTTCTCACGGTCATGGACGATGGCTCGGGCGATTCGGCGGGCCTGAGGTTCTTCAGCATTATCGCGAAGGATGCGCTCGATTTCTTCCTGTGAGTAGGTGTTCACGATGTCAGCTGCCGTGAAACCTGCGCTGGTATTCATGCGCATGTCGAGAGGCCCTTCTTTGGCAAACGAGAACCCGCGCTCCGCCGCATCCAGATGGTGACTGCTCACGCCAATATCGATCAGCATGCCGTCCAGTCCTGTCACACCCGCCTCACCCAGCGTGGCGGCAAAGTCACGAAAGTTTCCCTTCATCACGCAAAGGCGGTCCGCGTATGGCTTCAGACGCTCCCTGGCATAACTAAGAGCTGCGTCATCCTGGTCCATCGCGACAACATGTGCGCCTTTTTGAAGCAGCGCCTCGGTATGTCCGCCGCCGCCTAAAGTGCCGTCGAAGATGAGCTTGCCGGGAGCTGGCTGCAGCATGTCCAGAACCTCCTGCATGAGAACAGGCAGATGATAAAAAGGAAGCTCACGTGTGCTCACAGGTTCATTCGGCGGTTCCATGTCGCAACTGGGCGGCGATGGGCGGGTGGTCAGCGTTCCGCGTCCCCAGGGCATCAAATGATCCATTGCGTCAGAAGTCCCGAACCAGGGCCAAACGCCCACCTGAAAAAATTCCAACGCACGATTCACCGAGGCAGCCAGAGCCGAACCCAAATTGGGTACAGGATTGATTGGCGATGCGATTTGAGCGCTGGCGTGCAACATGACTTGTCGGGAGAGCAAAGTGCGGAGATCGGTTTTAGAGCATAAGATATTCCGAAGTATATATATTTTGGATTTCCGTAATACATAATTCACCCTATTAGATCAACCCTAGAGTTTTGATTTCTGCGAACTGATTTCCATTCTTGGTTGCGTTCTTTTGAACACATCAAGCATCAGGCAGGTGCCCGACTCAGCGGCTTTTTTATGCGGTCTCAAGCCACGTCAGGATCGATTTCGACAGGATGCTTCACAACCCGGCGGCTCAACACCACGAAGAAGACAGGCGTGAACAGCAGACCGAAAAAAGTGACACCGATCATTCCAAAGAAGACGGCGGTGCCAAGTGCCTGACGAATTTCAGCACCCGGCCCCTTGGCGATGACAAGAGGCAACACACCGAGAATGAAAGCGAAACTGGTCATGAGGATGGGGCGCAGGCGCAGTTTGGTGGCCTCAACCGCCGCAGCCCATTTGTCCATCCCTGCCTCCTGGCGCTGCCTGGCAAACTCGACGATGAGGATGGCATTCTTGGCGGCAAGTCCGACGAGCACCACCAATCCAATCTGAGTGAAGATGTTGTTATCCATGTCACGCAGCCAGACGCCTGACAACGCGCCAAGCAGACACATCGGTACAATCAGGATGACGGCCATGGGCAGACTCCAACTCTCATACTGCGCGGCGAGCACAAGGAAGACGAAGAGAACGCATAAGGGAAAGACAAAGGCGATGGTGTTCCCCGCAAGGAGTTGCTGATAGGTGAGGTCTGTCCACTCAATGGCAAAACCGTCAGGCAGTTTGTCTTTGGCGATGCGTTCGACAGCGCTGACCATTTCTCCGGAACTGAGGCCTGCCGTGGTGTTGCCGTTGATGTCGGCAGTGACGTACATGTTGTAGCGCGCGACTCGGTCGGGGCCGCCGATTCGGTTCATCTTCACCAGGGCGCCAAGAGGCACCATTTCACCCTTTTGGTTACGCGTTTTTAAACGAAGCACATCCTCGGGATTCAGGCGGAATTCAGGCTCGGCCAGGGCGGTGACCTGATAGGTGCGCCCGAAGAGATTGAAGTCGTTCACGTACGCCGAGCCGAGATAGACTTGAAGCGTCTCGTTGATGTCGGCCAGAGAGATGCCCATGTTCTTGGCCGCCTGACGATTGATGTCGAGGTGATACTGCGGCACGTTTGCACGGAAGCCGGATATGATGGAGGTGAACCCGGGCTCCGCGCGCAGCGCATCCATCAGGGTGCTCGTGGCGCTTTGCAGACTGGTCAGGCCGGCGTTGTTGAGATCCTGCACCTGGAATTTAAAACCGCCCGCATTGCCAAGTCCGCGGAGGGATGGTGGCGGCAGCACGATGACGCGTCCGCCCTGAATGCCGGCAAAGCGTTTCTTCATCGTTTCAATCAGCGCATTGGCACTCAGCGACGGGTCCCGGCGCTTGTCATGCGGATCGAAAACAAGGAAGGCTGCGCCGACATTGCTTTGATTTGCCTGCAACACGGAAGAATAGCCGGAGATGGCAAAGGTATGCCCAATGCCTGGAGTGGCACGGGCGATGGCATCCATCTCGCGCACCACAGCATCCGTCCGCTCAAAGGAGGCCCCATCAGGAAGCTGCACGACGGCGAGAATGTAGCCCATGTCCATCGTCGGAATGAACCCCGTGGGTGTGATCCTGAACAAATGGCCGGCAAACCCGATGAAGCACGCGTAAACGAGCAGCACGACCAGGCCGACGCGCACGAGCCTGCCGACGATGGCCCCGAAGAGATTCGAGACGCCATTAAAGAAGGCATTGAAGAGCCGGAAAAACCAACCAAGCACGAGGTCAATGCCTCGCTGCAGCAAGTCCGGCTTGGCCCCGTGACGGGGAAGCAATAAAGCGGTAAGCGCCGGGCTGAGTGTGAGCGAATTGAAGGCCGAGATAATCGTGGAGGCGGCAATGGTCAGCGCGAACTGGCGGTAGAACTCACCGGTAATGCCGCCAAGGAACGCAGTGGGAACAAACACAGCAGCAAGCACTAGAGCCACCGCAATGACCGGCCCGGTCACCTCCTTCATCGCGAGAAGGGTTGCCTGACGCGGCGAATGTCCTTTGGCGATGAATCGCTCAACATTCTCAACGACCACGATGGCATCATCGACAACGATTCCGATGGCAAGCACGAGGCCAAAAAGGGAGAGGTTGTTCAACGTGAATCCAAAAGCCTGCATCACCGCCATCGTGCCGATGAGTGATACAGGCACGGCTAGAAGGGGGATCAGTGAAGCACGCCACTTGTGCAGGAACACGACAACCACAATCACGACAAGCAGGATGGCCTCCAGCAGCGTGTGCATCACCGATTCCATCGATGCGCGGACGAAGCGCGTGGGATCATAATTAATGCGATAGCCGACACCAGGCGGGAAGCGCTTGCTCAACCCGGCCATGGCAGCATACACGTTGTCGGCCGTGGCGAGGGCGTTCGTTCCAGGCAGCTGGAAAACACGCAGAGAGACGGCATTTTTACCATCCATGTAACTCTTCACGGCGTAATCGCGCGCGCCGAGTTCGATACGCGCCACGTCTTTGACACGGATCACCTGGCCATCGCTGTTGGTCTTGATGACGATGTCGCCAAACTCCTCCGCAGTGATCAACCGGCCCTTGGTGGTGAGAGTGTAGTTGAAGCTTGTGCCCCCCGGGGCCGGCATGGCTCCGAGCTGTCCGGCTGCCACCTGCACATTTTGTTCGCGAATGGCCCGCATGACGTCGCCGGCGGTGAGATTGCGGCCGGCGATCCTGTCTGGATCAAGCCAGATGCGCATCGAAAAATCCAAACCGCCCAG
>CAJCCF010000772.1 GCA_903960845.1 uncultured Verrucomicrobiota bacterium | reverse complement strand
TGAGCGATTTAAAGTATGTTAGGCGGCTCGCCTTTGCCGGCGGTGGCTGGCAGATGGGGCTGTGCATGGCGCTGGCTGTCCCGGCGGCCCTGGTGTCGGGCATGGCTCCCCAGGCTTCCATCATCCTGGCGGTGGCGCTGGCCATGAGTTCCACCGCCGTGAGCCTGAAATCGTTTCAGGATCTCGGCCACGAGTCGAGTCCCGGCGCGCGCATGGCGCTGGCGGTGGCGATTTTTCAGGATCTCTTCATCATCCTGTTTTTCCTTGGATTGCCGCTGCTGCTGCCAACCGGCATCAACGAATCTCTGCCTGCAACACCCGAGCCAATTCTTCCCAGAATCGGCTCGTTGCTCGCACGCGGCGGATTGTTCGTTGTGCTGGCCTGGGTGTCGGCGCGCTGGCTGATTCCGATGCTGCTGAATGCGGTGACCCGGACACGCAACCGTGAGCTGTTCACCCTCAGCGTCATCGGCTGCTGCATCGGCCTGGCCTTCATCGGCGGCATGTTGAATCTCGGGCTGGCTCTCGGAGCCTTCATTGCCGGACTGGCGGTGAGCGAGTCGATCTTCAAGCCGCGCATTCTTGCGGATGTGATGCCGATCAAGGATCTCTTCCTCACGCTCTTTTTCGTGTCCGTTGGGCTCATGATTGATGTGCGCGTGGCACTCGATTACTGGCAGTCGATCCTGGCCCTGACAATCAGCCTGATGTTGATCAAAGCCGGGCTCATCACCCTGATCGCGCGCCGCCTCGGGCTCGTGCACCGGCAGGCGCTGATGGCGGGCATCGGCCTGAGCAGTGCGGGCGAGTTCTCTCTCGTGCTGCTGCAAAAGGCCGGCCCGGCGCATCTGTGGAGCCCCGGCACGCAGCAGGTGCTCATCGCCAGCGCCGCACTGAGCATGGGGCTGCTGCCCGCACTCATGCGTGGCGGCGAGCCTCTCGGTGTGTGGCTGGAAAAGAAAGGCTGGGGACGCCGCAAACCCAAACTGCCCGAGTCCGACATCCTGCGCCAGCGCATGAAAGAGATGTCGGGCCACGCCATCATTGTGGGTCACGGTCCGGTCGGCGAGCGCTTGAACAAGGCGCTTCAGGACCAGGGCATCCCAACCCTTGTCATTGACCTAAATGCCGAAACCGTGCGCACCCTCAAACGTCATGGACAGGCAGTGCTCTTTGCCGATGCCGCGCATCATGAGACCTGGGAACTCACACGCCTGCAGCACGCCCGCATGGTGGCTTTCACCTTTCCTGATGCCCCAGTCACCGCGGAGGCCCTCTCGATCGTGCGCGAGCTGCGGCCCGATGTCCCCGTGCTCGCCCGGGCCCGCTTTGCCTCGGATGTCGAGCGGCTCAAGCGCCTCGGCGCCGCCGTCGTCGTGAATGACGAGCTCGAAGCCGCCAAATCCATCGTCGAGAGCGCTCTCGTGATGCAGGGGGACGCATGAGTCGGATGCCTTTGCGCTTTCGCTTTTTTGCACCTTGCGTGAGATGCCGCCGCGCCACACCATCGCCGGATGATGGAAATGGAAAGCCTACTGCGAAACTCGGATGATCATTTCATGCGCGAGGCGCTGCGTCTGGCGCGGAAAGCGGCGCGCCTGGATGAAGTGCCCATCGGGGCCGTAATCGTGCATGACGGAAACGTCATCGCGCGGTCCTGGAATCAGGTCGAGACGCTGAAGGACGCCACCGCCCATGCCGAGATGCTGGCTTTAACCCAGGCCGAGAGTGCGATGGGTGACTGGCGGCTCTCCGAATGCGATCTCTATGTGACCAAGGAGCCTTGCCCGATGTGCGCCGGAGCCATTGTCCACTGCCGCGTGCGGCGCGTCATCTTTGGCTGCCCGGATGTGAAAGGTGGCGCAGCCGGTGGTTACTGGAATTTACTTCAGGCACCGAACCTCAATCACCGCTGTGAAATCACCCCCGGTGTTTTGAGTGACGAGTGCGTGCTGGTGCTGAAGGAATTCTTCTCTGAGGCCCGCAAGCGGAGGCAACTCGGACTTGCCCATGTGAAGGGTGCCGCCGAATCCAGCAACGAAGACGCGTCCATCTTCGACGGACCATGATTGATTTATCACCACGGATGAACGCTTATTCCGAAGGCATTCGCTTTGACGAGCGTTCAGTAGTCCCCCTTTCCCAGACCCCATGATTTTTTCCCTCACCTCGCGCATCCTGCGCACTGTCGATCCGCTTTGCCTGGCGAAAGTCGGCTGGAATTTTGGCTTCAAAGGCGCGCGCTCCGTGCTGCTTTTCAAAAAGCGCATGGAGCAGGGCGAATTCTTCCCGCCCTTCCTCTACATTTCCATCCTGAACTCCTGCAACCTTCGTTGCCAGGGCTGCTGGGTGGATGTGGACAAGCCACGCGAGGCAATCAAACTCGACGATCTGAACAAGATCGTGAATGACGCCAAACGCCACGGCAACGCCTTCTTTGGCGTGCTCGGCGGGGAACCCTTCATGCACCCGGAGTTGTTCGACTTTCTGGCCATGCATCCGGACTGCTACTTTCAAATTTTCACCAACGGTCAGTTCATCACCGAGAAAGCGGCCAACACGCTGCGCAAACTCGGCAATGCCACACCGCTGATCAGTGTGGAAGGCAACAGCACCGTCAGTGACGAGCGGCGCGGCAATAAAGACGTGCTCAACCGCACCCTGCGCGGCCTGCAAAACTGCCTCAATGCCAAACTGCTGACCGGCGTGGCCACGAGCCTTTGCCAAACCAACATTGATGATCTGCTCAGCCGCGAGTGGCTGCAGAAACTCATCGACATGGGCGTCCACTACACCTGGTATCATACCTACCGGCCCGTGGGACCGAAGATCAACGACCAGCTCGCCCTGAGTCCCGACCAGATCACGAAAGTGCGCCGCTTCGTCACCAGCATGCGCGCTGAAATGCCAATCGCCATCGTCGATGCCTATTACGATCACAATGGCAAGGCCCTCTGCCCCATGGCCACCGGAATCAGCCATCACATCGGCCCCACGGGCGGACTAGAGCCTTGTCCGATCATTCAGTTCGCCACGGAAAACGTGAAAACCGACCGCGATCTCTTCGATGTCTTCACGCAGTCAGCCTTCCTGAAAGACTTCCGTGAAACCGCCGCCCAGCACACGCGCGGCTGCATTGTTCTGGAGCGTCCGGACCTGGTGAAGGAACTCGCCCTGCGGCACTCCGCCAAAGACACGACGATCCGCCAGACCGCAATGGCTGAAGTGGAGTCCATGCATCCCCGTACCAGCCAATGGCGCGAAGAGGAGGAAATTCCCGAGAAACACTGGATGTACCGCGTCGCCAAACGCTATTTCTATTACGATTTCGGCGTTTACAAGCAGCTCGACCCCAAGGCCAAATCGCCTAAAATTTGAGTAAATACATTGTATTCCTCATGAAACTGATCTAGATTTTTAACTTGTCTGCACCTCAAATTTGTGTAGAAAAGTTACTGCTAATTATGAAAACCATCATCACCCTCCTCTCCCTCGCTCTCGTCACCGGCAGCTTTGCCGCACCGGAAAACGCCATCACGGCCTCCAGCACTCCGCCGCGCGCCCCTGAGTTCACCAAGGCTGGTCCCATCCCGCATAAATCCTTTTTTGGTGGATACGGCGCACTGAATCGCAGCATGGAAAGCGGACAAGTTTCAGTCAAACCAGACCAAATTTTTCATTACGGCAACCCAACCATTGAGCTCTACAACGGCCAGTATTACTGGTCGATTCGCGTGACCTACGCAAAGCCGACTCATCTGACTAAGTACGTCAACGGCTATTATATCAGCGAGGCCCGTGCTCTTGTGCGTTATCGTACAGTAATGCATTGGCTCTATGAGGCTCCGCGCCCCGTCCGCTCCAGCATTCCAGTGCGTTGAGATCGTGTAAAAACCGGTCCACGCTGAAAAGCTAAAAGATTTGATCCCGCATCCATGGATGCGGGATCTTTTTTTATCCGTGTCCCTAAAACCTCCGTCTAGAGCTTGCGGTCGTTCGCAACGCCTCCATCATCGCGCTTCACATGCCTGAAAGTCCGCCCACTCTTCTCTATTGCCGCTGCGCCTACGCCCAAGTCGTCCCCACCGCTGTCAAGAATGAAGTCCTCCAGCGTCTGTGTGATTCCGGGGTGAGCTTCGAGACGGTTTCTGATTTGTGTGAAATGGCGGCGCACCGTGACCCCCGGCTGCAAGCCATCGCCCAATGCGGCAAGCTCCACATCGCCGCGTGTTATCCGCGAGCCGTGAAAGGTCTGTTCCAACAGGCCGGCGCGCCAATTTCTGAAGATGCCAGAGTGTTCAACATGCGTAGCCTGTCTGCGGAGGAGATCACCACCGAAATGCTTAAAACCGAAGACTGAAAGTCAAACACCGCCACCGAGGTCCGTTCAGCTTTCATCTTTTCTGATTTTGTCTTTCCTGTTTTAGTTTTTCAAGTTCACCCCTTTTTTCATCCCTCATGATCACTCACACGCACCGCCCGCTCAGAGTCGTCCTCTATGAAGGAGTGGACTCAATCCCTCTCGATTCTGAAGCACGGGCCAAAGTCATGGCCGCACTGCTGGACAAAGGTTATGCCGTGACGCGCTCAGCCAAAGGATCGTCAGCCATCCCGCATGATGACCGCAGCCTGCTCCTGCTGGGTTCATTTCCCCGGCAAACCGCTCCTGAAATCGAAGATGCCAGTGGTCAGGTCAGAGTTGAAGCCCGCGACATCACCGGGCTCGATGTGGAGAGCATCGTCGCACTCGTGGATAAAACCCGTGGCGACAAGCCGATGAATGAGCCCGGGAAGTGGAAACCCTGGTTCCCGGTCATCGACTACTCCCGCTGCACCAACTGCATGCAGTGCCTGAGCTTCTGCCTCTTCGATGTCTATGGCGTCAGTGAAGACAACAAGATTCAGGTGCAGAATAACGACAATTGCAAAACCAACTGCCCCGCCTGCTCCCGCGTCTGTCCGGAGGTGGCCATCATGTTTCCCAAGTATCAGGCAGGGCCCATCAATGGCGATGAAATCAACGAGGCCGAAGCCGGGCGGGAAAAAATCAAAGTGGACATCTCATCCCTGCTCGGAGGTGACATCTATTCTGCATTGAAGGATCGCAGCGCAGCTGCCAAGAGCCGGTTTGGCAAGGAGCGCAGCCCGGACAAAGCCCTGGATGAGCGCAAAAAATGCCTCACCAAGCTCGTCAGCGACGGCTTCATCCCCGCCGATGTGCTCGCCTCACTCCCCTCTCCTGACGAAATCCTGCGCAAAGCGGAAATCGCCAAAGCCCGTGGCGCCGCAGCACTCGCTGCCCAGGGAAGTTCGCCCTCGTAAACCCATGGGGCCGAACGAAATGGTTCACCGGACCGGACTAAATGCTTGATCATTGGGCGCGTCATCGCCTATACGATGCCTGTGCTTTTTCAACCCGTGCAAGTAGCCCTGCCCGGTTCTCACCGGACCTTTATGGGTGTCTCCCTGACACTCATACTCGTGCTTACTTTCAGCCTCGTTATCGGCTGGCGCTGGCATTTCAAGGTAACCGGGGAACGCCAGGCTTATCTGGCAGCGCTCGCCAAAGCAGAGGCACTGCGCAAGCAGCAAACCATGCCCGACAATGCGGCCATCGTAACCGCGTCCGGCACTCAGCAGCCGGAGAACCCCTCGATGCTGGTGTCAGATGCACGCCCGCTCCGCTTTGATGCGAATGCATCGGTGGTGCCGGAGCCTTCTTTAGTCGAAGCCCTGCCAACGGTTAACGCCAGCAGCGTGCTTGCTGAGGCCATGCAAGTCATCGAGAAATATACCGGGACTCCGCGCTGGCAGGACCGCCTGATGTATGTTCATGACCAGGGGCGCGTCCGGAAGCTCATGGAAGACTTTTATGAGATCCAGCATGGTGTGGACCCGATCATGGGGGCGCTCATGAGCCAGTCGCGCTACCGGATCAACAGCACCGAGATCGTGTTGCTGGCCTACCGCAGCGCACGAATGGAAGGCAAACTTGAAGTGGCCCTGAGAAAGAATGATGCAGGACGCCTGGTCCTCGATTGGGAAAGCTTTGTTGGCTACTCTGAGAAATCCTTTGCCGAACTGATGAAGAACAGGTCCACCAAACCCACCCTCCTGCGTGCGCTGGTGAAAATTGACGACTACTACAATTTTGAGTTCGACAATTCCAACGAGTTCCTCTCCCTCAAACTCAACGCACCGGATGGTGAGGAATCGCTCCACGCCTTTTGCAAGCGTGACGGAGTCCTGGGTCGCTGGATCGTGGATGATCTCGGAGATAATCCCGCCAAGTCCCTGGTCAAAGGTTACACCCTCTGGGTATCCTACCCGCCGGAAGCCAAATCCAATTCCTGCCTGAACCTCGATCAGTTGGCCGCCGGACGCTGGTTGATTGTGCCTCCAAAATAGCGAAGGCATGACCTGCGGGAAGTCATGCCTTCAAAAGTAGCCGGGCGGCTGACGGATTATTCGCCGTCGCGTCCGATGGCCTCAACGGGGCAACCAGCCAAAGCCTCTTCGCAAAGAGCGCGCTCTTCATCCGTCTCCGGCTGCTTGTAGAGGTAGGAATGGCCGCCATCGTCATCACGTTTGAAGTTTGCTGGCGCTGTTTCGCGGCAGAGATCGCAGTCGATGCACTGATCGTCCACATAGTAAGCACCGGACACGTTGAGAGAATATTTGTTTGCTGCGTCTGCCATATCTTGAGGGGGATTGGGTTTGGGGCGCGAAAGTAGTTCCCGGCCCCCGGGATTCAATCATTTTTTGCGTTTGCCTGCGCCTGCAGAAATTTTGCGCCGGTTAGCAGTTGTTTGGGCTGGATAGCCGTGGTTGATAGAAGGGGTAATCCGGTCAGGTTGGCATTCATCCACGGCAAACCGTCGGCAGCAATCATCACACCCCGAGAACCCTCCCAATGTCCCCCATCATCCCACAAGAAGGCTGGATCGTTCAGCACCTGTTTTACACCATCGACCATGGCTTTTGGGCAGCCCTGACCCCGGAGGAGAAAGTCGAGCGTCAGACAATTTTTAACTCAACCGTCCAGGCCATCCGTGCCCATCCGACGACACAACTTCTAACCTTCAGCATGGTCAGCCCGAAAGCGGACCTCGGCTTCATGCTCCTGACACCGGATCTTCAGGACGCGAACCGTTTTGAAAAAGAACTCGGCCTGGCTTTTGGCCCGGATGTCCTGACACCCTGCTACAGCTACCTGTCCATGACCGAGTGGACCGAGTACAGCGAAAAAGAAGAGGAAGCTTCCGAGCGCATCGCCCGCACCGAAAATCTTGAGCCCGGATCCGAGGCACACACCAAACGCGTCGCCGAATGGAAGGGCCACATGGACAAGTATTTCAGCGACCGCCTTTACCCGAACATGCCCGACTGGCAGGTGATGTGCTTCTATCCCATGAGCAAGCGGCGCAATGTCGGTGCCAACTGGTATGCGCAAGACTTCGCCACGCGCCGTGATCTGATGGGCGGTCATGCTAAAACCGGCCGAAAATTCGCCGGCAAAATCCGCCAGCTCATCACCGGCTCCACTGGCCTCGACAGCCATGAATGGGGTGTGACCCTCTTTGCCCACGACATCTTCCAGGTCAAAACCATCGTCTATGAAATGCGCTGGGATGAAGTGACCACCCAGTTCGGCGAGTTTGGCGATTTCTACATCGGCATCCAGCTCAGCGCGGAAGAGCTTCTGCAGCGCCTACAACTTACCTGAGATGACATCCTTGGAAAATCAGCCCCTCATCATCGCCGGTCGCAGCTTTCAGTCACGCCTCATGCTGGGCACCGGCAAGTTTGCCTCTGGTGTCCTCATGCGCGAGGCCATCATCGCCTCCGGCACTGAGATTGTCACGGTTGCCCTGCGTCGCGCAGACCTGACCGGCAAAGGCGATCCCTTTGCCAACATTCTGGATTTCATTCCGAAGGAGGTGCTGCTGCTGCCCAATACCAGTGGTGCCATGACGGCGGAAGAGGCCGTGCGTCTGGCCCGTCTTGCCGTCGCCGCGGGGCTGCCTAACTGGGTCAAATTGGAGATCCATCCCGATCCACGCTACCTGCTGCCTGATCCGATCGAGACGCTGAAAGCGGCGGAAATCCTGGTCAAGGAAGGCTTCATCGTGCTGCCGTACATCAATGCCGACCCCGTGCTCGCGCGCCGGCTACAAGACGTGGGCACCGCCACCGTGATGCCTCTTGGTTCACCCATCGGCTCGCATCAGGGCATCACCACACGCCGGCAGATCGAAATCATCATCTCCCAGGCCACTGTGCCCGTCGTCATCGATGCCGGCATCGGCGCGCCCAGCCATGCCTCAGAAGCCTTTGAAATGGGAGCCGATGCCGTCCTGGTCAACACCGCCATCGCCATCGCCAGCGATCCCTCACGCATGGCCCTCGCCTTCAAAGCCGCCGTCGAGGCTGGCCGCTCCGCCTATGAAATCGGCCTCGCCGACTCCAGCGAGGAAGCCAATGCCACAAGTCCGCTGACCACGTTTTTGTATCGCTCGTAGGCTGATTCTGTCCAGCATGGCTTGGGGAGATGCGGAAGACTCCGAATAGGAACCCACTCATTTTATCCGCCAGCTATGAGCTCTGCGGCAAAAACGCGGTCTGAAAGCATGCCATGCTCCCGGAAGCGTTTTGCCGACGTCTCCGCATTCATTCCGTTTGCCGCCGCTGCTCAGAGCGGCCAAGATCGCAACATGCGAATCGCCATCTTCGGAGGCAGCTTTAATCCGCCAGGAATGCACCACCGCGCCATTGCGGAGTTGCTGGCGCGTGAGTTTGACGAGGTGCGAGTCATCCCCTGCGGTCCGCGGCCTGACAAGGCGGTCACGGGTAGCATCCCGGCAATCTACCGCGCAGCGCTCTGTGATCTGGCCTTTGGTGAGATGCCCAAGGTGGTGGTGGACCTGTTTGATCTGGAGCAGGCGACCTTCACGCGGAATCACCAGCTTCAGACGCGCTTCGAGTCACAAGGAGAAGTCTGGCATGTGGTCGGCGCGGATCTCATCGCGGGCGGAAGCTCAGGAGCCTCACTCATTCAACGCACCTGGGAGCGCGGTGCAGAGCTTTGGCAAAGCGCGCACTTTGCTGTTTTGACACGGCCCGGGCATGAGATCGATCACCAGGATCTGCCGCCGAAATCAAAACTCTTTTCACTCCAGGAGTCAGGCTCAAGTTCGGCCATCCGCGACAGCCTGAGCCGGGGCGATGAAGTGACCAGCCTGGTGACACCGCGCGTGCTTGATTACATCGAGCGTTACGGCCTTTACCGCGCGCCGATCCCCGGCACCTGGGCGGAGAGCAGCCTGCGTGGCGCTCCCTTTCATCTGCAAGCCGACGCCGCCAATCCCAAGGCCCTGTCATGGATCCAAACGACAGGCTTGGGAGTGAGCGAAGCTGAAGCGCGTTTTATCACCGTGCTCGGCGGCGATGGCGCGATGCTGCGCTGCATCCGCGAGCACTGGAGGAAGCGGCTGCCATTCTTTGGCATCAATGCCGGGCATCTCGGCTTCCTGATGAATGCACCTGAGCAGGTCTTTGACAGCCCCTTCCCGCCTGCAGCGGTGATCCTGCGCCAGTTGCCGATGCTTTACCTGGAGTTTGAAAACGCGGCCGGAGAGGTGCAAACGGCTTATGGATTCAACGATGCCTGGCTGGAGCGCAGCACCAGTCAGAGCGCGTGGCTGGAGGTCAGTGTGAATGGCGTGAAACGCCTGCCCAAACTGGTGAGTGATGGTGCGCTGGTGGCCACCGCCGCCGGCTCCACGGCCTATGCACGCAGCATGGGGGCAAGCCCGTTGCTCGCGGATACACCGGCATGGCTGCTCGTCGGCTCAAACGTGATGGAGCCCGCCCACTGGCGCAGCGCCCTGCTGAGCACGGACACCACCGTGGAAATCCGCAGCCTCTCCCCCGAGCATCGCCCGGTGGAGGCCTTTGTTGATGGCCTGAGCATGGGTGAGGTCGTGGCCCTGCGCGCCCGCATCAGCCGGGCTGCCGCCGCTGAACTTGCCTTCTGCGCCAGCCATGACATGGCGGACAAAATCGCCGCCATTCAATTCCACCCGGCTCACGCCATTTGATTCGCGCTTGGCACTTGGGCAGGAATCGCGAAAGTCGCCCATCTCATGACCCGGCTGCCACTTTCCATTTCCATCATCTCACACAATGAGGAGGCCAATCTCCGCCGTTGTCTGGCGAGTGCCGCGGAGCTGGCCATGGAGATCGTGATCGTCGACTCCGGCTCCACCGACCGCACGGCAGAGATCGCCGCGGAGTTTGCCGCCAAATTTGTGCATCAATCCTGGCTCGGTTACACGGCGCAAAAGAACCTTTGCCTGAGCCTGTGCTCCCAGCCATGGATTCTGGCGCTGGATTGTGATGAGGAACTCACGCCGGAACTGCGCGAGTCCATCCGGCGCTTTTTCGCCGACGGTGATGATGCCAGATTCGATGGAGCGTGGATGTCCCGCCTTGTCTGGTTCATGGGCCGCTGGATTCATCATGGCGACTGGTATCCCGACCGCAAAGTGCGCCTGTTTCGCCGCGGGAAAAGCCAGTGGCAGGCCGATGGTGGAGGTCAGGTGCATGAGAGGCTCGTCGTCGATGGGCCCTGCACCACGCTGCGTGGTGACCTGCTGCATTACTCGTTCAAAAACATCCAGCACTACCTCACCAAGCATGTTCAGTACTCCGATGTTTTTTTGCAGACACAGCAGAGCAAGGGCAGCCGCTGGTCCCTGCTGCACACGCTCTTCCGCCCGTGCTGGCGACTGGTGCGCGCCTATGTGCTGAAGCGCGGTTTTCTCGATGGCTTTCCCGGCCTGTGGATCGCGGTGGCAACGGCTTTCTTCACCTTTGACCGCTACAGCCGGATGTACGAGAGCGAGGCCGGATCCAAGCCTAACCAGCTTTAAGAAACGTGGTGCCGGTAGAGTCCGTCCAGGTGGTCGAGCATGATCTCAAGACTGTATTTCTCATCAACCAGTTGCCGGCCACGAGCTGAAAGCAGCAGCGTCGCCTCTGTCTGATCCAGCGCTTCAACGATGCGCCTGGCGAGTGCTGACGCATCCCCGATCGGCACAATGCGGCCCGTCTCACCATCGCGAATGATCTCCGGGATGCCGCCGCAATCGCTGCCGATCACGGCTGTCTGACAGGCAAGAGCCTGCAAACCGATCTGAGGCACACCCTCATGGCGGATGGATGGAATGATCAGCAAATCGAGAGCGCGGAGAATCTCCGGCACGTCCTCCCGATGGCCGGCAAAATGAATCAAATCCCGCACCCCGTGCGCTGCCGCCAGATCCTGGAACCGCTCGACAGGCGCGCCGCCGCCCACCACCACAAAACGGATCTTCCGCCCGGCTTCATGAAGCATGCGTGCGGCATCGAAAAAGACGGAATGCCCCTTCCATGAGCGCAGCACCGACACCATGCCGACCACCGGTCCCTCACCCGTCAAGCCCAGATCCGCGCGGACACCCTGAGGATGAAAAAGCTGCACATCAATTCCCGTCGGCAGGGTGGTGATGCGCTCGTCTGGCAGATGAAAGAGGCGCTGAAAATGATCCGTGATCTTCTGACTCGTGGTCAGCACATGATCCGCAAACGTGGTGAAGGCATGACGGCTTACCCATGCATTCGGATACTCGACATCAATGTGACGACTGCGAATCAGCAGCGGCACCCGGGCCAACCGCCCTGCAATGCCGAGCAGCCAGCCATCGCGCGAACTGTGGGTGTTCAGCACCTCAATGCGCTCCCGGCGCAGCCATAGGGCCAGACGAACAGCATCCACCGGCATGCGTGTTTTTTGAAACTTCACCGGCACCGCGCCAATGCCGGCTTCGCGGGCCCGGGCGATGATTTGACTGTGCTCCTCCGCCATCACCCAGGTGGCACAACCGCGCTGCTGAAAGCCGCGCAACTCAGCCATGACCCGGTGCTCCTGCCCGCCCCAGCCGCAGGAGGCCTCGGAGTGAACAATGCGCCAGGGGCGGCGTTGAGAAGGTGCGGGATCGGACATGCGGACTTGTTCATGGCCGCTGCCATGCAGGAAATAAAGTCAGAAATGACGCAAACACAGCCAGTCGCCGGAGCAAGCGGCCTCCGGGGCAAAAACTGGTGATTGACACTCAGGCACAAGATTCGTCCGTGGATGAGCAATCCGTGAGGAGCAGGCCATGTCCCCCTGTTCCTCCTTGAGTCATCATTCCCACGCATGAAATCAAACGCCCCTAACGACTCCGAACCCGTTCTCCGTGACCACGCTTATGATGGCATTCAGGAGTATGACCAGAAGCTTCCCAACTGGTGGCTTTTCACGTGGTACATCACCATGGTGTGGTTCGTCATCGCCTGGGTTGCCTACTACCAGTTCGGCATGGGCATGGCGGATGAGGCGGCGATTGATACCGCGATGGCCAAAATAGCCGAGCACCAGAAGCGGGAGCTCGAACAGATCAACGATGACAAGCTCTGGGACATGTCGAAGGATCCCAAGATCGTCGCTGCTGGAGCAGCCACTTACAGCGCCACCTGCATCGCCTGCCATGCACCCGACATGAGCGCCAAGCTGGCCGGAGCCAAACTGCCCGGCCTGGCGCTCAATGACAAGGAGTGGAAACACGGCAACAGCCCGGTGCAACTCCTCACCATCATCCGCAAAGGCGCACCCGATGTGACCAAGGGCATGCCGCCCTGGGAACCGCAACTTGGCATCAATCGTGTGGTGGAAGTGCTGGCCTTCATCCTCAGCAAGCATGAAAAGGGCGAGGCGTTCACCCTTGCTCCGGATTCGCCGCTGAAGAAATAAGAAGCCGCATGAATAGCCCCACGCTGGAAACACTCTCGACCATTCGCACTGATGGCTCGCGGAAGTTTGTCCACCCGGCGGATGTGCATGGCCGTTTCACCCGGCTGAAAAAGGTCGTCGCGCTGATTTTGCTGCTGATCTACGCGGCACTGCCGTGGATTCCGGTGAATGGCTACCCGGCGGTGTTTCTGGATGTGCAGGAGCGGCGCTTTCACTTCATCGGGCTGACACTGGCCATGCAGGACTTGTGGGTGGGTTTCTTTCTCATCACGGGACTTGCCTTCTCCCTCTTTTATGTGACGGCGCTTTTTGGCCGGCTCTGGTGCGGCTGGACCTGCCCATACACGGTCTTTCTGGAACATGTGTATCGCCGGATTGAGCGCCTGATCGATGGTGACGCCAGCGCACGGAGACGTCTTGAAGACGCCCCCTGGACAGGTTCAAAAATCCTGCGCCGCGCGCTGAAACATGGGCTGTTCCTGTTTATCTCGGCGCTGATCGCCCACATTTTTCTGAGTTACTTTGTCTCGCTCAAAAAACTCTATGAGATGATGAAGGGGCCGCCCTCCGAACACATGCTGGCATTTGGCGTGATGACCTTCATGACCGGCTCGTTGTACTTCGCCTTCAGCTGGTTCCGCGAGCAGTTCTGCATCATCCTGTGTCCCTATGGACGCCTGCAATCCGCGCTGATTGACGAGCACAGCATCATCATTGGTTACGACAAGGCGCGTGGTGAGCCGCGCGGCAAAGCAGGCAAAACCACAGGCTCTTGCATCGACTGCCGCCGCTGCGTCCAGGTATGCCCGACAGGCATCGATATCCGCAATGGCATGCAACTCGAGTGCATCGGCTGTGCCGCCTGTGTGGATGCCTGTGACGACATCATGATCAAGCTGAAGCGCCCCACGGGTCTGGTGCGCTACGACTCGCATGTCGGACTGCACGGCGGGAAGACCCGAATCATCCGCCCGCGCATTCTTTTTTACACCTTGCTGCTGCTGCTGGGAGCCGGGGCCTTCTTCTTCTCCGCCACGCGCATCTCACCGATGAGCGCCAGCGCCGTGCGCATGATCGGGGCACCTTTTTACGTCGCGGATGGCGTTTTGAGAAACCAGTTCCTGGTGCGTGTCATCAACAAGCACAACAACCCCTCCACCTATAAGCTGGAGATGGTGGGTGAAATGCCGCCCCAGCTCAGCGTTGCAGGTTTCGTCGAGACCCTGCAACTTCCGGCGCTCGGAGAGGAACAAAAGACACTCGTCCTGTCCCTCCCCGAGGCAGCCTTCAAAGTCCCCTTCAAACTCCAGGTCAAAGTCACCGACACCATCCATGGCGACAGCGTGACGACGCGCGTCATGGAGTTTCTCGGTCCCGATTCGCGCCTGAAATCCAACACTCCCCTCAATGCGAAAGATTTTGTTCAATAAACCCTGGCTGCTGCCGGTGCTTGCCTTCGTTTTGTTCATCGGCGTTTGGATCGCTTTCATCATGTTCGCCGTGAAGCACAAACCGCAGGAAGTGGAGCGTGTGGTGATCCAGAGAAAATCATGACCAGCATCGACACCAGCGCAGCTGCCTTTCTCGCTGGTCTCATGACCAGCGTGCATTGCGTGGGCATGTGCGGTCCGCTCTCCTGCTCGTGGGCGGTGTCGTCAAAGCCCGGTGCATCCGGCTTCTTCCGCGACACGAGCCTCTACCACGCCGGACGCATCGTCTCCTATGGCATCGTCGGAGCCATCGCGGGACTGATCGGCATCATGCCGTTGAAATGGTTCCAGCATGGCGCAGGCATTGTGCTGCCATGGTTGCTTGTGCTCGCCTTTGCCATGGTGGGCATGGGCTTGGACACCTGGCTGCCTAAACCCAAGTTTTTCAGCAGCGGCATCCGTCGCCTCCAGACGGTCGCGTTTCGCATGAAAAGCCCGCTGCGCGCCGGACTGCTTGGCTTTGCCACACCACTGCTTCCCTGCGGACCTCTTTACCTGATGTTTGCGCTGGCGATGGCCAATGGCAGCGCCTTCAAGGGAGCCGAGTTCGCCATGGCCTTTGGTCTCGGCACCCTGCCGCTGCTCTGGCTGGCGCAAACGCAGATCCATTGGCTGGGCGGGAGACTCCAGCCCGCGACGATGCGCAAGATGCAGCGTGCTCTCGCAATCACCGCCGCCATCGTCATGGCCTACCGGCTGCGCGGCACGCTCGATTTTGACAGTGACGCACTGCCCTCATGCTGCCATGCGATGAATTGATGGTGCAAACTTTCATCTCGACGCGGGGTTGGAGATTTCAGATTCTCGCCCATGTCATTGCATGAAATTTTTCTCCACGTTTCGCGCCAAGCTCATTTTGTCCCTCTTCCCCATCGTGGCTGGAGCGGTCATCGGCGCGCTGCTGCTCTTTGAATGGAAATTCAGCGCGACGTACCAGCATCTCTTCGAAGAGCAGTTTGAGAACCAGATATCCGCCGTAACGCAGGCCAAGAACAAGCGCTTTGACGCGCTCTCCAGCGTGCTTGAGCGCATGGCGCAGAAACCGGAGGTTATCACCGCCATGAAAGCCGGTGATTTTCCGAAAGCGGTGATGGAATTACGCCCGGCACTGGAAACCCTGGCCCAGGAACGCCTGCAAAGTGAATTTGGCACCGGACCACGAGCCACCACACCCTTTGGCTCACGTCCTGGCGGCGGCCTGCGGCGGGATGAAAAGGATCGTCCGCGCGACCTGAAGCGCCCGCAAACATCAGGCGGCGGGCAAACCGTGCCATTCATTGCGCTCCTTGATTCGAAAGGCAAATTTGCGACCAATCAACGTCCGCGTCCGGGCGGCAATCTTCCCGCCTTCACTCCCGCTAGTGCTGAAACGTTGAACCCCAAATCCAGCAAAATGCCATGGCTGGGTGACCGTCAGTTTGCCGAAATCCTCACTGAGCAGCAGGTCGGCTACCTCGTTGTCGAAACGGATGAACACCGCAACGAGCAGGTGCGTGAGGTTTTCGTGACTCCTCTTCGCGACCCCGCGACCAAGGCCTTTCTCGGTGCCTTCGTCTTCGGTCTGCCGGTCACGGGAATCGCCGAGCGCACCCTCTTTGAGCAAACCAAGCGCAGTGAATTCGGGGAAATCATGGGCGGCATCTTTGTGGAAGGAAGGCTCGTTTCCACCACCATTCCCGACGACCAAAAAAGTGTCATCGCCGAGGCCATCACTCAATCGATGGCCAAATCTGACAAGGACAAGCGCGAGATCATCGTGCCCGTCGGCGGTGAAAAACACCGGCTCATCTACCGCGTGCTGAATCCTGAAAGTCCCTTTCCGCAGGCCGCGCAGGTGAACGTCTTCTCGCTCGCGCCACTCCGGGCCGAAATCGCCGACCTGCGCCGCAGCGCCGTCATTCTGGGCATCTTCGCCCTTTCCGTGGCGCTGCTGCTCATCAGCATCACTTCACGCAGTCTTTCCGGCCCGGTCAGTCAACTGGTGAAAGCCACGCAGGAAATCGAGCATGGAAACTTTGACGTTCGCGTGCCGGTCACTCCTGATGAACTCGGGCGCGTCTCCCAATCCTTTAACGACATGGCCGCCGGACTCGCCCTGCAGGACAAGTACCGCAGTGTTCTCAATGCCGTGGCTGACCGCACCATCGCCGAGCGCCTCATTGAAAATCGCGAAGCACTCAGTGGTGAGTTGCGTGATGTGACCATTCTCTTCTGCGACATCCGGGGCTTCACGGCACTGACCGAGCACATGCCGCCGCACGAAGTCATCGAACTGCTGAATGAACACATGACGGCGCTGACAGAAGTGGCTTATGCCCATGGCGGCATTGTGGACAAGTTTGTCGGTGACCTCATCATGGTGCTCTTCGGCGCCCCCATCAGCGGAGCCAATGATGCCATGCGCGCGGTGGAGTGCGCCCGTGCGATGATGGCCCGCCGTCGTGCCCTGAATACCACTTCCAGACACCCTCTGGAGATCGGCATCGGCCTTGCCTCCGGCAATGTGGTCGCCGGCTGCATGGGCTCGGATCAGCGGCTGAGCTACACGGTGATCGGTCACCGCGTCAATCTCGCCTCGCGTCTGTGCAGCATCGCCCAGGCGGGAGAAATCATCTCGGATGAAGAAACAGCCGCCGCCATTCGCGACAGCATCAGTTCGCAACCTCTGCCGCCGATGCAGCTCAAAGGATTCTCCCGGCCGGTGGAGCCGCACCGCATCATCCAGGCATAGACCGCCCTACAGCATCAGCCCCAGCAGCCGCTCACGGATCTGCGCACGCCATTTGGCGAGGTAGGCAAACCTGGCCTGCAATGCCTGCAAATCCGGCCAGACCGCGGCATCACTCAGGGCGATGCGTTCGTCACAGGCCGGCAGGCAGGATTCAAGATGCTGCCACTGCGTTTCGATCTCCTCATTGAGTGCCTCAAGCGCCTCACGCAAACGCATCTCCTCGGAAGAGAGCAAAGCCTTGCCGAGCGCCGACGTCGCCGCCTGTTTGCGGCTCAGGAATGCCGAGCTCTGCTGGAGAAGAGGCCCAAGCTTCTCAAAGAGACCCATCAGCCGGTCATCCAGTGGAATGGCGCGCCAGGCCGTTTGGGAGTGCCGGTCAATCAGATGCTTCAAGCGCGTCACCGGAGATTTTAACGCCTCCAAAGCCGCATTCAGTTCCGTGCTCAGCAGGGCATCACCACCCGCCTGATCGGGGTGCGCCGAGCGCGTGGCCTTCAGGTATGCCTGCTGCAACAGATCCTCATCCAGCACCGCGCGCGGAGGCAGGGACAGCAGTTCAAAAAAATCCGCCATGGCTTACGCGGCAAAACTTTCACCGCAGGAACAGGTGACGACCGCGTTCGGGTTCTTCACCTTGAATCCTCCCTGCTGCAGATCGTCGCTGTAGTCGAGCTCGGAACCGCTAACAAATAGTGCGCTCTTCGGATCGATCACCACGCGAACATTTCCCGTCACGACCATGATGTCGCGGTTGGCCGGTCCGTCGACGAGGTCCATCTTGTATTGCAGCCCGGAACATCCGCCGCCGACCACCGCCACGCGCAGCGCGCCATGTTCGGCACGCCCCTGCTTGGTGAGCAGGCTGGTCAGCTTGTCTGAAGCATTCGGCAGCACCTTGATTAGCTTCTCGTTGCCGATCTTGTAGTTAGGAATTGTCGCGGTCATCACGGGAAAAAAGCCGGACGGATCAGGCGGGTTGCTTTGCCTTCCATTCCAGGAAAACACTCAGCGGCGCTTCAAACTTGGCTCCGCAGCGCGGACAGGTGATGTCGGCATGTCCATCTTGAAAAACGGCATCCAGATCCTCCTGCGGCAAACGACTGAGCATCGGGAACAAACGATCCACCGAGCAGCCGCACTCAAAGACATACGCCCGCGTTTCGAGCAGGGAGAGTTGCTCCGTTTGATCGATCACCGGGAGGTCGGTGTCCTTCAGGCCGGCAAGCCAGGCCAGATCCGCATCCGGCTCGGCGGAGATCTGGACAAAGTCCTCGTCGGACAGGCGGAAGTAGCGGGTGAGCCGCTGTTCGCTCTGCGTGTAAAAATGCTCGATCGCCGCCAGCACGTCACTGCCCGGAAACTCGATCGTGCTCTGCCGCGGCGATTCACCGGCACGGGTTGTTTGCGCGATGAACAGGGATTTTCCAAGATCCTTCACATCCTCGGTGAAGATGCGGCCCGTGACCCGGCCCGGCCTGCTGCCACCGGTGACAAAGAGATTCAAAAGCGGATCATGGAGGTGGATCGTCCACGCGCATATTTCGTCCTGCGGACGGGAGGCCAGGTGCAGCACCAAACCCGTCAGCGCCTCCTTGAGCATGGTGTCCAGCCGACCCTCATGCTTGAGCCCGTGCTGCATCAGATGCAGGTAGTAATCCATGTAGAGATCACTGAACTTGCCGCGCACCAGCAGGCAGTTCCGCCGCCGCACGAAGTAGCAGCGAATTTCAGCAATGGCGAGATCGGAGGTGGGCATGGCGGAGTAAAAACAAGGAGTGAGGGCTTGAAAACCCCCACTCCAAAATACGGGCGACGGCAGACAGCCGTCACCTCTGGATCAGAGAGGCTTGATGAAGAGGTCCTTGTAGTAACACGTGCTCTTCGGGTCGTGCCCCTGGATGGCGATGGTGCCTTCGCTCAGCTTGCGGCCGGGCATGTTCTTCAGTTCCTTCGCCGGATCCCAGCCTTCAGGCTCGGTGAAATCAACGGTGGTCTGGCCATTCACTTTCAGGGTGATGTGCTTGCCTTCGACACGGATGACATAGTCGAACCATTCGTCATCCTTGCTCGGTGCCGCCGGGACTTTGATGTGCGTGCCGCCCTGTGGCTCGGCCTGGCCGGGCTGCAATGCGAGGATGTTGACCACGCCATAAAGGCTGCCCGTCTTCTTGGGGTCCGTGTGAGTACTGTTCACCTGGCATTCGTAGCCGAGATCAGGCCAGCCCTTTTCCTGGAATTTGGTGTGGAAATAGATCCCGCCATTGGAGCCGGCCGTGGTCTTCACCTTGGCTTTGAATTCAAAGTTCTTAAACTTCGCCGCGCCATCCACGCCGGTGAAGAAGATGTGGGCACGACCGCCGCTGACTTTGAGCATGCCGTCCGACACGCTGAACGAGCCGGGCACTTCTTCATTCGACTTCCAACCGCTGAGGTCGGTGCCGTTGAACATCGAGATCCAGCCGTCGTTATCGGCAGCAGGGGCGGTGGCGGTCAGCAAAAGAGCTGCCAGGGCGAAGGTGAGATGATTGAGCTTCATGGGGCTGGGCTCATACAATCGGCTCACGGCCTTGTCCAGCGCAGGGGCGACCGTTCTATCCCCATGCATTAAAATGTGCGCCCGGTGGGATTCGAACCCGCAACCAAGGGATTATGAGTCCCCTGCTCTAACCGTTGAGCTACAGGCGCCTCGTGGTGGGCGGGGAGT
>CAJCCF010000771.1 GCA_903960845.1 uncultured Verrucomicrobiota bacterium | reverse complement strand
TCATTGTACATCTGGAAGCCCTGCTCGGGTGAGAGACCTTCATGCACCACGCCGCGCACGGCCTGCATCATGCTGATCGGCGCATCGCTCTGGAAGATGTTGCGGCCCATGTCCACACCGTTGGCACCCTGCTGGATGGCGTTGTAGCACATGCTCAGCGCTTCGAGTTCGGGCAGCTTCTTGCCGCCGGCAATCACGATCGGCACCGGGCAGCACGAGGTCACGGTGTCAAACTCCGTGTCCGTGTAGTAGCACTTCACCACGTTCGCACCGAGTTCCGCCATGATGCGGGTCGCGAGGCGGAAATACTGCGGCGTGCGCGCCATCGCGCGGCCCACGGCGGTCACGCCCATGACGGCGATGCCGTAACGGCTGGCGGCATCGACCAGGTCGGTCAGATTTTTCAGCGACTGGCGCTCATAAGCACTGCCGATGAAGACCTGCACGGCGAGGACGCTGGCATTCAGGCGGATGGCTTCCTCGATGTTGAGGGCGGTGCTTTCATTGGAGAGCGGCTCGAATCCGGGGCGGCCAAACTTGGCTTTCTTGCCGTCGATCTCGCCTTCCCATTCTTCCATGGGGCTGACCATCGAGGTGCCGCCGGATGCGCGCAGGGCGATGGCCTTGGTCGTGGAGGCGGGGATCACGCTGCGCTGGATGCCGCGGGTGAGCATGAGGCAGTCGGCAAAAGGCTCGAGGGGCAGGATCGTCTGGTCCACGCGCTCCAGGCCGGTGGTGGGGCCCTGGAAATAACCGTGATCGAAAGCGAGCATCACCGTGCGGCCGTCCTTGGGATTGAAGATGCGGCTCATGCGGTTTTTGAGACCCCAGTCATACTGGTGACAACCCTTGAGGAAGAAGCCGGGGGCGGCCTGCGGTGTGTCGGTGAAGTATTCTTTGTCCTTCTTGTCTGCTGCGCTGGTTTGGATGTCGGCCATGGTCGTGGATGTTGGGTTGGAATGTAGGCATGCATTCATAGCCATCCCGGTCTTGCCATCCATAGCCGCATCGGCCAGAGTTGTGTCTGATTTAGCAAACCGTTATGCAACAGACGCCCTCCCTGCTCAGCGTGGTTCCCGCAGGCTCTGCCCATCGTGTGCAGGGGCACCGCTCCGTGGCGCTGCCCGGGGTGACGGTGGACATCCTCACCACCCGCAAGATTGAGCTTCAACAATGGGAGCTGCGCCGCCTGAATGATCCCTACTGGCGGCTCTACTGGCCGATGGAATCAGGCGGTGTCATTGAAATTGACGGCACGCGGACGCTTTTGAAACCTGGCACCGTGTATCTGATCCCGCCACACACGACGTTCAGCACCACCACCACGCGGCCCTTCAGCAAATGGTACGCCCATTTCAGCCTGGGACCCGTGGCCGATCGCGCCGCGCCCGGCATCTATGAATTCGCGAGCACACCACACCTGCGCAGTCTGCTCCAGGGGCTGGTCAAACTGGGCGCGCAACCCGGCAGCGTGCGCTTCCCCTGGGTTTCCATTCAACTTGTGGCCGAGACCGTGCAGCGCCTGCCTGACAGAGTGTGGGAGCAGCAGCGGCTGGATGCGCGCGTGCTGAAGGCCATGGAGTTCATGAACCAGCACATGGGGCTCAAGCTGACGACGGATCAGATCGCGCGTCATGCCGGTCTCAGCGTGCGCAATTTGAATCATCTCTTTCAGCAGGAACTTCAGCAGCCGCCCATGCGCATGCTGCTGGATTACCGGCTTGATGAAGCCTGCCGCCTGCTCCGTCACACGGATGACAGCATCGAGGACATCGCCGAGCATTGCGGCCTGGTGAACAGGCACTACTTCAGCCGCAGGATGCGGCAGTATCGCAACACCTCCCCCGCCGCCTACCGTCAGGAGAGCTGGGGATGAGGCTCAACGCTTCACGGCTGACATGAATCCGCGATCCGCGACGGTGTCCTGATACGGTCCGACCGCGAAACCAAGCTCCGTGAGCACGGCGCCGTACTCGGCAGGCGAGTAGCATTTGCCCTGCGTGATGTTCATGAGCAGCGCGGAGTATTCGGCGACGGGGTGCGGCCCGGTCTTGTCATCGCGGATGAAGGCGTCATGAATGATGAGCAGCCCGCCTGAAGGCAGCGTGTTCGCCGCCTTGGTCAGCAGGGCCCGCATCTCCGGCAGATCCCAGTCATGAAGGACGTTCGAGAGCAGCACGATGTCGGCCTCAGGCCAGGCGATTTGAAACATGTCACCACTGGCGACCTGCACGCGGTCGGTGAGGCCATGCTTCGCGACTTCCTTGCTCACGATGGCATCCACCGGCGGCTGTTCCAGCACCGTGGCGCTGAGTTGCGGATGCGCGGCAACCATGGTGGACGAGTAGATGCCTGAGCCGCCACCGACATCCAGCAGATGACGGCGGTCACCGAGCAGCGGCGTCACCGCCTTGGCCAAATACTGGCCAAAGATCATGCCACGGCTGTTCATCAGGTCGGTGAAGCTGCGGGCAAAGTCTTCGTCCAGCATCGATTCATGCCAGTCCTTGGCGTCTGATTTTGCCTGCCAGTTTGCGGGTTTGCCCGTGCGCAGGACTTTCAGGAAACCCTGCACGATCGGCGTGTCCTTGATCGGCGCATAATAAGGCCCCAGATACCAGGGAGATCCCTTGACCAGATGCTCGCGTCCCAGCTGTGTCAGATGATGGCCGCCGGCGGCATCCGTGGTGACAAATCCATTGGCGCGGCACAGCGTCAGCAGCACGTCTGCAGGACGCGCGGCGAACTCGAACTGCCTGCAGACATCCGCATCCGTGACGCCATCGTTTTGGCCTAACCAGGAAAAGAAATCAAAATGCAGCAGCGCCGCAGCGATGAGTTCCGCGCCATACTGCCGGTCACGGAGTCGGAGAATATGGACCGGGTCGGTGGCAGGGAGAGTGGCAAGTGGATGGCTCATGGGAGCGTTTTGGAGCATGATGGTTGGAATCAGGGCAGCCCAGGTTTCTGCGGCATAGTCCCGCCTTTGTCCATGGGATACAGCACGTTTTGCTTTTCCATTGGGGTGAATATGCCCTGCGTCATACATCGGAGGCAACTTCGCCCACAACCCCCGCGATTCACATGGAAGGCCGTATCGTGCTTTATTGCCGTCGACGTATAGGGGCTGAATACACCGACAACTATGAAAATAACGTTTACCAAAAGCAGACAGTCGTTTACCATGGGTGAACGATGAATCTGCTATCCGCACTATTCCCGAAGGCTCGTGCCGAAACGCTACGCTTGCTCTTTGGCGATCCTGGTAGGGAGGTGCATTTGCGGGATCTAGCCCGACTTGCATCGCTGTCGCCAGCAGCGATGCAGAAGGAACTGGCTTTTCTGGTTGAGCTTGGCTTGGTGCGTAGCCGCCGTGATGGAAACCGGCTCTACTTTCAGGCCGATGCTGCCCACACCGTCTTTCCTGAACTCCACAGCATCGTCATGAAGACCAGCGGCATAGCGACAGAACTCCAGCAGGCACTTGCCTTTGTGCCTGGCATCGAACTCGCCTTTATCTTCGGCTCTGTCGCGGCTGGGACGAGCACAGCGGCCAGTGATGTGGATGTGCTCATCATTGGCAGCGTCGGCCTGCGGAAAGTCACGCCAGCGTTGCGTGAAGTGTCCACCCGCCTGAGCTGCGAAATCAACCCACGCTGCATGACTTCCGACGAATGGCTTCAGAAGAAGGAGGGAGCGGACGTGTTTGTGAAACGCGTGTTGAGCGAACCGAAACTGTGGCTGAAAGGTGGCGATCATGAACTTGGAAGCTTGGGCAAAGAACGGCTGGCTGCGTCCCCATCAAACAAACCGTCAGCAGGTCACCGACCTGCTGGCCATCGTCGAGCGTGATCTGGTGGACGCACGAAGCAGCGTCTCGGCGGACTGGCAGTTCGGCATCGCCTACAACGCTGCCTTGAAGCTCTGCACCATTATCCTTTACGCCAGCGGCTACCGACCGGAAAAAAATCTAGCGCATTACCGCACACTTCAGGCCTTGCCGATCATCATGGGCACCAGTCGTCAGGATGATGCTGACTACCTCGACACTTGCCGGGCCAAACGCAACACCGCCGAATATGATGTTGCAGGCACTGTGAGCCAGTCAGAGGCGGATGAACTCAGAGCGTTTGTGGAATCTTTGCGAGATGATGTTCTTGAGTGGTTGGCTAAACATCATGCCCAACTGCTGGAAAATTGACGGAAGGCACAACTACAGTTCAACATACTCTCATGAGTGCACTGACGGCCCCTCTCATCGAACAGCTCGAAAACGCGCTCAAGCAATGCGACTTCTCGCATTCAGATTGCGAAGTAATACGCCAAGAGGCGGCAGAGTGTTGGTATCTCCATCTTGATCTGGAAGGCTGTCACACCCTGGGCCGTAGCAGAATGGGTGGCCTGCCTGACTTGCCGGAAGACATGGATTGGCCTCGGGAAAACAGCGGGGCACTTTCTTTTGTCATGCAGATACGACTTGATGATGCCGCCGGACTTCTGCCCTTCGGTATGCCGAACAATGGCATGCTCTACTTTTTCGTGGCGGACGATGCATTAGCCATGAATGTGAAACACAAGCTCATCTGGGTTGAAGACACCTCGGCACTCCAAACTGCGAGATTACCTCCTGCATCAGAAATGAATGTAAATTACGCCCGTAACGGCGAGCTTGCTCCTTATGCCATTGAACTGGTGCATGGAGTCGATGTGCCAATTTCCGAGCTTTTGAGTGGGCTAGATTTTTACGAACGAGATGATGCCATCTCCTTAATGAGCCAGCTTGAGTCGCTCCTAAAAGGAACATCTGACATTGAAGCCACAGCCGGGAAGCTCTTTGGCTGTCAATGGCGCAAGGGTCACGGCCCCTGCAGAGATATGGCACTGCTCACTTTGAGTTCAGACGATACGAACCCTCTCTCGGCTCTGGGGCATGATGTTTGGGGCCGCTTGAAAGCGACGAAAGAAGCTTTCGCCGACGCACCTCATAAGATTGATGAGGAAATGGCTCAATGGTGTCAGCTTTTGCGGATCGATTCTAACTTTAATGTAGGCTTCAACATCTGGGATGCAGGAGCCTATCATGTAATGCTACGGCATGCAGACATCATGAAGCGAGACTTCGAAAAGTCACACTCCATACTGGAGACCTGTTAGAGAAACCTGCCGCTTTGAGGAGACAAGCCTGACACTTCACACCTTCGCCAAAATCGCGTTGAAGGTCGCGCTTGGACGGAGGGAGGCGCTGGCTTTGGCGTCGTCCGGCAGGTAGTAGCCACCGATGTCGGCGGGCTTGCCTTGAACGGCGATGAGTTCGGCGACGATCTTCGATTCGCTGGCGGTGAGTTCCTCGGCGATGGGCGTGAACTGGGCTTTCAGTTCGGCATCGTTGTTTTGAGCAGCGAGTGCCTGCGCCCAATAAAGCGCGAGGTAGAAATGGCTGCCGCGATTGTCGATGCCGGCGCCGACCTTGCGGGCAGGGGACTTGTCGTTCTCGAGGAACTTGCCGTTGGCTTCGTCGAGGGTTTCAGCGAGGACCTTGGCCTTGGCGTTTTGCAAAGTTTCACTGAGGTGCTCAAACGAGGCGGCGAGGGCGAAGAATTCGCCAAGGCTGTCCCAGCGCAGGAAGTTTTCCTCGGTGAACTGCTGGACGTGTTTGGGCGCTGAACCACCGGCTCCGGTTTCAAACAGGCCGCCCCCATTCATGAGCGGGACGATGGAGAGCATCTTGGCGCTCGTGCCGACTTCGAGAATCGGGAATAGATCGGTCAGGTAGTCGCGCAGGACGTTGCCGGTGACGGAGATGGTGTCCTTGCCGGCGACGAGACGCTCCAGTGTGAACTGGCATGCGGCGGCCGGTGCGAGGATGCGGATGTCGAGGCCGGTGAGGTCGTGATCTTTGAGATACGTGTTCACCTTGGCGATGATTTGCGCGTCATGAGCGCGGGTTTCATCCAGCCAGAAAACGGCGGGCGTGTTGCTGAGGCGGGCGCGTTTGACGGCGAGTTTCACCCAATCCTGAATCGGTGCATCCTTGGCCTGGCAGGCGCGCCAGATGTCGCCGGGTTCGACGCTGTGCTCGAGCAGCGTGTTGCCGGAGGCATCGACGACGCGAACCGTGCCGGGGGTGGTGATTTCAAAGGTTTTGTTATGCGATCCGTATTCCTCGGCGGCCTGGGCCATGAGGCCCACATTGGGCACGCTGCCGATGGTCTTTGGATCCAGCGCGCCGTTTTTACGGCAGAAATCGAAGGTGGTTTGATACACCGTGGCGTAGCTGCGGTCGGGGATGAGCGCGAGCGTGTCACCGAGCTTGCCCTGGGCGTCATAGACCTTGCCGCCGGCGCGGATGAGCGCGGGCACGGAGGCATCGACAATGACGTCGCTTGGGACATGAAGATTGGTGATGCCCTTGTCGGAGTTCACATAGGACAGGCCGGGTCCGTTCGCGTAGGCGGCCTGAATGTCGGCTTCGATGGCGGCCTTTTGATCGGCTGGGAGCGTCTGGATTTTGGCGACGAGATCGCCGAAGCCATTGTTGAAATCGACACCAAGCTGTTGCAGCACGGAGGCGTTTTTGGCGATGAGGTCCTTGAAGAAAACCTTCACCGCGTGACCGAAGAGGATGGGGTCGGAGACCTTCATCATGGTGGCCTTCAGGTGCAGCGAAAGCAGCACGCCCTCGGCTTTGGCGCGGGCGATCTGCTGCTCATAAAACGCAACCAGGGCCGCCTTGCGCATGACGGTCGCGTCGAGGATTTCACCGGCTTTCAGCGGGGTGCTGTCTTTGAGCACCTGCACGGAGCCGTCGGCTTTCACCAGTTCAATACGCACCGTGGTCGGCGCGGAGACCGTGACAGACTTTTCGTTACCGAAGAAATCACCCCCGCTCATCGAGGCGACGTTGGTCTTTGAATCGGGTGACCAGGCGGCATTCACGTGTGGATGTTTCCTGGCGTAATCCTTCACCGCCTTGGGCGCGCGGCGGTCGGAGTTGCCTTCACGCAGCACGGGGTTCACGGCGGAGCCGAGCACTTTGGAATAACGGGCGCGTGCATCTTTCTCAGCATCGGTTGCCGGAACTTCGGGGAAGTCGGGCAGCGCGTAACCTTTGGCCTGCAACTCGGCGATGGCCGCCTTGAGCTGCGGGATGGAGGCGCTGACGTTTGGCAGCTTGATGATGTTTGCCTCGGGCTTGAGGGTGAGCGCACCGAGTTCGGCGAGATTGTCGTTCACGCGCTGGGACTCGGGCAGGAGATCCGAAAAGACGGCGAGAATGCGTGCCGCCACCGAGATGTCGCGTGTCTCCACCGAAATGCCCGAGTGCTTTGTGTAGGCCTGAATGATCGGCAGGAGGGAGTAAGTGGCGAGAGCGGGAGCTTCGTCGGTCTTCGTGTAGATGATGATGGGCTTGGCGGACATGTCGGAGGGATTAAAAAGGGGGCGAATCGCTAAACGCTACGGAGCGTCTGTGCAACGATCAAGGCGACCCGCTCCGCAGCTGGCACGCCCGGCGGGAAATGCAGCGCCGCTGCCGGGGAGGTTACCTCACGGCATCTCGAATGACCGGCACGAGCAGTTCGGCGACGAGTTGATGGCCGGGATCGCCGGGGTGCATGCCGTCGGACAACATGTCGTCGATGGTGGTCTGGTGCTTGGCGGCAAAGGCTGGATATGCGGCATGGACATCAACCAGCGGCACATGGAGTTCGGCGGCGAGCTTGCGCAGGGCTTCATTGTAGCTGGTGAGGTTGAGTGATTCGAAGCCGTCCTCGGCCTCGGCATGGTAGGGTGGTTTGCCGTAGAGTTCACGCAGCTTGGAGGTCCAGCGCAGCGGGTTGGTGGTCATGAGGATCACCTTGGCTCCCTGCTTCTGTGCGGCGCTGATCATGGCGCGGTAGTTGCTGATGAAGGCTTCGAGGGAGACGCGCGGCTTCGTGCCCGGTGGTTTCTGCCAGACATCCACGGCCGAGTCATTGATGCCAAACTGCATCACGACAATGCGCGGGTTGAAGCGCAGCACATCATCCTGCAGGCGCTTGACGGCCTGGACGGTCGTGTTGCTGGGAATGCCGGCATTGTGGACGCTGAGTGAGGAGCCGATGCTTTGAAGCGCGGTCTCCACGCGTGCTGAATACACCTTCAGACTGCCGCGCGGCGCGGTGGTCGAGTCGCCAAACATGATGATGCCGCCGGGCTTCGGCAGGGATTTGGGTGGCGGCACAAAAACAGGGATCTCGCCCGCGCCAAGATCGGCGGTGTGGATCTTCATGCGCAGGCCGCCCTGCATCGTGGTGATCCACAGTTCGCCCGGCTTGCGCTCGTAAAGGTAGGGGTAGGAAACACGGCCTCCGGGCGTGTAATTGGCTGCCACAATGACCGGCTTGGACCAGGTCGCGGCTTCATCTTCAGAGAAGGCCAGCGACAGCTCCGCACGGATCGAGCCACTCTTTGGATCATGCCGCGGCGGCGCGTTCCACAGCAGTGCGATGCGGCCGTCAGCGAGACGTGAAAGCTGCGGGCAGCAGGTGACGGACTTGATCGTGGTTTGCCTCAGGCCGGTCCACTTCAAGCCATCAAGCGAGGTCGCTTCCCACAGATAGCCGGATTCGGTGCGCAGCAGCAGATAAAGCGAGCCGTCCATGCGCTGAATGACGCTGCCCTCAAGTGATCCGGCATGATCATGGGTGCCCACACCATAATCGAGCATGTCACCGCGCTGCCAGGTCCTGCCGAGATCATCGGAGGCCCACATCACCGTGGCATGCCGCCACTGCGGGATGATTTCCTGACCCACGAGCACGATGCGTCCGGATTTCATCTGGATCAGCGAATGAATGCAGCCGCACCAGGGATCACTGAGCTTCACCGGTGTCTCCCAGGTCTTGCCGTCATCGGTGCTGCGGCTGGTGTAGGTCGGCAGCACGAACTCTTTCCAGCTCACATCCTTTTCACCCCAGTGCCAGCCCTTTGGCTGCCTGCGTTCCGCGCCGTTCATCCAGGCGGAAATGACCACACCTTCACGGGTGCGCAGCAGTGCCCGTTCATTGCTGACATTGAATTTCTCCGGCGCGGCAAACATGGGTGAACGGCTCCAGGTGCGGCCTTCATCCACACTGTGCAGCGCGTTCTTCGAGTCGATGCCAAGCACTCCGCCATTCGCTGTCGTGACAAAGGGGCCCTGATGCGTGAAGGGCAGCGCGGCGGCCTTTGGATGAAGCGTGGGCGAGTCGGCTGCACCGAGTCCGACGGCGGAAGCGATCAGGAAGATGGCGGAGAGGTGAAATTTCATGAGCGTTGGATACGGCTCTTGAATCCATGCTTGGTCATTTTTGCGGATCAAATGTGGCCTGTCGTGATTCAGGTCCGCATCAGCCGCCCCAATGACGCGCTGGCAAATTTCCGGCAATGCTGCCGCCTGGTGGTTCGTTACAAAGGCCATGTTTCGACTTTGCTCCGCACTCTTCTGTCTCCACGCTCTTGGCGCTTCGCTGATGGCAGCCACTCCAAACATCATCGTGATCATGGCGGATGATCTCGGTTACGGCGATGTCGGCTGCTACGGGGCCACGGCCTTGAAGACGCCTAACATTGACCGGCTGGCCGCGGAAGGCCTGCGTTTCACCAGCGGTTACTGCTCGGCATCGACCTGCACGCCCACACGATTTTCGTTTCTCACAGGCGGCTATGCCTTCCGGCAAAAGAACACCGGCATCGCGCCGCCGAACGGGCCGGCGATCATCAAGCCGGGCACGGTGACGGTGGCCTCGCTTTTGAAACAGGCTGGATACAGCACGGCGGTGATCGGCAAATGGCATCTCGGTCTCGGTGATCCTGCACCGGATTGGAATGGCGAGCTGAAACCCGGGCCGCTGGAGATCGGCTTTGACCACTGCCACCTGCTGCCGACGACGAATGACCGCGTGCCGCAGGTGTTTGTCAGCGATCATCGTGTGCCGAATCTGGATCCGAAAGATCCGCTGTGGGTCGGGGATGCCGCACCGGATGAAAATCATCCCACCGGCATCAGCCATCGCAGCACGCTGAAAATGGACTGGAGCCACGGCCACAACAACACCATCCACAACGGCATCAGCCGCATCGGATTCTACACGGGCGGCAATGCGGCGCGCTTCCGTGATGAGGACCTTGGTGATGAATGGGTGAAACGCTCGAACGAATGGATCGAGGCGCATCAGGGCGGCCCGTTCTTTCTCTACTTCGCCAGTCACGACATCCATGTGCCGCGCATCCCGCATGAGCGCTTTCAGGGCAGTACTAAGCTGGGCTTTCGCGGCGACAGCATCGCGGAGTTCGACTGGTGTGTCGGCGAGCTGATGAAGACGCTGGATCGCCTCAAGCTGGCCGAAAACACGCTCATCGTGCTGTGTTCCGACAATGGCCCCGTGCTTGATGACGGTTACAAGGATGGCGCCGTGGAGAAGCTCGGCGCGCATGAGCCTGCGGGACCGTTCAGCGGCGGCAAATACAGTGTGCTGGAAGGCGGCACGCGCACGCCCTTCATCACGCGCTGGTCAGGGCGCATCAAGCCGGGCGTTTCCGACAAGGTCGTCTGCACCGTCGATCTGGCCGCCAGTTTCGCCGCGCTCGCCGGCGCTGCCTTGCCTGCAAACGCCTGCCTCGACAGCCTGAACGTGCTGCCCGCCCTGCTCGGTGAATCCGGGGCCAAGGGGCGCGATCATCTTCTGCAGCAGGATAACAGCGGCGCCAATTTTGGTCTGCGCGCGGGTGATTGGAAACTGGTCCGCATGAAGGCCCGGGGCAAAACCCAGGCCAGGGTCACCCGCAAGGCGCGTGACGACTCCGGCGGCCTGCACCGCCTCTATCATCTGCCGGATGACGCCGGCGAAACCAAAGACGTGAGCGCGGAGCATCCGGAGAAACTCAAGGAGATGATCGCCAAACTGGATGCGGTGATCGCTGCGGGCCGGAGCCGGGAATAACCAAAGGTTTGCGGAAGCGTCAGTGATTCCGTCTCGGCTGATGCGGGGGTGCAGATCCTCTCATTTCCCTTCTTTGGCCCATCGCTTCATGAGCGCGATGTTGTTCACGACTTCGGGGCTTTTCTTCTTCAGGTACTCCGCCATGTCGCTGTCATACATGGCTTCGGATTCAGGCCCCTGATCATGCGTGTCGGCCATCCATTGATCGAGGCGGGCCCGGTGGGATTCGAGCTGGGTGCGGAAGTCGGGATTGGCGGCGAGATTGACGAGCTGGTAGCGGTCATCCTGGTATTCATAGAACTCCTCGGGTGCACGGGTGGGGCTGAAGAGAAGATCCTCGGAGATGGACGGCAGTTTCCCCGCCTCATGCAGTGAGCGCAGCCGTTGCACGATGGCCTTTCCGTCTTTGTAAGCGCAGGGCTGCAGGAGTGGACGCTGCGGGTAAAAATTACGAATGTACAGAAAGCGGTCCGTGCGCACGCTGCGCAGGCGCTCCACGGTTTCATCACAGCGGTCGCGCGCGGCAAAGGCGGCATCACGTGCCTTGTAATCCCTGCCAAAGATGTCGCGTCCCTGCATCTTTGCGGGAATGGGAATGTCCGCTGCGGCGAGCGACAGAGCCGCCATGTCGATCTGCTCGATCAAGTCCGTGCGCGTGCCGCCTTTCGGGATGCCCGGACCACGCACGATGAAGGGGATGCGCGCGCCCTCGTCATAGAGAAACTGCTTGCCGCGCGCATGGCTGATGCCGTGGTCGGTCATGAAGATGATCAGCGTGTTTTCAAGGAGGCCCTCCTTTTCCAGCCGCGCGATCACGCGGCTCACATGCAGGTCGGTGAGACGCACGCTGTCGAGATAGAGCGCCCAATCCTCAAGCAGCACGGGATCACGCGGGTAATAAGGCGGCAGCGTGACTTTCTGCGGATCGGTGGCACTGCCGAGTTCTGCGATCACACGCTGGTGAAAGGCCTCGCGCTGCGGCGCATCACCCTCGCGCAATTTGCCGCCGTGCAGCTGTACCTGCATGAAGAAAGGTTTTGCGCCGCGTGCGGCCCAGTCGTGGCTGTCATAAATGGCGGCGTCCCACTCGAAATTGTAGTCCGTCTTGCCGAGCCGGGCCTGTGAAGACGCCGCTTTCTTTTTCCCCTTCGCCGCGCCGAAGGGCAGGCCGCGAAAATCCAGATCCGTCAGGCCGCTGCCAATGCAGGTGAAGTAACCGGACTTTTGAAACAAGGCGGGCACAGGCGCGACGTCCTCCGGCAGGTGAATCTTCAACTCACCACGGCCACTGCGATGATGATGCGCGCCAATGGTGGTCTGATACATGCCCGTGATCAGCGCGGACCGGCAGGCCGAGCAGACCGGAGCCGTCACATAAGCCCGGGTGAAACGCGTGCCCTCAGCCGCCAGCCTGTCCACCGCAGGCGTCTGAATGAGGGTCTCACCATAACAGGAAAAGTGCGCCGACATGTCGTCGACGACAAACCATAGAATGTTAGGCTGGGCGGCGGCTGAAATCCGGATGGCAAATCCCGAAAGGAGGATCGCGAGGAGAGGGTGCTTCATGAATTGATTTATGGTTTGGCGAGTTCCAGCACGGCAAGCACGGGACGGTGATCGGAGGCCATGGCTTCGGGCAGAACCTCGCTGCTGATGGTGCGGAAGTCCTGCTTACTGCGGTAGAAGACATAGTCGATGCGTGATTTCGGATTCAC
>CAJCCF010000770.1 GCA_903960845.1 uncultured Verrucomicrobiota bacterium | reverse complement strand
GTCCTTTATGGGAAATGGGCAGGCTTGCCTTTCGGATGCATCGCCAGAGTCTGCTTGGATGGCTTCGCGAAAAGCATGCTCAGCACCCCACGCCTGGCACTGCCCTGCTGATGATCGCTGCCAGCCGGGAAGAAGCGGAGAATGTGCCTCTCTCAAACATTGAGGCAGCTCTCGCTCCATGCCGGTCCATTATGGAAAAACAGACCTCCGACCGCCTCGCCGAGTTGGCCGCTGCTCTACAAATCGTGCAGCCGCGCCTGCGTGCGCAGGTGAAGGGATTGCCCGCTGAAAGTGTGCTGCGCTTGCTGCCGGAACCCGCCATCGAAAAGCGACTACAAGACTTGGTCGCCAGGTGGAAGAGCATGACGTCTCAGAACTCGCTCGAAGTGCCAGCAAACCAAAAACTCGCATCTCTCGGCGAGGCTATGTGCCGCCTGCTCAGTGCTCAGGTTCCTGAAGCGCACGCGGTTTTCCGTGCAGGTGTTAGTTCGTTTGGTGCCACGATCACGGACGAAGTGGCTGCTCTTGCCGTGCTGGAGCAGGCCCGCCAATGGCAGAATATGCGAACCGTGCTTAAATCCAGAAACATGCTGCTGGAGATGCGAGGTGTGGATGACACATTGCGGCACGCAGCTCCACAGGCCCTCGCCTGGCTTCTCCATGAGTCAGATGTCGCATTCACCGCCACCAGCCAGGATGTCTGGTATCAACTCTGCAGCAATGAGCTCCTGTCCGAGGCCCGCTCATCCTCTTGGGACGGGCGGGCTTTTGCCCATTATCTCAACCGTCTGCAAGATGGCGGCCAGCCAGGCTCGGTGCTTTTCTTGTTTAAAGGGTTAAAAGGCATCGCGGCGTTGGTGCCTGGTTTTTTCCTCGATCGCTTGCTCTTGGAAACACGTGCGCTTGCTGCCGCTGCTCCAGAAGATATCCAACTCAAGGCGCTCTCCTGGACTTGCGCCCGCGCTTTTGAGCACGCCCGCACGATGCCGGACATCAGCATCACGGGCGCAGGCATACCACCCATCACTCAAGAAGAAATGAAGACCGCCCGGGATCTCTGGGCCGCGCTCGCTCAAGCGCCACTGGCAGTGCGTTCCGCCCTCGCTGAGACAGCCCCCGTGGCCGTCACTTCGGCAGAGGCGAAGATGCTATGGATAGCCTGGGCTCAGATCCTGTTTCAGAAATCTCCGTCAGAAGCAAGGGCGAAGTCCCAACAAACCTTTATGGATCCGCTTCGATGGATGCCACAGATTCCAGCGGATGATGAGGCCGGTATCGGGGCCAGCAAGAGGGTGGGCGCGACTTTGCTGGGGACCATGCAACAATGGACCCCAACCAGCTTTAACACCATCGGCTCATTTAATTCTCTATCTCAATCGTTCATCGCACCACTGCTGGAATTATTTCAACGTCAGGGCCTGGACTCCGAAAGGCAAACGCTGCTCAAAGAAGCGGCGCGCACACGTCAACTGCCTTTGGAGGTCGTTCTCAATGAACTTCGAAGCGATCCTTCATTCGTGCGTGAAAGCATGCTGCCGCTGCTATTCCCACCAACTTCGAATGGTTTTCGAAGCTCTGGTTATACCAGTGGCAAGGCCTTGCCTGCACTGAACGCAGATGAGGAACGTTTGCTGAAAACTTTGGACCAGCCGGAAGAGGCTGCCCTCGCCATGTTGCTCGCGGGCTGCCCTGACTCCGACACATCGCCACCTAAAAAAGGGCAGGCGATGCGTCTTTCCGCCATCCTCAGCAGCCTGGCCAATCATTCCGATTCGGATGCTTCAGCCGCCTTATATCCATTTCTCGCTGTGCCCGGGCCGGCAGAGGCACACCTCCAAGATTTACTTCCTCTGTTGCGGCGTCATCCCCAGGTGCAGCAGATCCATCAGCAAGGGGGTGATTTTATCCTCATTAAGTCTTCGTCCAGCGAGAACACTTCGCGAACGGATCAATATGACCGCGCGCGTTTACTGGCGCTTTGGACGCTGGCAGAAGCTCTCCATGGCGATCATCCCGAGTTATGGTTCCGCTTTGCCGCTGCTGTTCAGATTCAGGCGGAGAAAGATTTTGCCGCCGATAAACAGCGCCGCGCTAAATTCATGGGGCTCGGCCACTTTAGCGGCCTGCGTCTTGCACCGGCCCACTCCCCCTGGCTGAGAGAAACACGTCTGGCCGTTTTTCACAGTCTTAGCCATTGGCTCGCAACTCGTTCGTCAGATCAGTGGCAAATTCTGTTGCCTGTTCTCGCTTCAGCGGGCGACCTCCTCCGGCAGGATCTGGCGCTCGATCTCTACACCGTTTGCCTCGTCGCCGAAGCGCTTGTGCCAGATGCCAGGCCTTGGACAGTTTTTCGGAAAAATCTACCCGTTCGAGGTACACCGCAATTCAACGAAATCACCGATCTGCTGGGGCGGGTTGATGCCGTGCGGCAACTCACGCCTGCGATCCGCTGGCAGATCGTGCTCCCTTGGTTGCAGGCACGACCCACCACCGCGATTAGGCTGCTCACTGCACCGGAGATCGCCAGCCTGCTCCCCAAGATTTCGCAGAGTGAACTGGCTCCTGCTGTGGAAATTGTACTCGACTGGCTCCATGCACGGCACCTGCCAAGTGCCTGTCATGCGTTGGTGACTCAAATCCTTTATCCGAAACCTGCTGAACTGACTCGCGAGCAGTGG
>CAJCCF010000769.1 GCA_903960845.1 uncultured Verrucomicrobiota bacterium | reverse complement strand
GTGATGATCGAGCAGAGCGCGCATTGCATTCTGGCCGCCAGCGCTGCCGCCATAAATGCCGACGCGGCTTAGATCCATCCACGGGCGGGTTTTCGCGGCTTCTTTGATCCACAGCTTCCGATCCGGGAAGCCTGCGTCCTTCAAATTTTTCCAGCACACATCATGGAAGGCTTTGCCGCGATGATTGGTGCCCATGCCATCCATTTTGACGATGATGAAGCCCAGCTCGGCGAGTTGATGCATGCGCAGCTGACGGTTGAAATCTTTGGGCGCAAATGCTGAGTGCGGCCCGGCATAGATGTCCTCGATGACAGGATATTTTTTCGCGGGATTGAAGTTCGTGGGCTTGATGAGGATGCCATGGATGTCGGTTTTGCCATCGCGCCCCTTGGCGGCGAAACGCTCCGGCATGGTCCAGCCTGCCGCCAGAAGAGCGGTGATCCCGGCTTTTTCCAACTCGCACACGAGGTGTCCATCGCGGCTGCGGCGGAGTTCGTGAACCGGCGGGTGATCGGCGCGGGACCAGGAGTCGATGAAGCAGTCGCGGGTTGGCGAGAACTCGACGCGGTGGTTGCCGTCGCCCGTTGTGAGTTGCAGGAAGCCGGTGCCGTCGAGGTTCACGCGGCAGAGATGCAGGTGATACGGATCTTCACCGGCCTTCAGACCGCTGGCCATGAACCACACTTCGCGCTTCGCCTCATCGACATGCAAGACCTCGCGCACAGGCCACCGGCCCCGGGTGACCTGATGTTTGGGGCTGCCGGTTTTGATGTCATAAAGCCAGAGATGGCACCAGCCGTCGCGTTCGCTCATCCAGATGAGTTCATTGCTCTGGTGCAGCCAGTGCCGCCAGGTCTTGCTGGTGTAATCGATGAATGTTTTGGAGGTTTCCTCCACCACGACACGCACTGCGCCTGTCTTCGCATTGGCAGCAAGAATGCGGTAGAGCTGGTGGCCACGCTGATTGTAATTGAAATAGAACTCGCTGCTGTCCGGCGACCAGGTGACGTCAAGATGGCCGGACTCGGTGAAGGGATTCTGATACAGGTCTTTGGGCACGCGGATTTTTTCATTGCCCGCGCCGGTGATAACCAACTGTGGTTTTGGCAGGGCATCGCCCGGCTTGGTGTAGTCGATGACTTTGATTTTCGGCTGAAGGCCATCTTTGGGCGAGGAATCGACGATGGTGATCTGGCGCTTCGGGACGGCAGCCGCCTCGCTGGTGATGATGCATTTACCATCAGGCGATTTGCCCGCAGCGACGGGTTTCTTTGGTTCATCTTTGGCCTTCGTCAGACCTTTGCCGTCGATGATGAGTGTTTTGATTGTGGCCTCAGCCTCGGCGGTGGCGAGGTGCTCACCTGTGGGGCTGGTGATGAGCCAGACATGGCCTTCATAGCTGTGCTGCTCGCGCTCGGCACCTGCGCGGATGCTGCCGTAGCGGATGTGCTCGCCCTGCTGGTTGATCCAGAACAGATCCACATCGGTGGCGAGCTTGTTGATGAATTTAAAACCGGAGGATTCTCCCGTACGTCTGGTGGGGTGCAGATCGAGTTTCAGGGTCGAGGTCTTCGAGTCCCTGGAGATGATGCCGAGTTCTTTAAGTGCAGGCGCGGTCTGGCGCTTGCCGGTTTCGGCATTGATGAGGACATACTCATGCGCTTGCGGTCCGGTTTGCACTCGATACCAGAACGATTTGCCGCCGGGGAGCCAATTGGCC
>CAJCCF010000768.1 GCA_903960845.1 uncultured Verrucomicrobiota bacterium | reverse complement strand
TTTCCTGGCTGCCGTTTCAAGCTGCCGTCTTTGGGCACCGGGTGTGCAGGGATGGCCTGCTTGACCACTTGAGCGCTGCCGGATCGAAAAACTTCAGCCTGTGTCTGCAAATCACGGCTGCCGTGGTGATCTGGCTGCTGGTTCTCGTGCTCCTTGGAGTGCTGATATGTGGCACGGTTTGCCTGCCAAAACGTCATGAAGAGGCTGTGCTTTGGTGGCAGTTGCTGGCGCAGTACGCGTTACTTTATTCCTTGTCTGGCATACCGCTATTGTGGCTTGCGGTGGCTTTGGGAACACGGGTATCTGAGATCATTGCGTTTTTAATGCCTGTCGGTTTGCTCTTCACCGGGTTGTTCGGAGCTGTTTGGTTTGTGCCGCTGCTGGAAGGATCGGATCATGGTCTCACGCGAACCTTCTGGATGATGCTCCCACACTATCATCTGGCCGATTTGACCTCGCGACTGGTTTTTAAACTGGGGCCGCTTACCGCGACAGATTTTATCACATCCATCGTCACCCTGAGTTCTCAGGGGACTGCACTAGTTCTGTTCGGCTTATGTCTATTTCGAACACGCCCTTAACACTCCTCTGCTCCGGAGTTATGTGGTGTCTCGCTGGCTTCGTGGAGAAAAACGATCTTCCGCACGAAGTCTCCTTTTTTGCCGTGCCGGGCAGTGCCTATGGCAGTCTGGCTGCGCGGCAGATGAAATACTCCCTCTATAGCTACTGGCATAAAGGCGAAAGCGCTTATGCACCGGCGATTGTTGATGATGGAGCGAACAAGCCTCCCCCTCCAGGCCGGTTCAAGCGAAGCGGTTCTGCGAAGCCTAATGAGGACTTACTTGAACCCAGGGTTGAAAAGGCAACATGGCATGAGCGACTGATGCAGACTCTTCTGGCTTTGGAATCACGCCGGACTCGCGGCAACACGCAGTTCAACATTTCACCCGCGCATCAGCGTTATCTGGATGCCTCCGCCATTTGGCGGTTGCAACTTGCCTGTGCACTTGATCCAGGAGACCCCGTCCTTTATGAAATACTGAATCTCGCCTTATCCACCAAGCAGGCGCATTCAGAAACCGTGCGTTTGCAGCTTCTTGCTTTGGTGGATCGAGCCATTAAAAAATCCAGTTCTCCGCAGGCCGGGATGTTGGATCAATTGACAGCGATCGGGGCGGCTATTGATCGGTTGAATGAGCTTCAGTCTCCTGAATTAAAAACAAAGGATGAGGCTGCCATCAGGTATTACTGGGATGTTGTCCAAAAGGGGTTGGGGCGCTACGAGACAATCAGAAAACAGGCGGACGACGAAGGGTGGTGGGATGGCATTTCAATGGTGCGGCAGCAGGAAATTGAGAGCCATGCAGGCTTGCTGAAGCGCATTGCCAGCGGAATAGGCAAAATAGTGAATCCCGCAAAGGCCAAAGGGATGGAGCCTAACAATTAATTGGTTAGCTTATCGAATTGGAATTGAAAACATCCTCACTGATTTGACCTTCGCGGTAAAGTTTCATCAGGGATTGATCCCAGCGTTGATTGCCTTTGTACTTCAAGGCATCGGCTAAACAAGTGGCGGTGCCATCATAAACCCTGATGCCTGCGGACACGGCATCGCTGGTGTTTTGAAGGTACTCCGTGACCAGCACCCGCCCCTTGAAGCCTGTAAGCAAACCTTGGGACAAGACAAATGTCATGGTTTCCCCCAACCGTTGAAGGATTCCTGCGTGCTGGTCCTGTGGGAAAAATTCCAGAATACGTGCAATCGTTTTTACTGCTCCGCGTGTGTGCAGGGTGGAGAGGACGAAGTGGCCCGTCTGGGCTGCCTCGATGCAGGTTTCCATGGTCTGCCGATCTCGTATTTCGCCAATAAGGATGATGTGTGGTGCTTTGCGCAAAACCTCCTTGAGGCCGCTTTGGTAGGAGTTGGTGTCCCGTCCAACTTCCTGCTGCGTGATGAGAGAGGGACTGTAAATTCTGGAGCCAGGATGATTGGGATCATCCATCATTGAGTCGTAACGGTATTCGATCGGGTCCTCGATGGTTACGATGTGTTTTTGAAAATTACGGCGAACCCAATCAAGCAGTGCCGCCAGAGTGGTGGATTTGCCGGAACCGGTAGGGCCAGTGATCAGGCCAAGACCAAAGCGCCGCTGAATGAGTTCACGCAGGCTGTCTGACACCAACGGATCAATGCCCAATGTTTCCAACTGACTGATTTGGGAGCGGAGCCAGCGAGTGGTAATGCCCAAGCCATTCGAACTGAGATGGATCTGAACACGCATTCTCACAGGAGCTCCCAGAACGCCCTGCGCACAACTGATGTCCAGAACACGTTGTTCCCTGAGCAGGTCCCACATTCTTTCAGCCGTGTAGGCGGTGTCCGCTGCAGACCATAATTCGGTGGTCTGATTGCCAAACAGGGCCGCAGCTGTATGGGCAACTTGTTCTGCAGTTTGAATGCCGAGGGATTCGGCTATTACCACGCCCTGGTTGGTGTGGACGTAGATCATGCCTCCCGTGCGTATCTGCACATCTGAAATTTCACGGTCAGGGTAGAGGGCCGCAAGCTGACCGAGGATATTGGAGGAGGCAGAATCGTGATCAGGCATCGTGTAACTATGGGCAGATTGGTGCTAGTTCTGCAAGATTTCCTCAATGACAATCAACCAATTCATTTGATTGACCGGCGGCAGTTCGGCAGGACTGCGGACGGGTGAGAGTTGAGCGCTGATCAGGTCGGCATGCACGGATTCGTCAGTCCCGGATTTTAAATCCAGAGGTTTCCAATTGGTTGTCCCGCTCGTCCCGCTCGTCCCGAGATTTCCCAGCTGACCAATCACTTGAACCGGTCTGACGAATGAAGTGGTCCCGATTCGCACCTCGGCCGCAAAGATCGACATGGGAGGGTAGAACACTGCTCCAACTGGCAGACCAGAGCCTTCAGGTGCTGCCATCGGCACGTTGTTAATATCATCACCCACATAAACGCGGAGCGGACTCACGATGGACATGCCGGAAGGAAAGTCGGTCAGATCTTTGCCTGAACGAAGAATCACGCTCATGTCCTCGGCGGCGGGTGGGGAGTTTAAAACTCGAACTGTTGAGTTGGCACCGGTGGTGCCTGGGGCGAAGTAGATACTGTTGTTGACGGTTGTGGAAGCTCCTCCATTGAGTAGCAACCAAGCCTTAAACAAGGATGCGCGAAAAGTGAGGCAGGGGCGGGTGCTGCTGGTAAACTCCGTTTGAAATGGCATCAGGTTCCCTCCCGTTTCAAAAATAGTGGGCCAGTTGTCGCCTCTGGTTAGAGAAACCTCGACGGTGCTGCCTGCGGTCGAAAGGAAACTTACGCGTATGCGGGTCGGAGTCTGGTTTTCGTAGCTGACCATCGAAAGAGCCTCCACGGTCACTGCGCACTTTTGTGCGCCGATCGCATAGTTTTGCCACTCGGAGGGTGTGGGTGTGCTTGGTGGGCGCTGAAGAAACGGGGTGCCGGCCTGAATTGGTAAAAAGGCGAGTCTTCCGGAGTTCGCGGAGAGTGCCACAGGCAGGCTGTCAGACCTGGTATCAGCTTGTAGCTGCTCACGGACACCCAGGGAATCAAAGGTGTTGCTAATATTCAAGCCTCCCAACGTGAGACTATCAGTGATGTTGATGCTGTTGCCCCCCGCCAGACGATTGGCACCGAAGGCTCCTTCCACGTTCATCTGTTTTGCGTAGATGGTGCCATCAATACTGATCTGATTGCTGATCCAGGCTGTGCCGTCATTGTACCTCCCGATGGTGGCGAGGGTTGAGGTTTCGATGGCCATTTGTGAAGGGATTTCATAAAGGGAGAGGATGTAGTTTTTTGCGATGCTCCGGGTTGAATTACCGTAGTTGACTGTGAAAGCCCACCAATTGCGTTTTGCCACAAAGGGCTGCCCCGGAGCTGTGTAGCCAAATCGTATGTTCGGGTAAGGAATCAGGTTATAAACGGGGTAAGCAGAGATGCTTGCCAGCAGGCTGGAATCTTGAGTGGCGTATTGTTTTTGCGTTGAAACAATGGGGCGGAGCGCATCTGCATCCTGCAGTGTCTGGCTCATTTTAAGTGTCGGAGGCACGCGCCCGGTGAAGGTTGATCTCGAGAAAATGGATGAATAAGAGGTGGACCCTGGAGTCACCTGGTTGGCTGCTCCGCTGAGTGAGGTGATCCAGCTGCCAATCTGAGTGTCAGTGCTTCCGCCAACATCAGCGCTACGGGAAGTTCCCAATTTCAGGCTCTCAATGAGTGCGGGGCTTAACCGTTCAGACACCGTGGATAGAGCGATTGAATCCGAGAAAATCCGTTTCCATGAATACTCTTCAGAGGCCGCGTAGTTCGCCTTCATGCAGGCGATGGCTTTGGTTGGGAAAATAGCCACGATGGCCCGCATCAGGACATCCTCACGCTGCTGGTAATCCAAATTCAGCTGGAAGCTTGCGGCTTTATCCTGATTCAGCAGCATCTGACTGAACAACAAAACCAGGCTCAGCGTGATCAAAAGCGCAATAACGGTTACCGCCGGCAATGCGGCGAACCCAGATTGGTTGCTCCGTTTCTTCATCGTGATCCTCCGCTGTAGGTGATTTCTTCGCCATACGGCCCGAATAGAGTGGCGTTAAGAATTCCCTGATCCGCACTAAATGATGCGTCTGCCAGTTTGTCGCTGACAACCCATGAAGTCTCCGAGCCGCCGGGTTGAATCGTGTAGAATTTCAGCCGGGTGACCCCTCCGCTGGTTTCGACCGCGACGAGCCGCTCCCTGGTGGTCTGGTCGGCAGCCCGGAAGAAAAGGCGAACGGCTTTACCATTACTCATGATTGGCTGGCCGCCAGCCAGGGCCGAGTCATGATTTGCATAGACAAAGTAATGGTCGGCTTGATTGATGATGCGGCCCAGCAGGGCGCCAATACTGGGAGCTTCATTGGTTAGGAAGGTCTGGCGTTTGGCCATTTCCATAAACGTCAAGTGCTGCTGCAACATGACCACCAGAATGCTTGAAAGCATAAGCATCAAAGAGATGGCGGCAGAAAGCTCCACCAGCGTAAAGCCTGCCGCTGAAAGCGGGGGATTTGGACGATGAGGCTGCTGTCTCATTGCATGCGGAGGGTTGACCTGCTCTTCACGTAGTGCTGGTCACCAATTTCATATTTCAGCACCGAGTACAATCGCGTAACGGTGAGATTGGTTTCAGTGGAGGCATCACTGGCAATATCGAGACGAAATCGTGTCAGTGTTGCCTGGATCAGACTGCCTCCGGCAGCCTTGCCGAGGGTAATGGTTTGATCGGCGCTGGCATCCATGCTTGGCCAGGGTGATCCCGTGGCGGTCAGATCTACCCAAGGGATGCGATTTGAAAGTGCTGTTTCTCTTGTCAGGTAGGCATCGGTCAGGGTTTGCATCACCGTCCACTGGTTGCCTGAGATTGCCAGCAGGGAGGCTTTCATCATGACAAGCGCCAGCATCACCGCGAGACCCAGAGCGAGGGAGACTTCAATCAAGAGACTTCCTGAACAGGGTCTGCGTCGTAGATAAGTCGCGTGCTGACGCATTAGCTTCATAACCAAAGCCTATACCGGGCAGTGCCTTCAGGGCTTTTCATTCGAACTGATTTTTCCTCGTGAAGTAATGATGCGATCCACGTCGAAGGTGATGTGAGCGAGGCGCTCGGCGGTGCGTCCAAAAAAGGGCGTCTCCGTGATGACCTCAAGGGTGTAGGTCCCGTCGAGATAGGCGTAATTGGAAAGGTCGGTGATGGAGAGTTTACGTGTTTGCGCCACGTTTGTGGGTTCTTGAGTGAGATCGGGATTGTAAAAACGACCGTAGCGCAGTTCGGTGCCTGTAACGATGGTTCCAACTTTGCCCAGCACCGCAGGCCCGCTGTAGATCTGAACGTAGGTGCGTGAGTCGGGGTAAAGATGATTGAGGTTCACGATGAGCGTCGGCAGCCGGTCAATGTAAAGCTGACCCTCGACAAGATTGTCTACGGTTGCCGTGGCTACAGGCCAAACTTCAACAGTCGGCGCAGCCAAGATGGTTGCAGGCACTCCGTCCGATGCATAACGAACGATTTTATAGGTTTGTGCACCGCAACCCAGGGAGGCGCTGGTGGAGCTAAGTTCATGATAGACTGGCCCAATGTTTCTTACGCCATTGTCCAGGTTGCTTTCCTGGATCAGGTAAGAGGGCTGATTCAGTCCGGAATAGCTGGTTAGGTCATAATTGACGCCGCTGGTGGAAAAATAAACATAACGCTCAGCCTGTTCTTCGCCATCTTCCTTGAGGCCAGTGACGGTAATCTTCATACTGAAGGGGCGGTCCGCACGGGTCCGGTAAACACCGTTCTTGCTCGCGGTATCTCCCCGAACATAAGTGGAGTCCTCGGTCGTTACATTGAACGCGACACCGGGGGAGTAGGTGTACACGAGTTTGGAGTCCAGCATGTAAATGTTGGTGTCCCATGCCGTTCCGGTTGCGTACAGTTGAAAAAGAGACCCCTCATCACCAACTTCGATGAAGGCGGTGAAAGGATTGCTGGTTTGGGTGGCGTCCAGCGGTATGTCGTAGATCAAACCAGCCTCCAACACGGTTTGCCTTACCCATGCCTGAGTTTGTGCCGTGGCCACATGGCAAACGCAAAGCATGGAAAATAGAAAGAGGATTTTTTTCATAGGCTGAGTGACTTCATTTGCTGGCGCCTGGGGTGGCATTTGGAGTTTCCAAAACACTGATGGGATTACTCCGGTAGACAGCCACCCGGAGTTTGGTGGCACCTTCCAAACTTTGCAGGATCTCGGCGGCTGCGTCTTTGTCACCACGGGCCATTTCCATGGTCACTTCCTGAGGTGCCAGCCACTTTGCATTTTTCTTCAGGAAGCCCGGCCAGAGCAGGAAACTTCCCTGGGGAGAAGCCACGACGTTTCCGCGCAAATCTGCAGGCAGCGTCAGGATGGAACCCTCCGGGATGAGGGTGAAATTTGCGCCATCAAATAAGATGATGGACTTGCTGAAAGCCGATTCATCCGGACTGGGCCGTTTGTCTCCGACGGGTATAGTTTTTGCTGAGGCAAAGTCTTTCATTTTCGGAGATGCGGCCATCAGGGCACTCAATTTTGAGTCAGAAATCACATCGCGCACTGCAGGACTGGGGACGGATTTTTGCTGAGACTTGACGCTATTTTCCGCAGTGTAGGCCGGGTTGGACAATTCGACTGATTTGTCAGGCGCGATCTTTGCTGGTGCGATGGTGTCAGCAGCGTTCAGGATCATGCTTTGAGCACACAAAACCGTGGCAACTAAAGTGCTGCTCAAGTGACCAGAATCCCGGACCAGAATATGCAGGTTCATGATGTGATCAGCTTATTCCCGGGTGACTGTTGCGATTCCCTTAGGTTTGAGCCCAGGATAGGCCAGAATGTAATTTCCGCTCCAGAACGCGATATTGCCGACGGGCTTGGGCGGGTCCTTCTGATATTCTCCGAGAATGTTAAAAATGCCGGTCGCATTGTGAGCGCTGCCTTCTCCGTTCCATTCAAGCGTCATGTTAATCGGGTAGTCAACCGCCTTGAATACTTCAGCGGGAGAAAGAAACAGTTGTTTCAGCGGGGATGCGTTAAAGGTGGCAATGTCCCTGAAATACAGATGGGCGGTCTTCACTTTGCATGATCTATTGTCGTCTCTCACTGTGGCGCTTATATGAAACTGTTTGAGGTTGCCTTTGCCCTGGTTACCGACGGTATCCCCCTTGCCCTCAATGCCGGTCATTACGAATTTATAACAATTGGTTAGTTGGTAGGTGGGCCTGAAGGGCACCTTGATGGCGACCATCATGCCCACGGGCACGCCAGGCCCGCCCAATACAATGTCAGCCCTTGCAGCGCTGGTCATGGTCAAGGCCAGCAGCGTGTGAATAAGCAATTTTACGTTCGGAGTTTTCATCATTTGAATCGGGTATCGTTGATACTAACGCGGTTGAACTCTGAAGATGCCACGGTCTAGCGCAGCTGATTTATGTTTTAATCATGAGGCGTATGAACAAAAATTACAATACATTTATATCTTGGTTTCACGCGAGCTTTAAGGGCTTATTCCACAAGCCCGAGATCTGCTCGTGCGGCTGCCAATCCTAGCCAGAAGCCTAGATCATCTCCGCTGGAGAAGTGACCAAGTGTACGATACCCGGCGCTTCAGTCTGAGGGAAGCTTGTAAGGTGAAATCCAAGCGCCTGAGAATAGCGGCAATCAGATGACTGAAAGCCGCATGTTCGCTTTGGATGAGCAAGCTCCATTCAATGGATCGTTCCTGCCTTAATCCTCAACGTGCCACATAGTCCAGAACGCAGACCTTATCGAGGATCGGCTTGAGCTGGCTGACGAACTCGGCGTGTGCCGGATGTGGCAGGTAGACATCAACGCCAGCCTTGTCGGCAAAGGTCACGAAGAAGCAGTGGGTGAAACCATCGTTGATGTTCTCGGGACTCACATTGGTACCCCATTCGAAACCCTTCACGGTGTCCACCTTCTTGGCGAGTGCGATGAAGGCCTTCTCGATGCCCTGCACTTGCTCAGGCGTGGCGCTGTCCTTGAATTTAAAAAACACAACGTGGCGGTAGGGGGCGTCGGCAGCAGGGGAGGAGGTCATGAGGAGAAGGATGGTGGCGAGGGTGAGGAGGTGTTTCATGGTGAAAGTTGAGAGTGGATGACGGTTGTGGGCGATGGTTTTCAGGGGTTTGTCAAACCATGGTAAACCACGGTCAACAACTGTAAACCACGGTCAACATCCATCAGGCCAGCGTTTGGCATTCGACCATGCCCTTGCGCAGACTGGCCCACGGCTCCTGAGTGGAGACATCCTGAGGGTCGGTCATGGCGGCCAGGTCGTCAGGCAATTTGGCTGGTGAGAGGATGGCCAGGAAAACAAGAGGCTCCTGGTGCGGATTGAAGGTGCCGTGTATGACGCCGGCCGGGATGTGCGCCATCTCGCCTGCCTTGAGGATGCGATACTCATTTCCCACCCACTGCTCGGCGCGACCGTAGATCACATAGATGATCTCCTCGCGATGCGGATGAAAATGAAACGGATGGCAGTGCATTGGATCCATGTTGGCACGCACCAGCAGCAATTTTTCAGCCTCGACCAAATCGGGTCGGCAGAGCCATTCATTGTTCGTCCACGGATTGGTCTCGCGGGCGGCGTCGTCGATCTGTACAAAACGGGCGTGGGTGTCTGACATGGGGCTGATGCTAGCGGGACTCTGTTTTCAGGCAATGGGTGATTGCTGATGGTTTGCGGTTCACATTTTCACTTCACCGCCAGACTTGCCGGTGGCTCCATCCCAGACGTAAATCTTGCCATCGAAGGCTCCGGCAAAGACGGTTTTCGAATCACCGGTGATCACGACGCTGGTTGGCGTTTCGGTGATGCTGGTGAGCTTGCGTTCCTTGGCTCCCTCGCTGCGCTCGCCGCCGGTGTGGCGGACGAAATCGGTGTAGAGGCTGCCGCCGCCTTTCCCCGTGAGCACCACCAGCGTCTTGCCATCAGGCGACCAGGCGAGGGCGGTGAAGGCGTTTTTTTTATCGCCCAGCGAGGTTTCCTGCTCGCCGCTGGTGGTGTTCCAGAGTTTCACTTCACGGTCGGCACCTGCGGTGGCAATCTGCGTGGCGTCCTTGTTGAAGGCGACGGACAACACATGGCTGGTGTGACCTTCATAAAAAGAAACAAGCTTGTTGTTAGCTGAATCCCATAACTTGGCCAGTTTGTCCGCGCCGCCGCTGAGCAGCCGGTCACCCTTGGGGGAGAGGCGCAGGGCGAGCACATTGTCCTCATGCGCTTTCCAGGTGGTGATCAGCTTGCCTGTGGCGAGGTCAAACTTGCGGATGAACCCTGCACCGCCGGTCTCGCCATCAGCGGCAAAGACCGCGCTGCCACTGGCATCGAAGACGGCGGTAGTGATGCTGCCGATGAGTGATTCATTGAGCACGCGCACCTGTTTCAGGGTGGAGGCATCCCAGACAAACAGGCGCTGGAATCCACCGGACACCAGCCACTTGCCATCGCGACTCCAGGCCAGCGCTGACACGAGTTCGGTCTGTCCCTCCAGTTTGCCGAGCACGGGCCGCTCGGGTTTCGTCAGATCCACGATCACGACGGCATTTGCCCTGGCGATGGCGAGACGCTTTTCATCCGGTGACAAAACCAGCGCGAGTACCGGCTGATAATTTGCAGGCATGGCGGCGAGCTTCACCTGTTTTGGAGCTGGCGCTTCATCGAAGACTTTGGCATCCCACACGGCGCCGCTGTCGATCCATGTTTTCAAAGCGGTGATTTCGGCGGCCGTGAGATTCTTCTTCGGCGGCATATGCGGATCAGCATCGGCGAGCACCGACTGATAGAGCAGGCTGTCAGCGGCCTTGCCCGGCTTTACCGGCACGCCGTTGTCGCCGCCCTTCATCATCTTCTCCGCCGTGGTCAGCAGCAGACCACCCTTCGCCTTGCCCGGCTTATGACAGCCCACACACTGATCGCGCAGGACCCGCATGGCAGGTTTCGGATCTGTCGCCGCGCCAGCCGGGGATGGGCCAATGGGTTTAGTATCTGTAGCCGCGCCCGCCAGGACGTTGCCGATGGCGCAAAGGCTGAAAATGACGAGTTGAAGTCGGGGGGGCATTGGCTTTGCAGAACATACGTCGCCGGAACGACGCATCCTTGCGCGATCATCGCGCGAAGGGGCAGGGTATTTCGGTTCTCTCTATACCCGCGCCAATCCGAGAAGCTCCCTGACTCGGCCGATTTCTGCGGCGGAGGTTTTGGCGACGAAGCCGCGGGCGTGGGCGAAGTGGACGTCGGGTTGCTTTTCGATGCGGGTGAAATCGTAGCGGGGGTCGTCGTTGTGTCGGGAGAGGCCGTATCCGCTGCCACGGCGGTCCGGGTAGATGAGGGCGGCGATGCTGCTGCTCTTGCCGATACTTTCGAGGTAGCGGCCGATGCCGGCGGAGGGTTCTTCGGGGATGGGATCGGTGCGTGGCAGGAAAAGGATTTCATTGCCATCCGCGCTCCAGATTTGTGCATGCTGCACGACGAAGTCGAGGCGCGTCCGCAACTCACGCAGGTACTCCAGAAGATCCTGGCCGATATAGCTGAGGATTTCCCACAGCGGCTCGCCGGGCTCAAGGCGCTTGGCCTTGGCGAAACGACGCAGGATGGTGACGTCGATGGGCGAGGAGAGCTTGTTCATGGTGTTGCGGTTCACGCCGAGCCATTTGGCCGTTACGTTGGGACCTCGGGTGTCGAACCATTCGGCCGGCTCCAGCCAGTCGCAGAACTGGCGGGCATCCTCATAGACGCCGAGATGCTGCAGCACGAGGCTCAGTGCGCACACGGGAGGATGATCGGCTGGGAATTGATGATGGTCAAAATTGTTCCGCTCAGGCGCATGTTCACCGCCGACATCGACCACGGCAATGGTGGGATCGGCAAGGTCGGCCTCTGTGGGTTCGCACCGCACGATGGGCACGCGGTGGACGGCAGCGAGGAGGCTGCAGGCAAGAAGTTCGTCCTTATGGGCACCGCCGGGATGAGTGAGGATGAGAGAGATGGGCATGAGCTTGGCCTTCGTAGCCTTGGCGGAGACGGAGAGCCAGCAGACTTTAATCTTCTGGTGGGGAGGCTGGCAGACTCACGCCAGCAGTTCCGTCACGATCCGGGCCTTTGGGTTCTCGACCAGCACCTGCTCGGTGCCGTTGCGCTTGTAGCTGAGCTTCTTGGCATCGAGACCGAAGAGGTGGAGGAGCGTGGCGTGGTAGTCGAAGTGGTTGACGACATCTTTGACGGCATGGTGGCCGAACTCGTCGGTGGCACCATGGGCGTAACCAGCTTTGAACCCGCCACCGGCGACCCACATGCTGAAACCGTAGGTGTTGTGGTCACGACCGACGCCGGCGCGGCCCTTGGCTCCGGCACGATTCTGGATGACAGGTAGGCGACCCATCTCGCCGCCCCAGTGAACAATGGTGGTGTCGAGCAGGCCGCGCTGCTTGAGGTCCATGACCAGTGCTGCGGCGGGTTGATCGACCTGCATGCAGGCGGTGGGCAGACTGGTGAGGATGCTGCTGTGGTGATCCCAAGTCTGATTGCCGGTGAAGATGGAGACGAAGCGGACACCGCGCTCAACGAGGCGGCGGGCGATGAGGCAGCGCTTGCCGAACTCCTCCGTGGCGGGTTTGTCGATGCCGTAGAGTTTCCTCGTGGCCTCGCTCTCCTGCATGATGTCGAGAGCTTCCTTGGCGGAGGTCTGCATCTTCGCGGCGAGTTCAAAGCTCTGGATGCGCGCTTCGAGATCGCTTTCACCGGGGCGGGCGTCGGCATGCTCGCGATTCAGGCGGTTCACAAAGTTGAGGTAGCGTTCCTGCGCTTCGCCCTTCAGTGACATGGGCGGGTCGAGATTGAGGATCCGCGGTTCTTTGGACCGGATGACGGTGCCCTGGTACATGGAGGGCAGCCAGCCGTTGGAAAAATTGTCCACCCCGAGCACGGGCAATCCGCGTGGATCCGTGAGGGCGACGTAGGCTGGCAGGTCCTGATTTTCACTGCCGAGGCCGTAGGTGAGCCAGCTCCCGAGAGTCGGGCGACCGCCGACGATCTGGCCGTTGATAAGTGAATAGATGGACTGGCCGTGATTGTTCACCCCAGTGTGCATGGAGCGGATGAGCGTCATCTCATCGGCGATGCTGCCCATGTAGGGAACAAGGTCGCTCATCTCGATGCCGCTCTGGCCGCGCGGCTTGAACTGCCATTGCGGACCCATGACCTCCCGGCTGGCACCGGCGGCGTCGTCATACTTGATGTCGCCCGGGAAATCTTTGCCATCCAGCTTCATGAGCTCGGGTTTCGGCTCAAAGAGGTCGATGTGGCTGGGGCCGCCCTGCATGAACATGGAGATCATGGCCTTTGCCTGGCCGAAGCCGTGCGCAGGCTTTGGTTTCAGATCGAAATGCTGCGGCCCGCCACCCGCCAGCGCTGGATTGGCCAGCAGGCCCTGCTCACGCAGCAACGTCGCGAGCGCGATGGTACCCATGCCATAGGCACCGGAGAGAAAACGACGTCGATCGAGAGAAAAAGACATGTCTTATCTACGCACGAGCCGGCATGGGTTTAGCGCCCGGCTTTGGAAGTTGGTCCGGGGTGGAGCCCGATCCGCCTCGATGAGTGACTTTCCCTGATGAAAATGAGGCTCCCTTATTTTCGCAAAAACGAAATTTTTCAGGAAGTGGGCCGTATGGGAATCATCATGTCCCCCCGAAACCACCTCATCGCCCTTGCCCTCATGCTCAGCGCTCCTGCTGCGCATGCGGCTTATCCCGAATTCTCGTCAACCATTCCGAATGGCGGACAGAAGGGAACTGACTGGAAATTGACGGTCACAGGTTCCCGGTTGGACGACTTTGAAAGCATGATCTTTTTCTCGCCCGGATTCACGCAGAAGAGTGTGGACAAGGTGGAGAAGGGCAAGGTGCAGCTGACGATCTCCGTGGCGGCTGATGTGCCCTCAGGCAATCACTTGATGCGCATCCGCACGAAGTCGGGCATCTCCCATGCACGGCAGATTTTTGTGGGACCGTTTCCGAATGTCGAGGAAAAGGAGCCGAACACGGACATTGAGGCCGCCCAACCCATCCAGTTCAATCAAACCGTCGAGGGCGTGGTGCTGAATGAGGATGTGGATTATTTCAAACTCACGGCGAAGAAGGGCCAGCGTATCAGTGTGGAGGCGGACGGCCTGCGTCTGGGCTACACACCGTTCGATCCCTACATCGCCATCCTCGACAAGGACCGCTTTGAAAAGTCCTTCTCGGACGACACGATCCTGCACCGCCAGGATGGTTACTGCTCCTTTGTGGCTGAGTATGATGGCGACTATTACGTGATGATGCGCGAGTCCTCCTATCGCGGTGGTGGTAACAACTACTATCGTTTGCACGTGGGCAGCTTCCGCCGCCCGGACGTGGTTTATCCTGCCGGTGGCAAGATCGGCTCGAAGACGAAGGTGCGCTTCATTGAGAAGGACACCAGCTTCGAAGAGGAGTCGCAACTGCCCGCTGAAGTCGATCCCGGATTCATGATTTATTCAAAGACGCAGGAGGCCGCTCCTTCCGGCAATCCATTCCGATTGGTGCCCTTTGACAATGCGTTGGAAGTCGAGCCAAATGAAGACCAGGCCAAGGCCACTCCAACAGCCACGGGTGAGCCGATCGCGCTCAATGGGATCATCGAAAAACCGGGTGATGTGGACTACTTCAAGGTGCCTCTGAAAAAAGATCAGCAGGTTGTGATTCAGGCCTATGCACAGAGCCTTGGATCGCCGCTCGACTCCGTCGTGAACGTGTACAATGAAAAGGGCGGCAGCCTCGGTGGCAATGATGACGGCGGTGGCCGTCGTCGCCTCGATAGCAAGCAGACCCTCAGAGTGCCGGCCGATGGCAACTACTACGTGCGAATCACGGATCATCTGGAGCGCGGTGGACCTAACTTTGTGTATCGAATCGAAATGGTGGCCAGCCAGCCGGAGTTGACCTTTGCCTCCCCGAACTATTCGGTGAATGACTCGAACTACCGCCAATTCATGGCCGTACCCCGCGGCGGGCGCATGGCCTTGCTGGAGAATGTTTCCCGCAGCAACGTCAGTGGTGATTTCAAGTTTGAGGCTCCGGGCCTGCCGCCCGGCATCAAGATGCTCTCAGACATTTTTCCAAAAGATCAGCCAAGCATGCCGCTCCTGTTTGAAGCCGCACCGGATGCACCCCTCGGACACAGCACCGTCGCCATGCAGATGAAGCCTGTGGACCCGGCTCAGAAAATCATCGGCAGGATGCGTCAGGACTTCGATATCGTGCGCTCGGGTAACACGATTTTCCTCACCGACATCGAGGACAAGCTTCCTGTCGCCGTCGTCGAGGAGGCACCTTATTCCCTTGAGATCGTCAAGCCCACGGTGCCGCTGGTGAACAACGGTGTTTTGAATCTGAAAGTCGTCGCCAAGCGCAAAGAGGGCTTCAAGACAGCCATCCGCGTGCTCATGGTCTGGAAGCCCATCGGAGTCAGCGTGCTCGGTGAGCAGACCATCCCTGAAGGCAAGGATGAGTGCACATTCGTTCTGGATGCGAACGCGAATGCACCTGCCGGCACTTGGAAATTTGTGGTGCAGGGCGAAGTCGATGCTGGCAATGGCCGCGTTTACAATGCCTCTCCCTTCTGTGAAGTCACCACGGCGCCAGCCTATTTGACCGCGCCAGCCATTCCGCTCACAGCCGTGGAGCAGGGAAAAGAAACCATCATGGTGGCGAAACTGGAGCACCTGAAGACGTTTGACGGCGAAGCGCTGGCGCAGGTCGTCGGTGTGCCGGACACGATCCCGATTGAGTCGGCAAAGATCACCAAGGATACCAAGGAAGTGAGCTTCAAAGTGATGACTCACGACAAATCACCCATCGGCAAGCAGAGCAATTTGTTTGTCCAGGTCGATGTGCCCGTCCCCGGTGGAACCACGACGCATCGAATTGCCCTCGGTTCAGTTCTGCGCATCGATGCCCCGCGCAAGGTGGTCGCTCCACCTCCGGCCGCTGCTGTCGTTGCACAAAACAAGCCGAAGGAGGCACCAAAACCTGCGGCCCCGAAAGTTCTTTCCCGTTTGGAGCAACTGCGCCAGGAAGCCGCCAGCGGCAAGTAGGCGTGACATTTTGAGAAACCATCCCTGCCACTTTTAGATACCGCAATCCAAAGGCCCCTCCCCCCCATGATGCTCACTTCAAAATCATCTCTCCTGCTCAGTCTCGCATTGCTGACTGCGATCGGAAATGCGCAGGCCAATCCTGCACCTGCTTCCACACCAGCGGTGGCACCAGCCAAGGCAACGGTGGATTTTGCCCAGGTTCAATCTGTGCTGGAAACCAAGTGCCTTGAGTGCCACAACCCCTCGAAAGAGAAGGGCAAGTTGCTCATGCACACCGCTGAGGCATTGCTGAAAGGTGGCGAGTCCGGTCCCTCCCTCGTGGTCGGCAAGCCAGCGGAAAGCGAACTTATCAAGCGTCTCGTTCTGGCTGCGGATCACGATGACATCATGCCTCCCAAGGGCGGACCGCTCGCGGCCAAGGATGTGGATCTTTTGAAGCGCTGGATTGCTGAGGGGGCCAAATGGCCACAGGGCATTGTGATGCGTCACAAGTCGGCTGAAGAACTCAAGGCGCTCGCCGACCTGAACGCGAAATTGCCCGGACTTACCAAGTTGGAGATTTTCCCGGACAAGTTCTCTCTGGAAACTCAGCGCGACTACCATCGCGTCGTCGTCATGGCTTCCTTCAATGATGCCACGACGCGTGATGTCACACGCTTTTCCAATCTTCGGGTTGCCGACAGCAGCCTCGTGAAGCTTGACGGAGACACGATCAAACCAGCCGCAGATGCCGGTGCCACTGAAATCGTCGCCACGCTTGGCGGCCAGACAGTGAAGGCACCCATCGCCTTGAAAGATGGAAAGAAGGATCGCCCGGTTTCCTATCACCTCGACGTGATGCCCATCTTCCTCCGTGGTGGTTGCAACCAGGGCGGGTGCCACGGTGCCGCACGCGGCAAGGACGGTTTCCGTATCAGCCTCTTCGGCATGGATCCTGATGGAGACTACATCCGCATCACGCGTGAACTGGTTGGCCGTCGTGTGAATCTCGCCATTCCTGAAGAAAGCACCCTGATTGAAAAAGCCATCGGTGCCGTGCCGCACTCCGGCAATCAATGCTACGCGCCGGAGTCGGAGTACAACAAGACCATGCTTGAGTGGATCACCAACGGTGCCGAGAATGACAAGCCGGACATTGCCAAGGTCACCGGCATTGAAATTTTCCCGAAACAAATCGTTCTCGAGGGGGCTGGAAACACCCAGCAGATCACCGTGCGCGCCACCTACTCGGATGGCACGGATCGCGATGTGACCAAACTCGTGCTCTTCATGTCGAACAACGATCCCACGGCCAGCATCAGCAAGGAAGGCCTTGTCACCAGTGGTGATCGAGGCGCGGCCTTCATGCTCGCCCGTTTCAATGTCTACAGCGTCACGGCCCAGGTGCTCGTGATTCCAGCCAAACTTCAGTATGAGCGGCCAAAGCTCGTCGAGACCAACTACATCGATCAACTGGTCGATGAAAATCTCCACAAGCTGCGCATCCTGCCCAGCGGCATTTGCACGGATGAAGAGTATGTCCGCCGCGCCTACATCGACGTCATCGGTATGTATCCGCAGACCTCGGACGTCCGCAGTTTCCTCGCTGACGCGAATCCGAAGAAGCGTGAAGCTTTGATCGACACCCTGACGCAGCGCAAAGAGTTCACTGAACTCTGGGTCATGAAGTGGGCCGAGTTGCTCCAGATCCGCTCAGGCATCGCGGGCAACAACAACCAGCCACCCTTCTACAAGAACGCGCTGCTTTATTACAACTGGCTCGCGGAACGCATCGGCAAGAACGTCCCGCTCGACGAGATCGTGAAAGAACTCGTATCATCCACTGGCGGCACGGTCTCCAGTCCGGCGGTTAACTTCTACCAGACGGAGCTTGATCAGCTTAAGCTCACCGAAAACGTGGCCCAGGTCTTCATGGGCATGCGCATCCAATGCGCCCAGTGCCACAACCATCCCTTCGATCGCTGGACCATGGATGACTATTATGGCTTCAAGGCCTTTTTCTCCCAGATCGGCCGCAAGCAGACCGACGACCCGCAGGAGGTCATCATCTACAACAGCAAGGGTGGCGAATCGAGGCACTTCCTGACTCAGGCCGTGATGAAACCCAAGTTTCTGGGTGGTGACACTCCTGAGATCAAGCCTGGGGAAGACCGCCGCAAGGTGCTTTCCGAATGGCTCGCTTCTCCTCAGAATCCCTACTTTGCCCGCAACATCGCCAATATCACCTGGGCTCATTTCACCGGTGTCGGCATTGTCGATCCGGTCGATGACGTGCGTGTCTCGAATCCGCCTTCGAATCCGGAATTGCTGAGCGCTCTTGCCAAGCAGCTCACGGAGTACAAATTCGATATGCGCCGTCTCGTGAAGGATATTTGCACCTCCATGACCTACCAGCGCAGCACGAAGGTGAACGAGACCAATGCGGGTGATAAAAAGAACTTCTCCCACGCCCAGGTTCGCCGCGTTCGCGCTGAAATCCTGCTGGATGCCGTGTCCCAGATCACGGACACGCAGAACAAATTCCAGGGACTGCCTCTCGGTGCCCGTGCCGTGCAGATCGCTGACGGTGCCGTGAGCAATTATTTCCTCACCACCTTTGGCCGGGCCAAACGTGAGTCCGTCTGTTCCTGCGAAGTGAAGATGGAGCCCA
>CAJCCF010000767.1 GCA_903960845.1 uncultured Verrucomicrobiota bacterium | reverse complement strand
CCAGCAAAACCTCAACTCGGCCTCCAACACTTTCGCGCCCCTCCACCACGTCACTTCAAGGCTTGCCCCTCATTCGGCACTGCCTATGGGATGCCTGTGAAAAAAATCCTCAATATTGCCTTTATCGCGCTGCTTGTCGGCACCACTTCGCAGCGGGTTATTGCTGCCGATGCAGCCGCTCCACAAACGGTTGTCGCCATTGCTGCCGGCAATGCTGATTTCTCCACTCTCGTAGCCGCAGTCAAAGCCGCTGGCCTGGCAGAGACATTGAGCGGTGAAGGTCCATTCACCGTTTTCGCACCTACCAACGAAGCTTTTGCAAAACTGCCAGCAGGCACGGTGGAAACACTTCTCAAGCCTGAGAACAAAGCCAAGCTCGCTGGCATCCTCACCTATCACGTCGTGGCCGCAAAGGTACTCGCTGCTGACGTGAAGACTGGCAAGGTCAAGACCGTGCAAGGCACTGAACTCGACATCGTGGTGAAAGACGGCAGCGTGACCGTGAACGGCGCCAAGGTCGTTAAGACAGACATTGTTGGCTCAAACGGCGTGATTCACGTCATCGACAGCGTGGTGTTGCCAAAGGAATAATGTGCAGTGCGAACCCTAACCGAAAAAGTTCGCATAGACGGGACCTTGAGCCGAGTGCTCAAGGTCTCTTTTGCATCATGACAACACCTCAACAATCTCGCCATCACCATCTTTGATGATCACCAAACATGTCCTCATCCTGGGCGGCGGGTTTGCCGGTCTCGAATGTGCTAAACGGCTGCGCAGTGAAACCATCCGCGTCACCCTCGTGGATCGGTGGAATCACCACCTCTTTCAGCCGCTGCTCTATCAGGTGGCCTCTGGAGCACTGGCCATGACGGAAATCGCCCAGCCACTGCGCAGCATCCTGGCGGATCAAAAAAACGTCACCACGATCATGGGCGATGTTGTGCACATCGACCTCCCGGCCAAACAGGTGAAGCTCAAAGATCGTGTGATCGGTTACGATTTTCTTGTCATCGCTCTCGGTGCCAAAACCAGCTACTTTGGTCACAACGAATGGTCACAGCACACCCTCGGCCTCAAGAGCCTCGATGACGCGATGGCAATCCGTAAAAAGGTGCTCCTTGCCTTTGAGAAGGCGGAATCCACCCTCGATTCGGCAGAAACCGAGAAGCTCCTCACGATGGTTGTCGTCGGTGGTGGGCCGACTGGCGTTGAGATGGCAGGTTCGCTGGCGGAACTCTCGCGTGTTGTTCTCAAAGAGGACTTTCGTCACATCGACCCCACGCAGGCAAGAGTCTATCTCATTGAAGCCGGCCCCAAACTTCTGCCGGTGTTTCCCGGCGGACTTCCCGATTACACGCGGGATCGATTGAAGACCATGGGTGTCACCGTGCAATTGAATTGCCCGGTCAAAGAAGTCGGCGAAGGTTACGTCATCGCCGGCGATCAACGCATCGAAAGTGAGATCATCATTTGGGGCGCGGGTGTGGAGGCAAGCGAGGTGACAAGAACGCTGGCCGGTATACCACTGGATCGAGGCGGCCGCATCGAGGTCCGCCCTGATTTGAGCCTCCCTGGATATCCCGAGGTCTTCGCCGCTGGCGACATCGCAGCTTTGACAGACAAAAACGGTGTCAAAGTGCCGGGCGTCTCTCCCGCCGCGATCCAGATGGGTGCTTTCATCGCTCACAGCATTCAAAACGAACGCATCGACGGTGCACGCCCCGCCTTTGGCTATTGGGACAAGGGTAGCATGGCCACCATTGGCCGCAGCGCCGCTGTCGTCAGCTTTGCAGGCATCCAAATGCGCGGATTCATCGCTTGGTTGATGTGGTTGTTTGTGCACCTCGTTTTCCTCATGAACATGCGCAACCGAGTCTCCGTCTTCCTGCACTGGGCGTGGTCCTACTTCACTTGGCAGCGCGGTGCCCGTGTCATTCAGTCGTCGCGCGATCCTTGATTGCGGGCGCGGGTGCCTCCTTGAGTCTGCTTCTATTTCCCGAAGTGGTGGTTGTTCATGCCGGGACATCATTCGCTTCTTGAGCGTGTCGGGGCGCAAAGTTCAGCCCCAATTATTGGTTGAGGGAGTATGCCTTCGGCAGGTGCAGCTGGAGGCCATGATGCACTGGAAGACGCTCAAGAAGGTGCTGAAGCACAACAAGCCGCCGGGCCACTGGCAAGAACGGCAGAGGACTGAGCGCAAAATCGGGCCGTTCGGAAAGAGGGTTCGTCAGATCTTCAAAGAGAACAAGGCTCTGCCGGCCAGGCTGAGGCAGACGGCCAAGCATATCTTTGAGCGCTTGCGTGATGAGCCAGATTCCACCGGTGGCTGCACGGTGGTGCGGCTGCTGGTCAAAGACATGGAGCAGAAGAACCGGGAGGTGTTCGTGCCGCTG
>CAJCCF010000766.1 GCA_903960845.1 uncultured Verrucomicrobiota bacterium | reverse complement strand
CGTGATCGAGTTAAAAGATGGCCGCGTGTGGTTGCTCATCCGCACCTCGCGCAAGGTCTTCTGGGAATCCTTTTCCACCGACGGCGGCAAGACCTGGTCCGAGGCGGAGGCGACCACCATCGACGCCACTTCCGCACCTGGACATCTCACACGGATCGCCGATGGCCGCATCGCGCTGGTATGGAATCGTTTGGTGGGAAAGCGCACGGACCTGCACCTCGCCCTCTCCGCCGACGAAGGAAAAACTTGGACTCCCTCGATGATTGTCGCCAAAGGCAAACCCGGTGGTGCCACTTACCCGTTCGTCATCGAAATCGAGCCCGGCGAACTCTGGATCGGCTACCACAATGTGCCGAAGGGTTGGAACTTCCCCCGCGCACATCATCTCCGGATTTCCGTTCCGGCGGTCATGGCGAATACGGGGCGATGAAGCGAAGAATTCCTCACCCATGAAGCTAACCCTTCTCACCGCCCTTCTGCTCGCGCCGCTTGTAGCTTTTGCCCAAGCCGAGCCCGAAGTCGCGAAACGCGCCCCGGAGTCAGCGTCCGCCGCCGGATCGACGAAGCAGCGGACACCGCCTTTCAAACTGGAAGCGCTCGTGGATTTCCCTGATGACGCGCTGCTCGCAGGCACAACGATCACACCTCGGCACGTTGATTCCATGATGCGGTGCCTGAAGGAGCTGAGGGTGCAGCGCGTGAGTTGGGCTTATTACGGTGACGGGCACGGCGGAATGATCTGTCCGACCGAATTCGCCGCCGACTATCAGGGAGGCTGGAAACATTACGATGCGACGCGTCGCAGTTTGGGTAACCCGCTGAAGGTCGCCGTCGAAGCTGGGCATCGTCACGGCCTGGAGGTTTACGCCTACTTCAAGCCCTATGAAACGGGCGCCGGCCTGCTGTTCCCTGAAGGCAGTCCGGAGGCGAAGACCATGGGTCTGCTGCCACATGTCGGCGGTCGTCTTGGTTGGCTGGATCCTTTCGTCAAGAACCACCCCGAGCTTCGAATCAAGCGTCGCACTGACGACTTGCCCGCAGGCATCGACCAGGCAGTCGTGACTTCAATCCGGTTGATCAAAAAGGACGACTCGCCCACACGTATCACGAAAGAGCATCTCCAACTCTGGACCAGCGAAACCAACTGGCAATACCAGCAGGCGAAAGTGGATTTCACTTTCGCCGACACCGTTGAAAAGGCCCCGCGCGAGGTGTGCGACAATCGAGGAAATGTGCTGACCCGCGCTGGTCAGCCTGTCCGGGTGCTGACGCTTTCGGGCCTGAACTTGACCAGCAGGCAGGTGCTGATCACCACTGACTTTGCCGATGACTAAGCTGATTTTGTTAACGCCGGCACTTCCATTCTGGAGGTCATGGACACGCGTGGTCGTGTGATCCCGGTCGAGATTGCTTCCGGTGCGAGTGTCTGGTGCGCCTCTCTTCAAAATTTCCGGTCAGCCGGGCTGAACTTCGACTACGGCTGGGGTGCCGCATCGCTTTCCCTCGACCGACCCAACGTGAACGGCAAGCAGGGCCTCATCGCCTTTACCAAGGGCCGCAATCCATATCTCTGCGGAGCTCTTTGCGAGACCGAACCGCAGGTTCAAAAGTTTTGGCTTCAGTGCCTGGATGAAATGATCGAAGCCGGCGTGGATGGCGTCGATTTCCGTGAGGAAAACCACAGCATGATGACGGATCACCCGGAGGATTATGGCTTCAACAAGGTCATCCTCGATCAGTGCGGAGCTCTCCAGGGCGAAGCGCTGACCGGGAAGATCGCCGAGGTTCGCGGTCACGCTTACACCGATTTTCTGCGCCAATGCAAAAGTCGGCTAAAGACTGCGGGCAAGCGCATGCGCTACAACCTCCAGTTGGATTGGTTCCGATCCGGGAGACCCGCTGAACGAGCTTTGGCCTATCCGGCGAACATGAATTGGGAATGGTCCAAATGGATCGGCGAAGTGCTGATGGACGAGGCCATCCTGCGCTTTTATCACTTTCAGCATGCAGCCATGGTAAACGATCCAGTGAGCCGGGACATGATCGGGCACTGCCTGCAGCACGCCATCCCGGTGACCTTCAATCAATACATCAACCGCTCCGGCACCAAAGGATCCGACGTGCTAAAACAAATAGAGCATGTTCGCGCAGATGGTCGATTCAGCGGATTCATTCTCTACGAAACTTCGGACTTCCTGCGCTTCGACACTGAGGGAGGGTGTTCAAACACCTGGCCTGCCCTGAAAATGCTACAAAACCAGACTGCCCAATAAATCATTTTCTCCGCCGCGACTTTTGCCGGATCTCTGGCACGCTGGCGCGGATCAATTCGCTCTACGTTGATGTGGGGCTTTTGCAAAAATATCTCCTGCCATGAACCGTCGAAAATTCATCACCCGCAGCACAGCCACTCTCGCTGCTCCATTGTTTCCAGTCACGGCGGCAGACGCGAAAAAGAAGACGGTCTGGGGCATCGCCGAGCTTTGGCAATGGCTGTATCAAAGGCAGCAAACCAGCGGACATGACTCGGCGGACTGCCTGCAGGCCCATCTGGATCATGGCATCCGCCATGTCATGTGGGCACTGGGACGCAGCACGCTCGACTACCATAGCGCACTGCCCACCTCCACGATGTATGTGGGCGATACACGTCCGGAGACAAAGGTGATCGGTGATTCCTTCCGCCAGGAATGCTCGCTGCGTGCCGCCTTGTCCTTTGCTGAAAAGAACGACATGGTCATCTATGGCCGGCTCGGCATGAACCGTCACTACGGCGACTCACTCGGCGGCGGTTTGCGCTCCAAATACATCGCCGCTCACCCTGAGTGGATGGAACGGCTTCGCGGTGGGCAGGTGGATGGAACCAAGGCCAGTTTTGCCATTCCCGAGTATCGCGCCGAGCGTATCGCCATCCTGCTGGAGGTGGCGCAAATTGGTGTGCATGGCCTGTGCATCGATTTCTGCCGCCAGCCTCCCATCGCACGTTATCATCCGCAGATCCTTGATCCCTGGCTGAAGGCAGGCCGTGAAGATCCTCGCAAGATGGTTGTTGGCTCACCCGGGTTTCTTGCCTGGGCGCAGCATCGCTGTGACTTTATCAATCTCTTCATGCGCGATCTCCGCGCCCAACTCCGCGAACTGGAGCAAACCACCAAGCGCAAGGTGCCCGTTCTGGTCCGCATCCCTGAGGCGACGCTCAACCTGAACTTGATGGAAGGCATCGATCTGCGCACCTGGCTCAAAGAGGGCTGGGTGGATGAGATCGCGCTCGACCCCATGTGGATCTGGGACTTCGACTATCCTGATACCGCCCGGCCCTATGTCGAACTGGCCCGGGCCCATGGGGTGAAGATTCATGGCGGTGCCAACACGGTCGAGGGCAGGGGCGTGAAGGCCAATCAACGCGCCTTTCTCGAAAGGATCGCCCGGAACTATGATGAAGGCGCCGATGGCATCGCTCTGTTCCAGACTGACGCGGCCCTTCTCGTTCCCCAACTCAAAGCCTTGCTTGGCCCCTTGCTGCCAGTTCTCTCCGATCCCGCAGCCGTCTCGGAGCGCCTCGCCGCCGCGCGGAAACTTCAGCCTGAGATGACTGAGAGTGAGCGTTTCTTCGGCCTCGATAATCACAGCCTGCTCCCACAACTCAGCGGATCACCCCGACTCAATCTCAACACCCTTTGAATCCACCCTGCCTTTATTCCCATGAGAAAATCCAAAGTCCTCGCCAAAATCCGTGCCGGCCGCGTTGCCCGCATCTGCTGCACCGGTTCACCCATCGCCTTCTTCCCGGCCATCGCGTCGCACTTTCACTATGACGGCATCTGGCTCGATGCCGAGCACCGTGTCTGGGACCCGCGCGAGATCGAGACCATGCTCGGCCGTCATCACGCCGCCGACATCGACTGCATGTGGCGTCCGCCGACAAAGGAAAAGAACGGTCTTTATCGCCTGCTCGAAGACGGTGCCGCCGGCCTCATGATTCCTCATGTCGGCACTGCCGAAGAGGCGCGCGCGCTGGTGAATGCCATCAAGTTCCCGCCGCTCGGTGATCGCGGTTTCTGCGGTGGCGGGCGCGATGCCGATTACTGGATCGGCAAGCCTGACGACTACACCGATGCCGCGAACCGCGAGACCTTCCTCACCGTGCAGATCGAAACGCCTGCCGCGCTTGAAAACGCCGATGCCATCGCGGCGGTTCCCGGTGTGGACATCCTTTTCATCGGCCCCGGTGACATGTCCCTGCGTCTCGGCTGCACGCCCGGCGTGAATGATCCCGTCATGATGGACGTGCAGAAGAAAATCGCCGCCGCCTGCCGCAAGCATGGCAAAGCCTGGGGCCGGCCCGTCGGCTCGGCTGCCGATGCCAAAACCCTCACCGATCTTGGCGCTCAGTTCATCGTTCTCGGCAGCGAGTTCGGCGCTGTCCATGCTCACTTCACGCAATGCGCCGCCGATTTTGATCAGGTGCTCAATGAAGTCTCCGGTGTGCCCGTCATCCCTGAAGGCAAAACGTACTGAGAGCACGTCCCAAACTTCTCCTGGTGTTCGGCGGAATTCAGACACCGGCTAATCCGGGTCTGGCATCCGTCCTGACAGGTGCCTCTGTGACCCGCCTGTTCATGGGTTGAGCATCGCGCTCTGCCGATTGTTTGAGAACTGTTCTGAGCAGCGCTTTGCAGCTGAATCGGGGGCTTAGGCTTTGAATCAGGCTGACCGGATATTTCAGCGCTTCTATTCCGGCGGCGCGCTACGGGCCATCCCTCGTGTGCGGAAGACTCCGTGATCGAACTTTAAACCGGCGTTGAGACTTCCTGGTTGAGGGCTGAGCCGGAAATGGACAATCATTGGGCAGAGGAATGTGGCAGAGGAATGTGGCAGAGGAATGTGGCAGAGGAATGTGGCAGAGGAATGTGGCAGAGGAATGTGGCAGAGGAATGAATGACAAGGCATCCACCTTGCAGGAGTTCTCACCTTTTGGGTGAGTCGGGAAAGCAGAGCTAACAGGTTGAAAACCATGCCTTTGCCCGCATTCTCTTAGCATCCATTCATGGAATTTAGGCTGAGTGATCCAAGCTCAACTTCCTGAGTGTTCCGGATTCATTGAGGCAATGGGTATGTGCCTATGGTGGCTTGACCGGCCTCCGTTTCAGGCGCTCAATAGGCACCACAATACGCGATACAGGCGGCTCAGACGCGAAACATCATCCTGACAGCCGTGAATGACGTGCCTGTGTTAGGAACTCTGACTGGCCCTCCATCCGTGAATGAAGATGCAGGTGCTCAAACAATTACAAAGTTTATCAACACGACCACAGTTGTAGATGGAACATTCACTAATTCTGCGGTTATCAATCGTGGTGGCAGTCTGCTCAATGAACAAGCCCAGACTTTTGGTGCTACAGGAGGTGGCTTTACGGTCGTGGCCACCAACCCCGCCCTTTTTTCTGCGGGACCCGCGATTAGTTCCACCGGTGCACTCACCTATACCCCCGCAGCGAATGCTAATGGCACAACGTCCATCTCAGTGACGCCCGTGGACAATGGAGGCATACTCAATGGTGGTGCCAACACAGGTGCTGTGGAGACCTTCGATATCACGGTCAATTCGGTGAATGATGCGCCGACACTAACCGCGATCCCAAGTCCTGCAGCCATCCTTGAGGATGCTGCACAGCAAACGATCAACCTTGCCGGGATTACATCCGGTGCCGCCAATGAATCACAAACGCTTGTAGTGACAGCCACTTCGAGCAACACGGCTCTGATTCCAGATCCGACGGTTACCTACACCTCGGCGAACGCCACCGGCAGTCTGGCCTACACGCCTGTGGCGGATGCCAATGGCAGTGCCACGATCACGGTCACGGTGAATGATGGGGGCGGCGGAACGGAAACCATTGTGCGCACCTTCACGGTTGCCGTGACTGCTGTGAATGATCAGCCGACACTGGCGGCGATTGCAACCCCGGCAGATATTTTGGAAGACGCAATTCAGCAAACGGTTAATCTGACAGGCATTGGTAAAGGTCCGGCAAACGAATCTTCACAGGTTCTTGCCGTCACGGCATCATCCAGCAACACGGCGTTGATTCCCACTCCAACAGTGGTCTACACACCGTCGGACGCGACAGGCTCGATCAAATACACACCAGCGGCCAACTTGAGTGGGACGTCTACGATCACGGTTACCGTGACTGACACCGGCGGCACTTCAAACTCCGGCGTAAATACCGTGAGTCGCACTTTTGTGGTGACGGTCACGGCCGTCAACGATGCGCCAACGCTCACGGCGATTACGGATCGTGCGGCTATTTTGGAGGATGCAACACTGCAGACCGTTAGTCTTGCGGGAATCGGCAAGGGGGCAACCAATGAGTCCGCTCAGATTCTTGCCGTCACGGCTTCCTCGGACAATACCGCGTTGATCCCAAATCCAACTGTCGTCTATACTCCATCCGGCACCACTGGCTCCATCACTTACACGCCGGTGGCCAACATGAGCGGAACGGCCAACGTCACCGTCACCGTGACTGACGACGGTGACACTTTAAACTCCGGTGTTAACACCTTTAGCCGCACTTTCCTGGTGACGGTCACGTCGGTCAATGACCAGCCGACATTGACGACGATCCCAACTCCTGCAGCCATCCTGGAGGATGCTGCAGAGCAAACGATCAACCTTGCCGGGATTTCATCCGGTGCAGCCAATGAACTGCAAACGCTTGTGGTGACAGCCACTTCAAGCAACACGGCTCTGATTCCCAATCCGACGGTTACCTACGCCTCGGCGGACACCACCGGCAGTCTGGCCTACACGCCGCTAACGGATGCCAATGGCAGTGCCATCATCACCGTGACCGTGAATGATGCAGGCGGCGGCACGCAAACCATTGTCCGCACCTTCACGGTTGCCGTGACAGGAGTAAACGACGCACCCGCCATATTGGTTGCGCCAAGCAACCCTGCGGCAGTTAATGAAGACTCAGGCGCACAAACTGTTCTGGCTTTCATCAATATAGCTGGTGTCAACAGGGGTGGCACACTTGGCAACGAGTCCACTCAGACGCTCACGTTCACAGTTACAAATAACAACAATGCGCTCTTCAGCACACAGCCTGCGATCAGTGGCTCGACCGGCAACTTGACTTTCACCCCATCTCTTAACGCACATGGCAGTGCCTCGGTGACGGTGATACCAAAAGACAATGGACTCGTCGCGAATGGTGGCATCGACTCAGGTATTGCGCAGATCTTCACCATCACGGTCGATCCGGTGAATGATGTGCCCAGCTTCACGATTCCAGACACCGCGATTACTGGAATTAATGAAGACGCTGCTACGACCACGATTCCGGCGTTTGCCACGTCCATTCTCACAGGGGGTGGATCCACTCCTGAAACTGCAGACACTCTCACGTTCAATGTGACGGTGACGGTGGGAGCTTCGCTCTTTGTGGGAACACCCACGATCAATGCGACGACTGGTGCACTGACCTTTACGCCTGCGGCCAACCAGAATGGTGTCGCTACATTGGAAATCACTCTGAGCGATGACGGCACGCCGCCTCTCACCACGGCCATTAAGACGGCAACGGTCACGATCAATGCCATTAACGACGAACCGTTCTTCACCGCCGATCTTCCCACCCCGGTGGTGACGATTGACGAGAGTGATGCGGGCCAAATAGATGTGGTGGTCCCCAACTTCCTGACTGTAGGCTACATTGCGGGGATCAATCGTGGGGGTGGTACGGATGAAGCTACCCAGACCCTGACGACCTACACCTGCACCATTGCGGATGATCAGCAGAGGGTTCTTTTCTACAATGGCTCTGTGACCATTGATGCTGCGGGAACACTACGCTATCAGCGGCGTATTGACGCCTTTGGCACAGCCACGGTGGTGGTGACGGTCCGTGATAGTGGTTCCAACACAGCCCCCAATGACGCCATCGGTTCGGTGACCAAGAGTTTCCAGATCGTTCTCACCCCGGTGAACGACACTCCGACCTACACCTTTGCCAGTGG
>CAJCCF010000765.1 GCA_903960845.1 uncultured Verrucomicrobiota bacterium | reverse complement strand
TGGATGCCTGGGATTGGTGGATCCGGATGTGGTCGAGGTTTCAAACCTTCAGCGCCAGCTCCTTTTTGGCCAGAGTGCCGTGGGCCGTCCAAAACTCGACGCGGCACGCGAGCGGCTGCTGGATATCAATCCACACCTCGTTGTCGAAACCTACGCCGAGAGATTCAACGCGACCAATGCAATGCGCATCGCTGCCAGTTATGACATCATCATTGACGGCACCGACAACTTTCCGACACGCTACCTTTCCAACGATGTGGCGGTGTGGCTTAAAAAGCCCAATGTCTATGGCAGCATCCTGCGCTTTGAGGGTCAGGTTGGCGTCTTCGCACCACATCTCGGAGCTCCTTGTTACCGCTGCATGTCACCGCAACCGCCGAAGCCGGGTTTGGTCCCGAGTTGCGCGGAAGGCGGTGTGCTCGGCGTTCTTCCGGGAATGATCGGCACCATGCAAGCATTGGAGGCCATCAAGCTTATCACCGGCATCGGCCAGCCACTGCTTGGAAAACTGCTGCATGTGGACACACTAAGCCTGCGCTTCCGCACCTTCACTCTGCGTCGTGATCCCGATTGCCCGGTATGCGGGGAAAAACCGAGCATCACCGAACCCATCGACTATGAAGGCTTCTGCGGCATCACCCCGACCACCGCCGTCACGGCCATCAGCGTTCAGGAATTGAGCCAAATCAGAAAAGACGGACTGCCACACCTCCTTATCGACGTGCGGGAGCCTGACGAATATGCCACAGCGCACATCAGTGGAGCCACACTCATCCCTCTGGCACAAGTCACCAACCGGGCAGCCGAAATCCCGCGCGACATTCCCGTCTACGTCCACTGCAAACTTGGCGGACGCAGTGCCAAAGCCGTTTCCAGCCTGCAGTCCCTTGGTTTCACCAATGTGACGAATGTGACCGGCGGCATCACGGCCTGGTCTGATGAAGTGGATATTAAAGTGCCCAGATATTAACCAGGCGGTTTCTGTGGCTTGGTTGTTTTGAACCCGCGCTTGGCGTTTGCCCACTTTAGCGGCGTCAACCGCCCGCACTAACAAACCATTTGCCAGTCACCAAACAGCGTTCCCTCTTCAGCCACGACATGTCCTGCCAGCGCTTCCTGTTTTGCCTGCTTCTGCCCGCGTTTTCGGGTGAATCAGTGGCCGCAGACTCCCCAGCAATCCCTCGTGCCATTCCGCTCTACGTGGCAAAGGTCGTGCCTGAAATCGAATCCGCGCGCATCTCAGCGCCAAACCTGCGCCAGGATCTTCTCGGTTTACCGCTCAGTGCCACGGTGAGTTCCCATGACTTCCTCGAGTCGGCCATGGCACGCACGGTGAAGGACGCGGCAATGCATGCGCCAAACACGATCTTCACGGAATTCAGCGCCCGCAAACTAAGCAGCCCGCGCTTTCGAGGCATCGGTTCCTCCGCCATGAATCCGGGTGTCACGACCTGCATCGACGGCGTTCCGCAGTTCAATGCCAACTCCTCAAGCCTTGAGTTGCTCGACATCGAGCAGATCGATTTCGTGCGCAGTCCGCTCGGCGCATTGTATGGGCGCAACACCGTCGGTGGATTGATCAACATCACCAGTCGCCGTCCCTCACTCTCAAGTTTCAGCGGCGAGTTTCAGACAACCTTTGGCAGCTACAATCTGTACGATTTCCGCGGCAGCGTGACCACGCCGTTGATTCAGGATCAGCTTGGCTTCAGCTTTGCGGGCGGTCACACCGAGCGCGATGGATTCACCACCAGCACGTTCACCGGCAATGACATCGACAATCGCAGCGCCAATTTTGGCAAAGCTCAGTTCCTCTGGACCCCGGGGGACGAGATTGAAGTTCGGCTCATCATCGCAGGTGAATCCGCAAACGACGGCGACTACGCGCTGAATGATCTTGCCGCGCTGCGCCATCAGCCACGTCAGGACGGAAGCGACTTCGTGGGTTTCACTTCCCGCGATGTACTCATGCCCTCGTTGCTGGTCACGTATCATGCCGACGATTTCGATTTCACTTCGACCACCGGATATGTTGGCTGGGAGACCATCGACAGCACCGATTTCGATCGCCTCCCCTTCCCCCTGGCCACGCGCTTCAATCGCGAAAGGATGACCACCTGGACACAGGAGTTCCGCTTTGCCAACCCGGCAACCAAACCCCTCACACTCGGACCAGAGGCGACGCTACGATGGCAGGCCGGGATATTCCTCTTTTCGGCCGATTACGAACAACATGTCACAACCTCACTGAATCCGCCGCTAAGCCTCGCCCCATCACAAGCACTGAATCAGGCACAAATCACCGATCTCGGCATAGGTTCTTATGTGCAGGGCACGCTCACGCTAAGGGATCGAATCGACATCACCACCGGCCTGCGCTTGGATTACGAAAACAAGGATGCCGACCTCCTCAACACCAGCAGCCCGGCACCCGGTCCATCGAATCGGGTGAATGCAAACCGTTCGTTCAGCCAAGTCACACCCCAAACCGCCATCAGCTATCGTCTCAGGCCCGACCTCATGGCCTACTTCAGCATGGCCGGGGGCTACAAAGCCGGAGGCTTCAATTCCATTGGCCCGTCAATGTATGGCGAGGAGAGGAGTTGGAATTACGAAATCGGTCTCAAAGGCCGCGCGCTGGACAACAAAGCAGGCTTTGGTCTCGCGGCCTTTCATACGGATTGGAGGGATATCCAACTCAATCAGTCACCCGGCATCAACCAGTTCTTCATCTCCAATTCCGGCGGCGCCACCTCTCAGGGGCTCGAACTCAATCTCGACTACAAGATCAACTACCTGATCAGCATCTTCGGCAGCGCCGGTTGGCAGGACACAAAGTTCCTGTCAAACGCCAGCAACGGTGGCATTCCGATCAGCGGAAGGCAACTCCCACTCACCCCGGACTACACCACCAGTTTCGGTTGTATCGTCGAAATCCCCGTCACTTCCCGGCTCAATCTTTACGCCCGTGCCGACATACAGACCATCGGCTCATTCAACTATGACGCCCAAAACACAGCAGCGCAGGATGCCTACACACTGGCCAACTTCCAGCTCGGAATCCGCGGAGGTCTCTGGCATGCCGAAGCTTTCGTGAACAATGCCTTCGGCACCAATTACATCCCTGTTGCCATCAGCCACCCGGGACTCTCCCCCTCAAGCTTCATCGGAGAGAGCGGTACACCCACCACCATCGGACTGCGAGCTGGCATTCGATTTTAATGCTCAGACAGAGCACAGGCTTCGCCAAATTCTGGCTCCGGGTTCCTGCAGAACGCAGCCCGTGATCCGTACCTATATGCTCAGAACCGTTACTGAGGTGATACTCGCTGTTCATTCGCTTAGAAAAGCCTGTTGCCAGACTGCATGAGTCCGCTAGAATTCGCGGCCCAATTCCGGACCCAACCTCTGGACCAACCAACAGCACACCGATCTCTCGTGACCCCGTCATTCCTCCTAACTCAAGGTATTCAGATTTCCATCGTCCTCGCTGTCGTGGGTCTGGTTTTTGCGATTCTCCTCATCCGCCAAATCCTCGCCGCCTCCCCAGGCAATGACAAAATGGCCCTCATTGGTGGAGCCATTCAGGAAGGGGCCAAAGCCTACATGAGCAGACAGATCCGTGCCGTGAGCATGATCGCGATCTTGGTGTTTGCGGTGGTCTGGTATGCACGCGGAGGCGCGGCGAGCGCAGGCTTCGTAGTGGGTGCCGCTTGTTCAATGGTGGCAGGTTACATCGGCATGATGGTCGCCGTGCGCGCAAATGTCCGCACCGCCTGGGCAGCCAGCGTGGGAGCACATCCGGCATTAAAAATCGCTTTCAACGGTGGCGCAGTTACCGGCCTGCTGGTGGTGGCCTTGGGTCTGCTCTCGGTAGGTGTGTTTTATCTGGTGATGGAAAAGATGGGTGGAGTGAAATCCGCGATTGATTCACTGATTGGTCTGGCTTTGGGCAGTTCGTTGATCTCAGTGTTTGCGCGTCTCGGGGGCGGTATTTACACAAAGGCGGCCGATGTGGGCGCAGACCTCGTGGGCAAAATCGAGCAAAACCTCAACGAAGATGATCCCCGCAATCCAGCTACGATTGCAGACAACGTGGGTGACAATGTTGGCGACTGCGCGGGCATGGCCGCTGACGTGTTTGAGACTTATGCCGTGAGCCTCATCGGGGCGATGCTGGTAGGGCATTTGACCGGACCCGAGGGCAATCACGCGGTGATCGTTTATCCATTTGTCCTTTGCGGCCTTTCCATTCTGTCTTCCCTCCTTGGCATCGGTTGGGTAAACTTCGTCAAACAGAAGGCAACAGCCTCCCTGGTGAGCGGCGTGGCGGTATCCGGCCTCGTTTCAGCGGTTCTTTTCAAGTGGGCCACGGCTGCCATTTTCCCGAATGCCGTGAGCATGGCGGGCAAGACAATCACTGCGGACAGCCTGTTTTATTGCGCCATCATTGGCATCATTCTGACCTTTGTGGTGGTGTGGATCACGAACTACTTCACCAGCACCGCTCACGCCCCAGTGCGCCGCATTGCCAAAGCCTCTGAAACGGGCCATGCGACCAACATCATCGCCGGCATCAGCGTAGGACACCACGCGACCCTCCTTCCCGTGCTGGCTATCGCCAGTTCCATCTGGGTATGCTGGGACCTGGGCGGCCTGTATGGCATCGCCGTGGCCGTGGTCTCTATGCTCAGCCTTAGCGGCATCATTATTTCCCTGGATGCCTTCGGCCCCATCACCGACAACGCCGGCGGTATCGCGGTGATGTCCGGCCTGCCTGAAGAAGTGCGCAAAATCACCGACGAACTGGATGCCGTGGGTAACACCATGAAGGCAGTGACCAAGGGATACGCCATCGCCTCGGCCGGACTCGCCGCCATGGTGTTGTTTGGCTCCTACGTGGAGGAATTGAAAGCCTTCCTGCACCTGAAGGAGATCGCCTTTGACCTGATGAACCCGCAGGTCATCATCGGCATGTTCATCGGCGGTTTACTACCCTATCTGTTCACTGCCTTTGGCATGGACGCCGTTGGCAGTGCTGCGGGTGCCGTGGTTCGTGAAGTTCGCCGCCAAATCGCTGCCAAGCCAGGCATCCTGACCGGTCAGGACACGCCTGAATATGGTCAGTGTGTGGACATTGTGACCAAGGCGGCCCTACGGCAAATGATCGCCCCGGCGTTGTTGCCGATCATTTTCGTGGTCGGTGTAGCCTTTTTGGGCAAGGAAGCTCTCGGTGGTCTACTGATCGGAACGATCATTACGGGTCTGTTCGTCGGCATCGCCATGACCAGCGCTGGTGGTGCCTGGGATAATGCTAAAAAGTATGTGGAAGAAGGTAATCACGGTGGCAAGGGCAGCTTCGCACACCAGGCGGCAGTGACCGGTGACACGGTAGGAGACCCATACAAGGACACGTCAGGCCCTGCCGTGAACCCCATGATCAAGGTGGTCAATATTTTGGCCATCCTTGTGATCCCGCTGTTTTTCAAGTAGTTCCCGGCCAAGGTGAAATACTGCTGCGCCCGATCCGCCAAACTGGTGTGATCGGGACGTTTAGCACATCAGGGGGCCCTGCCAGCTTCCTTGTTCCGCTCGCGACGCCATTCCTGACGGTGCTTGCCAACCCACTCCGTAAGAGCCCGGTCGAATCCCACATCAAATCCTTCCTTTTCGCTGACAAGCCACTTGTGCTTCTGAATTTGATTCAATTCCGCCTGAAACTCGGCATAAGCGGAGAGTTTTGAAGAAGGGGGTGGCATAGGAAATCGGGGGAAATGATTGACCACCCTCCACCAAGAGGTGAAGCAAGCAAGGGACTCTTTGAGTGGATGGAAATCTATGACTCCCCGCAGAAAGAAAATGACAATTCCCTCAGTGCCGCTATAACATAAAGCTTCAACCTTCCCGTCACACGGGCCGAAGTAGCTCAGAGGTAGAGCAGCGCATTCGTAATGCGCGGGTCGCGGGTTCAATTCCCGCCTTCGGCTCCATTTCTGTGAAGATCCATGACCCATACCACCAACAAGCCTCGTTTGAGCCGAATTAGGCGCCGAGAGGTGATGCTTAACGGCATTGCAAAGCTGATCGGCTGCACTGCGCTGGTGGTCACTATGGCAGTTGTTTTCTATGTGATCCTGATCCAGCTCGACAAGGATGGTCCGCAGATCGATCCGGCCTTTGTCGAAGATGCCCTGCACTCGCACCAAAAAAAGCACTGGTCTGGTGCAATTCCGGTGGAGAGCGATGCCCAACTTGGCGTCGCACGGCCAATTCCACAAAAACCTCCAACCTCGGCTGTCAGTCCGCTTTCGCTGGCGAATACAATTCCGGGCCCACAGACCGAAACTCCAGCCTTAATGGACGTCGAAAAATTTCGACCAATGATTGAGGATGTGGTGCGCAAGTTTTTCTCCGCCACCACCGTGGCAGATAAGGCGATCTATTCCCGTGACGGAGAGCGTGTCCTGCCACTCATGGAGGCCTATTACCGGAAGCATCCACTGAACAGCACCAAGTGGCAAAAACTCGGATGGGTGCTGCCGATGTTAGAATCCGGACACCAGCTTGCCTATGTGCAGAGTTTTTTCACGGATGACGATCCTGTGTGCCTGATTGTAGAGAAGATGAACGATCAAACGATCCGGGTAGATTGGGAAAGCAGTGTCCGCTACAGTGAGCTCGATTGGAAAGAATTCATCTCCACCCGTCCTGATCATCCCACCTTATTCAGAGTCATTGCCTCCAAACCGTCCGGTAATGTGGAAATGAGCCCGGGAGCCGGACAGGAAGTCATCGAGCTCAAGCACCCGGCGGAGCAGGGTACCGTGTATGCTTATTTCAATCGTGATGACCCCCAATTCCGCTCATTGCTCGAACAGCTTCAATTAGGTAATTGGAACAATGTTCCACTGACACTCCGGCTCTGTTATCCCGGCCCCACGACCAACGCCAAAGCCGTGCGCATCGCAGGTATCGAAGGCAAAGGGTGGCTGACACTTCACAACAAGAGGAGCTAATCCAGTGAGCAAGAGCAAACCATCCAAGCCGAAGGTCAAAACAGCCAAACCCGCTACCCAATCCACCAAGAAGACCGCCGTCTCCAAGAAAAGCACGGCCAAGTCGTCCCAACCGTCCCTGAAGAAAGCGACTCCAAAACCTGTGCCAAAGAACACTCCCGCCAAGGCCAAACCGCCCGTAAAAAAGGCTTCCTCCGCGACCCCAAAGCCCTCGGTCACTCCCGCCCGGAAAACAGTTCCTGCACCTGTCAAAAAAGCGCCTCCGCCAGTCGCCAAGAAAGCTCCAGCCAAGAAAGCACCGGCCAAGAAAATTCCGATCAAGAAGGCACCAGCACCGGTTGCTAAAAAAGCACCTTTGGTTAAAAAACCCACGCCACCTTCGGCAAGCAAAGCCCCGGCGGCACCCAAGGTTGCCGTCAAAACCCCAGCTAATAAGGGCGCTCCACCTGCCCCTGAACCCAAAATCAGCACGACGCTGGTGGTATCATCGACAGGCATGCCAAGGATTGCCAGCCTTCCATCAGCGCCTCCTCCTGCACCGAAAAGCACGACCAAGAAGGTCTTTTCATTGCCCTCAATTTCGTCAGACCCAATCGCTGCGGCCAAAGCACCAGTGATTTCGTCGGAAGCACCTGTTGCCTCCAAATCGGGAGCCTTATTTTACGACTCCCACATGCACACACCGCTGTGCAAACACGCCTGGGGTGAACCTGAGGAGTATGCCGCACAGGCAGTCAAAGCCGGACTTAAAGGCATCATCTTCACCTGCCACTGCCCGATGCCTGACAGCTTCTGGCCTACGGTTCGCATGTCCGAAAGTGAACTGGATCTCTACGTGGATCTCGTCAAGCGCACGGCGGCTGCCTACAAGGGTAAACTTGAGGTCTTGCTCGGTCTGGAAAGCGAATACTTTCCCGGCTATGAAAAGTGGCTCGAATCGCTGCATCAACGCGCGAACTTCGATTACGTCCTCGGAGCCGTGCACTGGCAGTCCAAGGAGTATCTCAACAAATTTGAGGTGGGTACCATTGAGAACTTCCGCCGCAGTTACTTTGAGAATCTCGCCCTTAGTGCCGAGACGGGGCTTTATGATTGCCTTGCTCACCCGGATCTGGTCAAAAACTATCACCCGGACAGCTGGTGTTTTGCCATCATCAAGAACACCGTCACCACGGTGCTTGACCGCATTGCAAAAACCGGTGTGGCCATGGAACTGAACACTTCCGGTCTGAATAAAAGCTACTCGGAGATGAATCCCGGGAATGAAATGCTCCGGATGATGGCTGAGCGCAAAATCCCCATCGTCATCGGCAGTGATGCCCATAAGCCTGTCCGTGTTGGCGAACATTTCGTCACCGCTTTAAACAACCTTTCTGAGGCGGGTTTCGAGCACATCAGCTACTTCAAAAAGCGCCAGCGTATCGATCTTAAAATCAGCGATGTCATTTCCAGCATCAGACGCGCGACCGATGCCAACGCCTGAATGGCGGAAACGCAAAATCACTTCGTTAGATAATCAACGATGATCTGGGACCAAGTCTCCAGTTCACCGCGCATCACCCTCAGTTCGTCGAGTGTGTAGAAGCGCAAATCCTGGATGGCATCCTCATTGGAACTCACCTCATTGCTGCTCAACTCAAAGCGATGCACCACCCCCAAGTGCACGCTGCCGACTTCTGAAGAATCATCATTGATGAGGCCGATCACCTCCTGGGTGTGGGTGCCACCGATCACCAGCTCCTCGCGCATCTCCCGTTCGATGCTGTTGAAATACATCGACTCTCCCAGACCATCATGGCTCTGATCCACCGGGTTGATGTGACCACCGATACCAACGGAGCGTTTCGACACCAATCGCTTCTCTCCCGATTTTCCGCCGCGGGTGTAGCAGAGGTAGGCGCCATTGTGATGAAAGATCGAATAGGGTATGAGTTGCTTGTGAGTGGGGTCCAATTCCGCAGCGGGGCGCTCCATGAAAAAATTCGCTCCCGGCGCCAGCATCGCATCCAGATAGGGCTTCACCTCCGATTGAAAGCCCTGAAAGCTGCCGAGTTGATCCAGCAGGGTGCGAGTGATGACAAGAACGTGTTCCATGAGTGAGTCCTGAGATTGGACAGAGCCGATGGCCCGTCAATCGCTCATCCAGCAAAGATGCAGGCACCCTATGCGAGACGCACTCCGCAGGCAGAGACCCACTTACCCTTCTTCACGATGCGCTCCCAGAATATTCCGTTGGCCGCGGCCACAGCCAGACAGGCATCCGCCTGCGTCTTGAGAATGCCCGAGGCCATCAGCACACCTCCCGGTTTCACCGCACGCACGATCTGTGGGAATGCCGCCTCCAGGATGTCGCTAAAAATGTTCGCTGCCACGATATCCCAAACTTCCTTCGGTTCCCATTCCAGAACATCCACCTCAGTGAAGCGGATTTTTGGCGTGGCATTGCGCTCCGCATTCTCCTTCGAAACTTTTACCGCCTTTGGGTCGAAATCACAGCCCCATACTTTTGCCGCCCCAAGTTTCGTGGCGGCAATGGCGAGGATACCGCTGCCGCAGCCGAGATCCGCCATCTTCCACCGACTGCCTTTGAGAGGTTCTGAGGCATCGGCAAGCATTCGCAGCATGGTTGAGGTCGTCGCATGGTGTCCTGTTCCAAAGGCCATATCCGCCGGAATGGCAATGATCTCCCGTCCTTGATGAGCAGCCTTTGCCTGACGAATCTGTGCAGGAGTCCTGGCGCTGCACACCACCAATTTGCCACGGACTTGAATCACGGGCAGAGGTTCGGATGAAAGTGCGGCCCAGTTGCGATTCTTCAGTTCACGCACACTGCCACCCCATTCTCGATGAATGGCCATCACCTCCCTTTTTTTCTCGGCATAGACCTCGACGCGGATCGTCTCGCGACCAGGCACCGAAGTGATCGCAAGATTCAGCGCGGAATTCCCGGCGAAACGCTCTTCCCAAGCATCCGCCCACTTGGACGACGATAATTTTGACCAGACAAACATGGCCGCACGATGCTGCAGCAGCCTGCAGATGCCAGCTTAAAAAGTGAAGGACAAAAGCCACATCACGAACCAAGTGAACTCACACACATTCATTCCATGTCACACATCGCTCTTCTTCCATTTGGCAGTGCTGGAGATGTCTTCCCATTTCTCTGGCTCGGCCGATTGTTGAAAGCGCGCGGCCACCGGGTGACGATGATCGTCGCCTGCTTGTTTGAGAACACCGTGCGTGATGCTGGACTGGAAGTCATTCCATTGGGCAGAACCGAAGACTTTGAGAGATTCATCACCAATCCGAGAATCTGGCAACTTTATCACGGCACGAAACTCGTCTTTAAGTTTGCGGGCGAGAGCACCGAAAGTTTTCTCCAACCCATTGAGGTCCACCAAAACACCGCTGACCGCTTTGATCTCATGCTCGCACCATGCACCGTCTTCGGCGCGCGACTGGCGCGCGAAGCATGCGGCATCCCGTTGATCAATGTGCATTTGCAACCGGCAATCATGATCAGCGCCCATGCGATGC
>CAJCCF010000764.1 GCA_903960845.1 uncultured Verrucomicrobiota bacterium | reverse complement strand
TGGCCATAGGCATCAATATTTCTGGAGACCGTCTGGAACGGATTTGGATAAAGGACGGAACTCAGCGCCACCGTGGCTGGATGACCCGAAAAGCGCTGGTACTCGCCACGGGCTGCAGGGTAGTCAGCCCACTGATGATCGCGCTCATGATAATAGGTTGGCTGCCCCTGATAGGTAGGCTCCGACGCAGTATTGATGTTGATCTTGCAGGTTTCATCATCGGTCCAAAACGCGATCCTGCCCACGATGGGTGTGAGTTCCGAGGGCTGTGATGTGCCCGAACTTTGGAACGTCATTTTTGAATCAAGCGTGCCGAGCGTGCCATCTTTGAGCATGTATAGCCACTGCACCGGCATGGCCAGGCGTAGCGTGTCGGGGGATGCAGCCCCATTGGGTTTGGTCACTGGACTGATGTTGGCCGCATCCCCGCCTGCGTCCGACTTGCCACTAAGGTCAGCGCCACTCAGGGCCGTGGTGGTCTCATAGGTAAAGCCTTCGGCAGGAATCGGCGATCCTCCCGCCGGGTCCATATCAAGGGCTGCGCGCGGATCCAATACGGGGAAATACACCTGCGCAGTTCCAGCAACACCGGCCGTGCTCAACACGCCCTTAATCACAGGCTCATTCATGTCCACGTAGCGGACAAGATTGTTGCCCTTGTTCCAGGTCGCCGGTGGCTCAGAATTCAACAGGAAATTTCTTTCATCCGTGATCGGGCCCGTTCCGACTCCAGCGCCAGTGCTGTTGTAGATCATTTCACTGTCTGAAAACAGTTTGTACCCAGCCAGAAACGCGCCGTTATCAGCATATTTTCTGACCGCGCCGGGCTGGGTGGCGTGAGTCTCTCTGCCCGCCATCGTTGTGTCCTGATCTGAACCAGCCCGGATCTGTGAAATGACAATGTTCACCGCTGTATCGGCGTATCGCCGCGCCGTCTGGGAGGCAGAGTAGGTCATGGTGCCTTTGTACTCGGTGTCAGCAACGCTCAAGAACGCCAGAATAACAATGGTCGCCAAGGCCAACATGGAAAGCACGACGATGAGGGCCAGCCCCTTGTGACGGCGGGCGTCTTTGACGAATCGGCGGAGTGATTTCATAAGCTTGCTGGTGCGAAATTAGTTTTTGGTTTTGATTTAACCGGAATTTATTTTATTCTAGCCAGACTTGGCGACGGATTTCAAGCCTTGAAGTACATGCAGGGTATTCACCCTGTCAATACCTTCATCATTTGGATGGGTAAAACGAAGAATTGCTTCCTCAAAGAGGGCTGAATTCAGCACAAATACGGCACACAAACCCGTTCGCTCCAAGGCCATGAGATAGTTCATCGCATTCTCGAAAACAAGCATCTCCGTTTCCGAAGACGCTTTTCAAATTCAATGGCCGGCTCCGGATTAAGGAAGATCGCTGCTGCCCATTAAATAGCGATCGCACTCGCGCGCCGCGCCACGCCCCTCATTGAAGGCCCAGACGACGAGGCTCTGACCACGGCGGCAATCACCGGCGGCAAAAACGCCCGGAAGGCTGGTGGTGAATTTCCCGTGCTCGGCTTTGACGTTGGTGCGTGGATCACGCTCGATGTTAAGGGAATCGAGGAGAGGCTGTTCCGGGCCCAGGAAACCCATCGCGAGCAGGACGAGCTGCGCAGGAAGAACTTTCTCCGTTCCAGGGATTTTCTGGGGGCCAAAATTGCCTTTGTCATCCTTCTTCCACTCGACATTGACGACGTGGACGGCTGTGACGTTCCCGTTTTCATCGCCTTCGAAGTGTGTGGCGGTGGTGAGATAGACTCGCGGATCGTCACCAAATTTGGCGGCGGCTTCTTCCTGACCGTAATCCATTTTGTAGGTTTTTGGCCATTCGGGCCATGGATTTCCCGCGGCTCTGCTAAGCGGCGGCTTGGCCATGATCTCGAGCTGAGTGACGGAGGTGCAGCCATGGCGCAGGGAAGTGCCCACGCAATCGGTGCCGGTATCACCGCCACCAATGATGACGACGTTTTTGCCTTTGGCGTTGATGGGTGCCTCGGCTCCATCAAGCACGGCTTTGGTGTTCGTGGTGAGGAAGTCCATCGCCACATGGATGCCTTTCAATTCACGACCAGGAATGGGAAGGTCACGCGGCTTGGTGGCCCCGGTGCAAATGACGGTGGCGTCGTACTCTTTGAGCAGCTTGTCGGATGGCAAATCTTTGCCGACGGTGGTGTTGCACACGAACTTCACGCCTTCATCTTCGAGCAGTTTGATGCGGCGCAGAACGACTTCGTTCTTATCGAGCTTCATGTTAGGAATGCCATACATGAGCAGTCCGCCGGGGCGGTCCGCGCGTTCGAACACCGTGACGGTGTGGCCAGCCTTGTTGAGCTGGGCGGCAGCGCTTAATCCTGCAGGACCGGAACCGATGATGGCGACCTTTTTGCCGGTGCGTTTAGCAGGGGCCTGGGGGGTTACCCAGCCTTCCTCCCAACCTTTATCGATGATCGAGACTTCGATGTTCTTGATGGTGACAGGCGGCCCGCTGATGCCGACGGTGCAGGAACCCTCGCATGGAGCAGGACACACACGACCCGTGAACTCGGGGAAGTTGTTGGTCTTGTGCAGGCGCTCAAGTGCTTCTTTCCACAAACCGCGATAGATCAGATCATTCCATTCAGGGATGAGGTTGTTGATCGGGCAGCCGCTGGCCATGCCGCTGATGAGCGTGCCGGTATGGCAAAACGGAACACCGCAGTCCATGCACCGCGCACCTTGTTCCTTGAGCTTTGCCTCGGGCAAATGGTTATGTATTTCCTTCCAGTCGCCAAGGCGCGAAATCGGATCGCGGTCGGTCGGAAGTTCGCGTTGGTAATCGATGAAGCCGGTTGGTTTTCCCATGATGTCTTGCGGTGTGAGTGAAAATCGAGGTGATGTTAATGCATAGGTCAAAGGGACCTATCTGTCTTAGCCGCCGCCGATGCGGGCGATGTCTCTGGCATTTGCTTCAAAGGCAGCGTTGAGGGCCTCGTCGCCACTCAGGCCTTCGTCTTCAGCCTTGCGGATGGCCTGAAGGACGCGCTTGTAGTCCTTTGGCATCACCTTCACAAACTTCGGCACCATGTCGTCCCAAAGGGCCAGCACCCTGAAGGCTTTCTGACTCTTGGTGAAGTCAGCGTGGCGTTTGATGAGCAATCGAAGCTCTTCAGCCTCATCGGATTCGATTTTTTCGAGACCCACCATCTGCGCGTTGCAGCGGATGGCGAAATCACCGACTTCATCAAGAACGTAAGCGACTCCGCCGCTCATGCCTGCGGCGAAATTGCGCCCGGTGGCCCCCAGCACGACAACCCGGCCGCCGGTCATGTATTCGCAACCATGGTCACCAACGCCTTCAACCACGGTGTCGACTCCTGAATTGCGCACCGCGAAACGCTCGCCGGCCATGCCACGGATAAAGGCTTCACCACTCGTGGCACCGTAAAGCGCGACGTTGCCAATGATGATGTTGTCTTCAGCCACGAAGGTAGATTTGACATCGGGATAAATGATGATGCGCCCGCCACTGAGTCCTTTGCCGACATAGTCGTTGGCATCGCCTTCGACTTCGAGCGTGACACCCTTGGGAACGAAGGC
>CAJCCF010000763.1 GCA_903960845.1 uncultured Verrucomicrobiota bacterium | reverse complement strand
CTCAGGAGGTCAATCGCGAGATCGCAAAGTATGTCGACGTGATGATTGGCAACGAGGAGGACTTCACTGCCTCTCTTGGTTTCGCGGTCAAAGGCGCCGAGACCCTCGGGCACATTGAGACCGATGCCTTCAAGGCGATGATCGAGACTGCCGTGAAGGAGTTCCCCAACTTCAAGGTCGCCGCGACCACGCTGCGTCACGTCATCACCGCCACCAAAAACGATTGGAGCGCGATTCTCTGGCATGACGGCAAGTTCCACGAGAGTCGCCAGTACCCCGGCCTTGAAATCCTCGACCGCGTCGGCGGCGGTGACAGTTTTGCCTCCGGCGTCCAGTTTGGATTCATGGAGTTCAACGATGCTCAAAAGGCGGTCGATTACGGTGCCGCCCATGGCGCTCTCGCCTCCACGACTCCCGGCGACACCTCGATGGCGACCCGCAAGGAAGTCGAAAAGACCATCGCGGGCGGCGGTGCCCGTGTCGTTCGGTAATCCGTTCAACGCCCGGCAGTTACTTCAAAGGCGCTTCGCGTGGATTGGGTGATTTTCACCCAATCCGAACCGTTGATTGGTGCCGTATCCATCAACCATGAGCCGCCGATGGTGGTGGCAATTGGATGCTGGAGATAGATTGCCAGACCGAAGGGATGCACGCGACCAACCCTCTTTGGAGCGGGAACTTTCGGCCGTTTCAATGGGTTGGCGCCTGAGTTCACAAGGTTTCCACGATTTGAAACGGCTGCCTCCAAGGTGATGGCCTGCGCCAGCGGTAAGTTCTGTGGAGTCACTGATGGCTGCCAATTGGCCGTCAACCATTTCCGTTTCCGAGTCAAAACCTGCCCATGGAAAGACCGTTTCCATGTAAATTAAGGTTTACTAAACTATTTAAGGTAGCTAAATGAGTGCACCTTTGGCTTCCATGACGATCTCAACTGACACCCTCCGACCCGGGACTCTCGCTGATTTGGAGTCCAGTCTCGAGCAGTTGAAGACGGCCAACTATTTTCTCCGCGTGGCCTTGGATCAGGTGACCGAGGGGGTGTTGATGGTTGAGGCTGATGACTCGGGGCTGATGGGGCCAAAAGTACTTTTCAGCAATGCCGCTGCAGCCAGCCTTGCCGGCGTGGATCCGGACAAAGGTCTGCGCGGCATGAATCTGACTGATTTAGCTGCGGGTGACCTGGATGCCAGCACGCTGCTTCGGAGTCTGAAGCTCGCAGTCGAAAATGGTGGCCATCATGAGTGCGAGTGCCGCATTCAGAACTTTTGTGGTCATGGATCCAGGCGCTGCCTCTGGCGTGTGCAGGCCGTCTTTAACAGCATGCGCAAGCTGCTGAATTACACCCTGTTTGTATCTCCCGTGCCGGTCGCCTCTGCTGCTTTGACGAAAACGGTTCCGCGCGCCGCAGATGACCTCAATGCTCAGTCCGAGCAACTCAAGCAGGACAATCTCGCGGCGCTCGCCCAGGGCATCACGCACGACGTGAACAATCTGCTCGGCCCGGTGACAATGCGTTTGTCCGACCTGGTTCAGCGCACCACGGACCAGCCTGTCCTGCATGAGGAACTGCAGCTTATTTTTGGCGGTTTGAAGCGCGCGCGCCAGTTCACCTCACAGATCGTCTCCGCCTGCAAAGCGCGGCCCCATGACAAGCAGCCTGTCGATCTTAGAACCATCATTGACGACACCGTGAAGTTCGCCAGCGCGGGATCGAATGTGCAAGTCCATGTCCGGCTGGGTGATGATCTCCGCTGGCCGGTGGCTGATGCCGTCACGGTCAGCCAGGTGCTGCAAAACCTCATTCTCAATGGCATTCAATCCATGCCGTGGGGCGGTTCCATGCAGGTCGAGGCGCAGAACATGAACATCGCACCGGATCAGGATGCCGTGCTGAAACCCGGCGCCTATGTGAAGATAAGCGTGCGTGACCGCGGCTGCGGCATTTCTCCGGAAAATCTTCAGCGTCTCTTCCGCGAAACATTCACCACCAAGCCCGATGGCAATGGCATCGGCCTAACCACTTGTAAGCGCTTTATCAAGAGCAACGATGGCGACATCCGGGTCACCTCGCGTCTCGATGTCGGCACGGAATTCAGCATCCTGCTGCCAGCCGTGGCAGCACCCGCGAAGGCAAGGAATGCGCCTTCCATTGCGGGAGTCTCCTCCGCTCCGGTGCCGCTCAAGCACGGGCAGGGGCTCGTGCTCATCGTCGATGACGAGGACGATCTGCGCAAAGTGGCGCGCCTGATCCTCAAGCGCTGCGGCTACGAAGTCGTCGAGTGTGACAATGGCCGTGACGCGGTGAAAACGTATCAAAGCATGGCCCGCGCCGGCAACACGCCTGATGTCGTGCTCATGGATCTCACGCTGCGCGGTGGCATGAACGGCGGCGAAACTGCGGAGCAGATTCTGCGCTTTGACCCTGAGGCACGACTCGTCGTCACCAGCGGCAGCGCGAATCATGAGGTGCAGATGACCTATCTGGAAAAAGGTTTTGTCGGCGTGCTGCCAAAGCCCTACGAGGCCGGCGAGTTGACCCAGATCGTGCACAGAGTGATTGCCATGGTGCGGAGCTGACCGGCCGGGCAGGATGCCAAAGCGGTTGCGCGAATGCCGCAGCATCGCTAAACGCTTGCCATGATTCCCACCACACCGCGTCTTGGCATGCTGATCATTGTCTCCGGGCCTTCCGGCACGGGCAAGACCACCCTGTGCCGCAAAGTCTGCGATGGCGAAAAGGCGGTGTTTTCCGTTTCCTGCACGACACGCCCGTCCAGGCCTGGGGAGGTGGATGGAAAGGACTATTTCTTTCTCGATGAGGCCGACTTCCTCGCGCGTGTGGATCGCGGTGAGCTTTTTGAGTACGCCCGTGTCCACAATCGCTGGTATGGCACGCTGAAAAGCTACGTCTTTGAAAACCTGCGCCGTGGCGTGGATGTGTTCATGGACATCGACGTGCAGGGAGCCAATCAGGTGCGTGGCTGTGAGGATGAACTGGTGCGCCGCTGCCTGACTGACATCTTCGTCATGCCGCCGAGTCTGGATGAGCTTCGCAGCCGTCTTTCCGGCCGTGCGACGGAGAGCGCCGAGGTTCTGGAGTTGCGCATGAAAAATGCTGAGGCTGAAATGCAGCATTGGCGCGACTACCGCTACTGCCTGATCAGTGACACCCGTGAGAGCGACGAATCACGCTTCCGCACCCTGATCGAGGCGGAGCGCCTGCGCAGCAGTCTTTATGAGGATTGAAACAGCTTCTTTGAAAGGCGGACCTGCGATCCTTCACAACTTCAAGGCATGGCTTGATTCCTTTTGCGGGACACTGCATCCTCACAGATACCGCCAGACTGCCCCTGGTGTTGCCCTGCCCACCATGATCACAACCCGAGGACACCCCGCATGAATCTTCCAGAGATCGCTGGACATGAGTTGCTGGACTTGATCGGCATCGGCCGGTGCGGGGCGGTCTATCGCGCCACGGCAGGCGGCAAGGCGCGAGCGGTGAAGGTTTTCTCCTCGATGTCGATCGACCGTCAGGCGCTGAGCGCGGCCATCTGCGCCATGCAGCAGATGCCGCATCACCGGGGGGTGCTGCCGGTGGAGGATTTTAATTTCGACCACAGCCCCTTCTATTTGTCCATGCCGCTCGTGGGCGTGATGACCAAGGATAGCCAGGGGCACAGGCAGTGGCAGACACCCACTCTGGAAACCGCCTGCCACCGATTGCCGGAGGACCAGGCCTGGGCTTACATCTATCAGGTCGCTGACGCACTGGTTTGGCTGCACCGGCACGGCATCCCGCATGGCAACCTGCGCCCGTGCAATGTGCTGCTTGAGGATGATGCCGAGTCGAGCATCCGCCTGACGGACATTGCCCAGGGATGGGTGGGTGGCGTTCATCATTTGGAACTCACGGATCACCTCGTGCATCTGTGCCCCGAGCAGGTGGAAAATCCCGGAGGCGTGTTTGCCGGCTATGGCCCCTCATGGGATGTCTATGCCTTTGGTGTTCTTGCATACCGCCTGCTCACCGGCCGGCTCCCGCGTGCTGAAAATGAATGGGCAAATCAGGTGGCCTTTGTGCAGCAGAATGAAGAGTCCGGCCTGGCTGCCGGCATCGATAGCGCCGCGCTACTCGCCGCTGTGCGCGCCCAGCCAAAGATCACCTGGCCCACGCCCGTGACCTCGAATTGGGACGAACGCCGCCGTAACGTCATCGAGCGCGCGCTGGATCTTAATCCAGCAGCCCGCTGGCTTGATGTGCGCGAGATCGTGCGTGAGTTCGAAATTCTCGAGTCTGATAAATTCCGTGAAGAATCGAGCGAACAAACTGCGCTGGAGCGCAAGAAGCAGGTTCTGAAAATCCGCAAGCTGCAGACCGTCGCCGCCGCACTGCTCATCGGTCTTACCTGCGCCACGATATACGGCCTCTTTCAATTGAGCCGTGCCCAGAACGACGAGGCAACCATCGCCCAATTGAGTGTGCTGCCGAATCAGGAAAGAGCGGCCAGCGATGAAAAAATCTCCCGGCTGACGAAAGAGCGCGACACCGCAATCAGCGATAAAAAAGCGGTGGAGGCCAATCTGCAATACGCGCAAAACGCGGTGGATCAATTTCTCACCCAGCTTCTCCAGACACCAACGAGTAATCAGCTCGATGTGGAATTTTCCAAAGTTCAGCTCAAGGACGCCCTTGGTTTTTGCATGGCGGGTCTGAGCGGACTGGAGGAGAACCCGGCGCTCGGAGTCGAGCGTCTCCGCGCCTATGGAAACATCGGCCAGATCCATCTGCGGCTGGGTGAGCACGACCAGGCCATGACCTACCTGCAAAAGGCGCGCGATCAGGCGGCGCAATTGCTGCAAGCCCAGGGCAGTTCACCGCAAACACCACTCTATCAACAGTGGCTTGGACGCTACAGCCTGCTGCTTTCAGATCTCTACAATCACCGCGGTGAGCGTGCCACTTCACTCTCCATGCTGAAGGGTGCCACTGCAGCGCTCACGGATGGACTCAACGCTGATCCAAAGAATCGCCTGGCGCGCAATGAATGCGCGCGGGCATGGATGGAGTATGGCCGCCGAACCCTGCAAACAGGCGATATGGCCGAGTCGGAAAAAGCTCTGGCCAAAGTTCCCGAAGTACTCGATCCAAAACTGATCGGCGCGGACCTCATCACCGATGAAAAATTCATTCTTTCGAGAGCAAAATTCACCAAAGGCCAGGCTCAGCGTGAAGCCGGTCAGCTTCAGGAGGCACTGACCACACTGATCGATGCCGTCACGGAAATGGGGCAGCTCGTCACGGGTTCATCACCGCGCAATCAGGAACAGGCCCTGCT
>CAJCCF010000762.1 GCA_903960845.1 uncultured Verrucomicrobiota bacterium | reverse complement strand
GCACGCCGTTTGGGTCGTTGTCCCAAGTTTGGTGATCTTCAGCAAAGGCAGTTCCGCAAGCCGCCAGTGCGGAGAGCAGGATGGTTCGGATGTTCATGGTCTGGATGGCGTTGATTGGTTTGGTCGGCCTTACCGATCCGGTAGCGTGCCTGAACCCGGACCGGGCATCTGGTTTTGAAGCACAGCCAGCCGAGCCTTCATGCGGGTGGTGATGTCGTGGTGCTCGCGTGCAATGTTTTTGGTTTGATGCGGGTCGGTAGCGAGGTTGTAGAGTTGTTCGTTCGGCGCATCGACTTTGAACTTGCCATTTTCCACGTCGCTGTTGACCTCGCCTGAGAATTTCAGTGCTGCGGGACCGCCCAGCAAGTGCTCGCCCACCTTGTTCCCGCTAAAACCACCACCGCCCCGCGCGGGGATGTAGAACCAATCGCCTTGCCGCAGCGAGAGATGGCTTTTTTGGTTGGGCGACACGACGAGTTCGTTACGCGGGTGTGCATCAGGTTCGCCGAGCCATGCAGGCAACAGGTTCAGGCTGTCGGTGCCGCTGTGCTTCACACCAAGTAATGCGGCGAAGGAGGCCAGAAAATCCACATGGCAGATGAGCTGGTTGCACACGCTGCCCGGCGCGATTTTCCCCGGCCAGTGCGCGATGAACGGCACGCGATGCCCGCCTTCCCATGCGTCGAACTTGAAGCCCAACAGGTCGCCATTGAGTCGGTGCCCTAGCTTGACCGCCGCCTGGCCGCCCTGATTCAACATGCCGCCGTTGTCGCTGGTGAGAATGACGAGCGTGTTTCCGCGGATGCCGAGATCGTCAAGCGTGCGCATCATCTCGCCCACCATCCAGTCAAACTCCTGAATGAAGTCGCCATACATGCCGGCTCCACTGCTGCCCTTGAATTTCGCGCCCGGCGTGAAGGGGTGATGAATGTGTGGTGTGGCGAAGTAGAGGAAGAACGGCTCCTTCGCGTGAGTGCGCATCCACGCGAGTGACTTCTCGGTGAGCGTGGTGCCGAGTTCTTCATCGCGATAGAGATCGTGTGCCGCTTTCGCGCCCGACATGCCGGGAGCCATCATCTTCTCAGGATAGTCCTGCGTTGGCGGTTTGCCGCCATACTTCAGCGGGTCCCTTGGATCCAGGCCGACGACGCGGTGATCATTCACCCAGACGAACGGTGGATGGCTGCTCACGACCGGAATGCCAAAGTAATGATCGAATCCGAGTTCGAGCGGCCCGGGTTTTAAGTCCTGGTTCCAGTCCGGCTTCGCATGATCGCCAAAGCCGAGATGCCATTTGCCGAAGCAAGCCGTCGCATAGCCTTGGGACTTGAGCAGGCTCGCAATGGTCATCTTTTTTACATCCACGACCAGCGGGCTGGGGTTCATCACCGGCCTCCACAGATTGCGCCTGAAAGGGTACTCGCCAGTGAGCAGTGCATAACGCGAAGGCGTGCAGACCGACGAAGCCGCATGCGCATCCGTGAAGCGGCGTCCTCCGGTTGCGAGCTTGTCAATGTTTGGTGTCTTCACCTTCGTCGCGCCGTAGCAGCCGACGTCACCGAACCCCAAATCGTCCGCTAGAATCAAAACGATGTTGGGTTTGTCTGGCGTGGCAAAAGCCCGGGCGCAGAGAAACAGGAAGATCGACAAGTTAGCGGCCAACAGTTTGGTCCCCGTCAACAACAGGGCGGCTTTGGATGATGATCCCTTCAGGACGAAGGCGAGCCGGCGTTTCATGGACAAGATTACTTTTTGGCTTTGGCCTTCCGCTTGGTGGCCGGGGCACTCGGGTAGCGCACGACTTCGACATCGTTCTTCTGCTGTGCGCCAGGCGTGCTGCGACCATCGGCGATGAGCTTCTCCAGCAGAGCTTTCATCCCGGCGACTTTGTCCGGCATGGCAGAAGCGAGGTTTTTGGTTTCGCCGATATCTTCCGCGAGATTGTAGAGCTGCACGGGCTGTGATTGATCGCCGCCTTTGCCCCAGCCGCCGGAACCGGGCGCGGGGATGTATTTCCAGGTGCCGCTGCGCAGCGCCGGTGTGCCACCGATCGAGGCGCTCACGGCATTTTCGCGGATGGGTTTGTCTTCGCCTTTGAGCAGGGGCATGAGGCTGAAGCTGTCTTCACCGGCGGTGTCGGGCAGTTTCATGCTGAAGACATCAGCAAAGGTGCGGATCAGGTCGGCTTGATACACGAGTTGATTGCAAACACTGCCCGGCTTCACCACGCCGGGCCAGCGCACCATGAATGGTACGCGGTGTCCGCCTTCCCAGGCGTCGGCCTTGTATCCACGCAACGGGCCGCTCGGATAGTGGCCCATCTTTTCGAGATCCTCTACGCCGATGTAAGGCGCGCAACCGTTGTCGGCGGTGAAGATGACGAGCGTGTTGTCCGCAGCGCCGCTCTTCTCCAGTGCATCGAGCACACGACCCACCACAGCATCCGTCTCCATGACGAAATCGGCGAAGAGATTCAGCTTGCTCTTGTCCTTCCACTCGGGATTCACGGCGAGTGGCGTGTGCGGCGAGGTGAGCGGCATGTAAACAAGGAAGGGTTCCTTCTTCGCCACCGACTCGTCGATGAACTTGATCGTGCGATCTCCAAGCGCAGGCAGGATGCCTTCGAGCTTCCAGTCCTTCAGCGCCGGGCCCTGGTTGCTGGCCTGATTTTTCACCATGTATTCAGCCGGCAGAAATTCGGTTGGAATGCCGAGCGTGCGATCATTCTCAATGAAGCAAAACGGTGGCCAGTTCGGGATGTCGGTGCCGAAGTAGAGATCGAAACCGCGCGTGGTCGGGCCGCCGGCGATGGGCTTGGAGAAGATGTCACGCCACGCGGCGATCTGTTCCGCTGTGGCGGCGGCCCCGTCTTTGGCAGCCTTCTTGTTAGGCTTGCCCGCTTCATCGTCCGGCTGCTTCAAGGGTGAGAGCAGGGGACGCTCCTCCTTCGTGACGGGCCAGTCCCATCCGAGATGCCATTTGCCGATGCATGCCGTGCGATAGCCTTGCTGCTTCGCCAGCGTGCCGATGGTCATGCGATCCGGCGCGATCAGGGGCTCACCAAACACGCCGACAATGCTTCTCTGCAGCCTGGTGCGCCAGTGATAGCGCCCGGTGAGCAGGGTGTAGCGCGATGGCGAACACACGCCGGACGATGAGTGCCCATCCGTGAAGCGCATGCCCTGCGCCGCCAGCCTGTCGATGTTCGGCGTGGGGATCTTCCCGCGTTCAGGGTTGTTGCAGTGGACATCGCCGTAGCCGAGATCATCGGCGAGAATGACGAGGATGTTGGGCTTGTCCGCAGTGGCAGCCAAAGTTTGCACACAGAAGAGCAGGCAGGTTGTTAGGGCAGGGAGGATTGTTTTCATGCAGTGGGTGAGGCTTCGGCAGCAAAGGCAGGGTCGACAAAAAGATGCGCGGTAAAAAGAATGGGGAACACAAGGCTCCATTGATTTTTGGACAGTAACCGATGGTCAGCAAAAGAGGAACGCCGATGCTGATGTCTTGCGTCCGGTTCTTTGTGGTCTGATACAATCATGGAGATATCTGAAGATGAAATCTTTGAGCCTGTCGTCTTCCCGGGCAAGAGCGACAAAAGGGTCAATGGCCTCACGGAGAGGTGACCCGAAGGCGTACGAAGAGCTTCGCGGGTCCTGTGGGCAAAACATACGAGATGACGCTGGCATTGTTGATGTAGGAGCCGCCGGTGACTTCGGTCCACACAGCGGCAGCGCCGAGTTCGGTGGAGGATTCGATGGCGTAGGTGAGGCCGCTGATGTCGGGGCGTTTGCTGAAGCTCACGGTGCGGCCGCTGAAGCCGCCGGCGGAGCCGTTAGGCACGGTGGGGTCTTGCCCGGCAATGGCGAATTCGAGAAGGTTGCTGAGGCCGTCTTTGTCGAAGTCATCTGCGGAGCCGCGTTGGTCGAGAGGAATGGTACCGTTGGCATAGGTGACGGTGGTCCAGTAGGTGAAACCGGCGGTCGACACGGCGGTGAGGTAGCCATTGGCATCGAGGGCAAAGTTTGCATAGCCGCTCGCTGAAATGCTGGCGAGCTGGGCTGTCGTGAGACCGCTGCTGGTGGTGCCAAAACGCAGCGAGGTGCCGGAGACGAAAGTGCCGGTGATCGCGAGCGTGCCGCCGGTCCAATCGACCGCGCTGCTGTCGGCAAAGGCGAGCGTGGCACCGCTGCCGAGCTGCAAGGTGGCGGTGCCGGTGATGTCGAGCCGGCCGGTGGTTTCGGCAAAGGAACCGGTGGAGAGCGTGGCGTTGCCGATGAAGACCTCGGACGTATCCGGCAGCACGCCCGCGGCTCCCAGGGTGAGTGTACCGGCCTCGAGCCTGGTGGGGCCGATGTAGGTGTTTGCGAGCATGAGCACCGTCGTGCCGCTGCCGGCCTGCGTGAAGCCGCCATCACCACTGACGGCGACTTTGAAGGGATTGCTGCCCTGGGTGACCGTGTCGCTGCGATTGACCGCGAGTATGGCACCTGGCTCCACGGAAATGGCGGACGTGTTGGACGAGACGCCGCCGGTGTTGCCACCATCGCCAATCATGAGGGTGCCTGAGTTGATGTTGGTATCGCCCCAGTAGCTGTTCTGCGCGGTGAAGGCGAGCGTGCCGGCTCCGGTTTTGTTGAAGTCGTTGGCCGTGCCGCTGGTGCCGCCGGCGATGACGCCGCTCATTTTCGCGTCGATGACCGCGTCGCCGTCGTCCACCTGCACGGTGCGGAGACTGCCAGCGAGGGAGATGGGCTGCTGCCAGTCGAGCGTGGCATCGGCGGTATCATGGCTGAGGACGAGCACGCGACCTTGCCCGATGAAGTTCGTGACGATCCAGTTGATGGAGGTGGCGCTGAACTTCACCGCGCGGGTCGCTCCGAAGGCGGCAAAACCACCCGAGCCAAGCCACTGCACCTGATCCGTGCCGGTGCCGATCGTGCGGCCGGTGAGATCACCCGCACCGAGACCGAGCACGCCGCCGCCGGTGAGCTCCAGATTGCCGCTGGGCAGTGCGCTGGCGTGTTGCAGCCGCAGGACGCCATCCGTCACAGTGGTGCTGCCGGGGTAGCTGTTGGAATTAGTGAGCGACAGCGCGCCCGGGCCCGTCTTGTTTAAGCCGGCTGTTGTAAGCGCCGTGCCGATCAGGCTGCCGCTGATGATGGCATCCACGGCCGCTGCGCCATCTTCCACCTGCACGGTGCGTTTTGCGTTGGAGAAGCTGATGCCGTTCCTGAGATTGAGCGTGTGGGTGGCTGTTGGATGGCTGAGAATCAGAATGCTTCCGCTGCCGAGAATCTGCGTGGCCCAGGATAAAGCGCCTGTGCCGTTGTTGAGTCTCACTTCGCGGTCCGCGCCGAAGGCGGCGAAGCCACCGCTGCCCGCACCACCGGTATCTGGATCCCAATCCAACTGACCGGCACCCGTGCCGATCTGGCGTGTGAAATCGCCCGTGGCGAGACCGAGCACGCCGCCTTTGAAGGACAATGTGCTTTCACCGGTTCCCACTGCATTGTCGATGCCACCGGGCAAGCCAGCGGCATGATCGAGACGCAGCAAGCCGTCATCGACGGTGGTGACGCCGGTGTAGGTGTTTGCGGAGGAGAAGATGACGGTGCCAGCGCCTTCCTTCGTCAACGCCTGCGTGCCGCTAATGCCGCCAGAGAAGCTCAAGGTGCCCGAGGCGGACTGCGTAACCACGAGCGCATCCACCAGCGAGACCGGCACCGTGAGCGTGTCATTGCCGCCGCTCGTCTTGCTCAGGTTCGCGGTGATGCCGGAGTTGTTGAAGACCAGCGATCCGCCGCTCGGAGTGAGGGTGAAAGCATGGGTGCTGTTCGCATCTCCGAGGTAGAGGGAGCCGACCGTGAAGGCGCTGGCGAGCTGGATGGTCTGATCGCCGTTGATGTCATTGTTCACTCTCACGTTCAAACCGGCGGCGTTGGGCACCGTTGCGGAGGCCCAGTTGCCCGTGGTGTTCCATTGCTTCGTGCCTGCGGTGGTGGAGGTCCAGGTGAAGCCTCCGGGGACCACGCCGCTGATCGTGCCGGTGTATTGGCCGAGGCTCGCGTAATCCGTGTAGCCGGTCGTGAGTACATCGCCATTGCCGATGCCGTCCACAGAAACATAAAACACACCGGCCGTCACCGTGCGGGTCAGTGTGACCTGCTGCGTGCCGTTGTTGACGCCTGATACATCCGCTGAGTTAGCGGTCTGGAGCAAGGTGCCAGCGGAGTCGTAAAGCTTCACCTCCAGGCGCAAGTTGGCCCCGACCGGTGCGGGCTTGAGGTTGATCACCAGGGACCCGCTGACGGCGTCGATGCGGAAAAAATCCAGGTCCGTGTTCCGCTCGATCACACCGCTCACACTTGCCGTGCTGGAGTCGGCGCTCAGCTTTGTCGCCGTGGTCACAGTGCTCCCATGATCATCGGGGCGATACACCGCGCCCTGCGTGAGCATCACGGCCAGATCATCCTGCGTGTTGCTGGCATTGGTGAATTCGCCTTTGTCCCACTGCGTGATCGGCTTCGAGTAGCTGACACCCATGATCGGCGCCCAGTTCCCCTGGCCCGTGGTCGCCGCGAAGGTGCCCTCGGTGCCATCGTGGGCCAGTCCCAGTGAGTGTCCCACCTCATGACTGGCCGCGTCAGCCACATTCTTCGCGTTGAAACCCGTGCCACCCACGGGAAAAACCCAGCACGGCACGTCTTGATTCGCATCAAACGAACCGGACAAAGCCACACCGCCCACATTGGCACCATACCACAGGCTGCCGCTGCCGCCGATGCAGCAACGTATGCCAAATTGCACATCGCTGGAGTTGCTCTTCCGCAACGCCTCAATGTTCGGCTCCTCCGTCGTCACATCGATGTCAAACATTGCATAGTCCTCGGCGATGCGTTGCCAGATCTGGATGATCTGGGTGCGCTCGTCGTCCTCGAAGATGGCGGTGTTGTTGCCGCTGATGTTGTACACCGGCGCATACGCCCCGTCTGCCCAACCGCCCGGCGTGGTGTCACTGTGGCCGTCGAAATCGAGATAAATCACCCGGTTCGCTCCCGGCCGGCTGTGCAAAAGAAAAGCCTGAGATAGATCATACGGCGCGACATCCGTCGGCCCGATGCTGGCGATGCTCATGCCCGGTTCCGTTGCCTGAGGCGGCGCTCCATGCGCGCAGTTCAGCCCGCATGCATAAAAGAGCTCGCCCCGGCGAGTCACGCGCAGCTCGGGATCAGCGCGGAAGTGCTCTTTGAGCTTCTCCGGCGTCCAACCATAAAAAGCCGCCAGATCAGGCAACCACTCTCCCAAGGCCGTGATCGCCGCTTCGCCATGCATTTCACCCAGCAGTCGAATGCCCTCCGGAAACCCGGGTTCCAGCGGAATCTGAGCCTGTCCGGTCTGCTTGGTGGCGATGGTTTCAGCCCGTGCATGAACCACCGCCTTCGATCGCTCGATGTTAAGTGTGGATGGGCTTTCCTGCGACTGTTTGTGCAGCACAAAAATGCAAACTGCCGCCAAGCAAAGCATGGCAGCACAAAAGCCTCTCACAGACCAAGTGTTGAGACTTCGGGCGTCACGGCGACTGGGTGAAGGAGGCTTCATGGCGGATTAAAAAATAATAAGTCTAACAGGCCGCCTTCGATGAACCAATCTCATTTTACGTTAGGCGGAACCCAAATGCTGGTAGTGAAGAATGGGTTTCATGCTGTCAGGTCATTTCAGGAACGGTCGATGACAAAAGCTGGCCGCGAGAGCACGCCTTTCGACAGCGCGCCGTAGTGATCAGAGCGCCAGAAGTTCTTCAGATCATCGGCGGTGATGAGTTGCAGGCCCGGTGTGGCGACAGCGGGATTGCAGAGAATGTAGAGGTTCTCTTTCGCGATGTAGCCGCAGACATTGAGTGTGTGGCCGGCGCTGCCATTGGGGTATTGCGGACCGATGTATTTGAAATCGACGATGACGGGACGACCGGCGTCGAGTTCGCTTTTGAGCATGCCGGTGGCTTTGATAAAGCCGTCGTCATCCGGCGTGAAGGTGATGAGTTTCCACTTCTGGCCGATCTTTGCCGAGGCATCCAAAAGATGGCCCCAATCGGTGCCGGTGCCGAGCGGTGATGGGCAGAGTTTTTTGAAGTCCCATCCGCCGATCTGGCTGCCCTGAAAGCGGGCGAAGATGGCGCAGGCCGTGGAGCCGCAGTTGTTGTAGCCCTGCTGGATGTGCGGCATTTGCACATAGGCGAACTGCCCCGGTTCGCTCTTGCGCTGGCGATAGTCGATGAGCTTGATGAGGTCCACCGCCTGCTGGGCGGAGGCATTGCCGGAGGGTTGTGAGGGATGTCCTGTGGTGGCGGTGGGGAAGAGTTTGGAGGCTTTGAGCCAGTTTGTTTTGGCCGCATCAATCTCACCGGCTTGGAAGTGCATCTCACCAAGCAGCACGAGTCCCGAAGGATCATTCAGTTCCGCAGCACGTTCGGCGAACCGGCGTGAGAGCACAGGATCGGATTGGACGCCTTCACCGGAGCGGTAAGCCATCGCCGCTGCCGCCGCCGCACGACCGTGGCCCATCTCTGCGGCCTTCTTCCACCATTCGAGTGCCTTCTCACAATCTTGCCCGGTGCCTTGAGCGCCGAAGTAGCACTGACCGAGATTGAAAGCCGCCTGCGCGGAGTCATTGGCGGCGGCTTTGAAGTAGGCGATGGCGATCTCGGGATTGCGCTTCACCACCGCACCGCGCAGATAAGCAAAGCCGACGAAATCCATCGCATCGGCATTGCCGGCATCCGCCGCCCGGTGCGCCCACTGCATGGCCTGCGCATCGTCTTTGGCGGTGCCCTTGCCATCGCGGTAACGAATGGCGAGATCGATCTGGGCTTTGGCATCGCCGCCGGAGGCCTTGCTGCGCAAAGTGTCCAGCTCAGTTTGATCGTTGGCTGAGAGGGTGGAAACGCTCATGAGTGAAGCCGCGAGGAGTGAGAAAAGGTGCTTGTGCATCGGGTGGTGTTTAGACGGCGGACAGCATCGCCAAGGCAAGGAGTGTTGAGACAATTCCGGCATGGCTGGAAGTGCGCATGACTTTGATTTGGCTGTGGGCGCATCTTGCCCAAGCTGCCGACTGCTCCAAATGATCCTTTCGTCGACAACCTACCCCTTTCGGGAGTAGGTACGGCTCATGGCTCGATTACATCCTCTTTCCGCTTCTGCACAGGCCGCCGCACACCTGCGTGCCGAATTGGAACGCGGACATTGGAGCGGAATGATGCCCGGAGTAAACCAGCTGGCACCGGAACTGGGTGTCACTCGCAAGACTGTCGAGGCAGCGCTCAGGCAACTCGAGCATGATGGGCTGCTCATCAATCAGGGACCTGGCCGCAGGCGTCTCATCGTTCTTCCAAATGGAGTCGCCATGCGCCCGATGCGCGTGGCCATCCTGCTCTACGAACCCACCGATCGTCATTTGGAATACATCATCGAACTCCAGCATGCGCTGGCGGAGGCGGGTCATTCCGTCGTAGCCGTCGCCAAGTCGCTGGTGGAACTCAACATGGACGTCACGCGGGTCAGTCGTCTCGTCAAACAAACCGCCGCAGATGCCTGGGTGGTTGTTGCCGGATCGACTGAGGTGCTGAAGTGGTTCTGTGCACAGCCGAGGCCGGTATTCGCCCTCTTTGGACGCCGGGAGGGTCTAACCATCGCAGCCATGGGACCTGACAAGTCGGAGGCCTTAGCCGCCGCCACCCGCCATCTGGTCAGTCTTGGCCATCGCCGCATTGTCATGCTGTGCCGACAGTTGCGGCGGTTGCCAAAGCCTGGAAGCAGTGAGCAGGCCTTTCTCGACGAACTCAAGGCCCACCGCCTCCCGGCCTGCGACTACAATCTACCCGACTGGGAGGAGACCAAGGAAGGTTTTCAAAAGCTCCTGCGTTCACTTTTCCGGGTCACGCCACCCACGGCGCTCATCATTGATGAAGCATCCTTTTTTATCGCGACGCAGCAGTTTCTTGCCAGCAGGGGAATCCGCGTGCCGCAGCAGGTCTCACTGATCTGCACGGATGCGGATCCCGCCTTTGCCTGGTGCACGCCGGCCATCTCTCATATCCGCTGGGACTCGGGGCCGTTGGTGCGCCGCATCGTGCGCTGGGCCGCGACGGTAAGCCGGGGCGGCATGGATGTGAAACAAACAAGCGTTCCCGCAGAGTTTGTCATCGGCGGCACGATCGGACGGGCGACTTAAGCCATATACAAAACTCATTGTTTGAAACACACTGCACCGCTAGCCTCAACCACCCATCCTATGAACTTCGAAACCTTGCAGCTCCACGCCGGACAGGAAATTGACCCGACCACGCAGTCACGCGCCGTGCCTATTTATCAGACGACGGCTTATCAGTTCAAGAACTCCGAGCATGGAGCCAAGTTGTTTGCCCTCCAGGAGTTTGGCAACATCTACACCCGCCTGATGAATCCGACGACGGATGTCTTTGAGAAGCGGGTGGCGGCGCTCGAGGGCGGCGTTGCGGCTCTGGCGACGGCCTCCGGACATTCGGCGCAGTTCATCGCCATCAACAACATCGCGACGGTGGGCGATAACTTTGTCACCACCTCCCATCTCTACGGCGGCTCCTACAACCAGTTCAAGAACGCCTTCAAAGGCATCGGCGTCGATGCCCGGTTCGCGGATGGGGTGAGGGTGGAGAGTTATGAACCGCTGATCGATGCGAAGACGAAAGCGATCTATCTCGAAACCATCGGCAATCCAGGCCTTACCGTGCCTGACTTTGAGGCCTTTGTCGCACTGGCGAAGAAACATGATCTGCCCCTGATCGTGGACAACACCTTCGGCGCTGGCGGTGCGATCTGCCAGCCGCTGAAACTCGGTGCACATGTCGTGGTCGAGTCCGCCACAAAGTGGATCGGCGGTCATGGCACCAGCATGGGTGGCGTGATCGTGGATGCAGGCACCTTCAACTGGGGCAATGGCAAGTATCCGCAGTTCACCTCGCCGTCGCCCAGCTATCACGGCATGGTGCTTAACAATGTGTTTGGCATCGGCGGTCCCTTTGGCAACATCCAGTTCATCATCCGCTGCCGTGTCGAAGGCCTGCGCGACTGGGGTCCATGCCAGAGCCCGTTCAATTCCTTCATGCTGCTGCAAGGCCTGGAGACACTGTCCCTGCGAGTCGAGCGCACCTGTGAAAATGCCCTGGCTCTCGCCCAGTGGCTTGCAGCGCATCCGGATGTCGAGTCCGTGAACTATCCCGGCCTTGCCAGCCATCCGACACATGCCGCGGCCAAAAAGTATCTCACTCGCGGCTTCGGTGGTGTCTTGTCCTTCGTGCTCAAAGGTGATCGAGCCCGCGCGGAAAAGTTCGTGAACAGCCTCAAGCTGATCTCGCATCTCGCCAATGTCGGCGATGCCAAGACGCTCATCATTCATCCCGCCTCCACGACTCATTCACAGCTCTCCGCCGCCGAGCAATCCTCCGCCGGCGTCCAGCCAGGCATGTTGCGCGTGTCTCTCGGCATCGAGCATATCGACGACATCAAGGCGGACATCACTTCGGCATTGAAGGCATAGTCAGGTCAAAGATGGCGCGCGTGGTTCATGTGCGGAAGCGGCAGAACCACGCTGCGGGCCTTTCATGGACTGAAGGCCCACTCGGGTGCGTTGAGCATGGCCCAGAGAATGTCTTCGAGGCGCTGACGCCAATCGGCGTTGAGACGGTCGGTGGGCGGGTCGCCGGCGCGGGCGGCTTTCTCCTGTTCCATGCGCACCGTGGTGGCTTCGGAATCGAGATGGTTGGACCAGCTGACATACTTTTCACGGACACGGTTGGAGGCCGGAGGCCGGTTGGTTGAGGCTGGATTGATGCGCGTGCCGAATCCTGTGCCGAGATGTTTCGTGTAGAGCTCGCGTTCTTCACTGCTCGGATGCCGTGTGAGAAGTTTGAGAAACAATGAATCGATGAATTGATCGAGGCTCTGCTTCTTCAAGGCGAGCATGGTGACGCCGTGATCGTCACTCAGCCGCGTGAGCCAGATGCCGACGGTGCCGTTGCTGAGAATGGCGGGCTGGAGGACATTGGGATCAGCGTCGCGTTTGCTGGTTGGGTCCTGGCGCGCACCACGCCAGCCGAAGGCGCTGAGAACGTCGGTGACGGATTGAATACGTGGCAGGCTGAGGCTGGGCCGGTCACGCTCGTTGCTTGTACTGGTGAGCATCCAACTGCGGCGCGGTTTGCCGAGATGGATGGCGTTGTTGAGATCGCGCGTGTTGTCGATGTCGAGGCAGACTTCTTCGGTGCGGAAGGGTTTGCCGGTGGCGCTGAAGAGACTGTCCACGATCTGCTCGGCATAAAGGCGGCGCGGTGCCGGCGCGGTGTAGAGCGGGCTGGTTTGCTTCAGCTCCGTGTCGGTGGCGCGCTGATAGGCGTTTGAGGAGAGGATGATGCGCGCCATTTTTTTCATGTCGTAACCACCACGCACGAATTCACGGCCTAACCATTTTAGCAATTCGGGATGCGTCGCCTTGCCCTTCTCCCAGTCATCGACGGGATCGACGATGCCGCGACCCATGAAGCGCGACCAGATGCGGTTGGCGGTGACCTGGGCGAAGCGCTCGTTCTGCGGCGCGGTGATCATGGCGGCGAGCCTGTCGCGCGTGTCCTTCGGATCGTTGGCGAGTGCGGCGGCGGTCTCGTCACAAAACTCGGCGAAGGGCCATTTGGGCTGCACCTTGGTGCCGGGCTTGAGGGACACGGTGATGAGCGGTTTGCGCGCCAGGGTCTTGAAGCGGTCCATGTTCACACTGCTCGTGAGCGGCAGTTCGATTTCCTTGCTGCCAAGCATGGCCGCGAGCTGGAACAGATCCTCCTGCATGGATTTGTTCGTGGGTGAGTCGTGACAGCGCGCGCACTTCATTTCCACGCCGAGGAAGGCGGTGCTGACGATGGTGCCCTTGGCGGCCATGGGCACGTCGTTCTGCGAGGCGGTGGAGAAGCCGGCCGGACCACCGAGGCGCTCGCTGCCTTTCTGGCGCAGCAGTTCGGTGACGAAGAGATCCATGGGTTTGTTGTCCTGCAGCGACTCATGGATCCACCAGCGGAAGGGGCCGGTGTTGTTGAGCGTGGGGTTGAGGATGTTGGGATTTTCCGCCAGCACATCCTGCCAGTAGCCCATCCAATGATCGGCCCAGCGCGGATCGGCGAGGAGCTTGTCGATCACCGCCGTGCGGTCAGGGTTCTTCTGAAAGGCGGCGATCTCTTCAAGCGATGGCACGACGCCGATGGTGTCGAGTGTGACGCGGCGCAGGAAGGTGAGGTCGTCGGTGGTGGCGGTGAGCGTGAGATGGTCGGCCTTGATCTCGGGCCAGTTGGCACCCTCCTCGATCCATTTCGTGAGCATCGAAATCTGATCTTTGGTTAGGCGATCGCCCTTGGGCGGCATCATGTCGTCCTCGTCTGTGGAGTGGAGGCGGGCGAGGATGGCGCTTTCCTTTGGCTTGCCGGGACTGATGGCTGCTCCGTCGGATTCACCGCCTTTGAGGGCATCGGCCAGCGCATCGAGTTTAAGGCCGCCCTTGGCCTTGGCTCCGCGATGGCACTCGATGCATTTCGATTCAAACAGCGGCTGCACATCTTTGAAGAAGTCGATGCTGCCTTTGTGCGCGGCCTGGTCCGACACGGTGGCGATTTTGGCGGCGATGAAGTTGTCGATCTCATTGCCTTTCGGGAAGCCTTTGGGCAGCGCGGGCACCTGCACTTCCCCGGTCCTGGCGAGCCATTGTTTTGCGGCATCGCGGCGCTTGGACCAGTAGCCGTCAAATTTGGCGCGCATTGCCGCACGCGCTTTGGCATTCATCTGGTCGTAATGCGCGGTCCGCTCGGTTTCATAGGCCGCCCAGCCTGCGTCGTTGTAGGCGACTTCACGTTTGCCCGGCGTGAGGAGTTTCCATGATGCGCTGCCTTCGGGTGACCAGGCGACGACCGTTTCACCGAGTTCGGGGCGGCGCACGCTCTTGCCGGCGTAGCTGCCGACCAGCGTTTCCAGCACGATGAATTGAGGTTTCCCTGTGCCGGTGATGGTGCATGTGGATTCGCGATTGCCGGGAGGCACAAACCGGAAGTCGGGGCCGAGGTCGAGGTAGTCCTTCTGATCGGCCACCAGGTGATGTCCGTCGCTGTCATTGGGCGGGAAGGGCGTGTTGAGAACGGTCTTGCCATCAAGGTAAAGATTGGTGGCTCCGCGGGCGCGCAGCAGCAGCCGGTGCTTGCCTTTGGGCAGGGTGACACTTGCTGCGGCACGCAGGAGGAAGGGGACATGACGCTCTCCACGCACGCCGGTGTCGACATATTTTTGTGGCACGCTGATGAAGCCGAACACGTCTTCGGTGTAACTCTCCGCGACCTTTGGCGGCTCACTGGGCCAGGCGCTGGCATCGGGCATGCCTTCCTCCGCAAGCTGCACGAGCACCCGGCCTGCGGGCACTTCGTTTTTGGTGATCGCTGGTGGCGGTGGCACGAAGCGATAGCGCGCCTTCAGCGTGTCCGCGTTCACGGCTCCGCGATAGATGGCCACTTCATCGAGCCAGCCATTGAATGAGTGGGCCGCTGCGCGCGTGGAGCCGGAGCCGATCAAAAGGGCGTCACCATCCGTCACGGGGCCGCGATCCGTGGCGCCGCCGATGTCCCAGTCACCGGTGGTTTCGAGACCGTCGATGTAGCCCTTGATGCTCTTGGGTTTGCCGTAGGTGTAGCTGATGGCGATGTGGTGCCAGCCTGCAGTGGGGAAGGTCCCCTTGGACCACCAGCGATGCCAGTCGCCCTTTTCACCACCTGGCACATTGGCGCTGGCAAAGAGGAATCCAATCTGCGCGCTGCCCTTCACACCCTTGAGCCGCAGTGCGTAGTTTTGGTTATGATCGCCGAACTCCTTGGTGCCGAGCCGGCCCTTGCCGAGGATGTAGGGCGAGGCGCCGTCTTTCAGATCAGTCGTTTTCACCCACGCTTCGAGAGTGATCGTTTCATTGAGACCAAAGCGCAGGCTTTCGCTGTCCTTGACTTCGACGACGGATTTTTTGCCATCGCCGGTGAAACGCATGGCCGTGTTGGATGCCTGGAAGTCTGGAAAAGTCGGCACCCGCGGGCCGGTTTCCCTGGCATCATCAAAGCTCCATTTCATGACTGGCACGAGCTTGGCCCTGTCGGTGACATCGTTGCCCGCCGAGTCGTTTTGAGCGATGGCGGCGGAGGTGAGAAAGAGAGTGCTGAGGAGGACGGAGCGCGTCATGCCCTCATTAACGGTTCTGGCGGCCGTCTTTCAGCATTCACAGCACCCCACTTTAGTGAGGGAGAAAAAGTGCTTGCTGAGTTTGGTGATTTACATAACGCGTTACCACATGGCTTACACACTCACCCGAACCAGCATGGCTTTGGATCAGTTCACCCTCGGTGCCTTGGATCTGCTCGCGCAGAAATGGCGCGTCCCAAAGGCTGAGGTCATGCGCAGGGCGGTGCGCCGCATCAAGGAGGAAGAAGACATGAAAGACCAATGCCCCAAACCCCTCAAAGCTCTCGATTGGCTGCAAAATGGCGGCGGACTGACCCTGCAGGAGGCCGAGGCCTTCCGTGACGAGGTGCAGGCTGAACGTGAGGCCAAACGCTACTGGTGGGAAGTATGATCCACCTGGATACGAATCTCCTGATCGATCTCGTCACCATCGGGTCGCCCCACATCGCGGTGATCCGCCAGTGGCTGGAGGATGGTGAGGAGTTGGCCGTGTCAGCGATTGCCTGGTCGGAGTTTCTGAATGGGCCGCACACCAGGCAGCAAAAGGATGCGGTGCAGGCCATTGTCGAAGGCCGCGTGCTTGATTTCAGCGCGAAGGAAGCCGAGCAGGCTTCACGCCTGTTCCATTACACCGGCCGCAAACGCGGCAGCCACGCGGATTGCATGATCGCCGCTGCTGCGATGACCCGTGATCTGCGTCTGGCCACCCGCAACATCCGTGCTTTTGAAAAGTTCGCGCCGTATGGATTGAAGCTGCTGCGGGTGGAGACGGTGGCTACACCTTGACCAGGCCGCGCCGGATGGCTTCCGCTGTGGCTTGTGCGCGGTCGTTGACTTTGAGCTTCATCAAAATGCGGCTGACGTGCTGCTTCACCGTGTCTTCGCCGATGCCGAGGGTGGCGGCGATTTCTTTGTTGGCATTGCCCTGGGTGATGAGGGTGAGGATCTCGCGTTCACGCGGCGTGATTTCGGGTTCGGCGAGGCGGTCTTTTAGACGCTGGGCGATTTCGTCGGGCAGGCTGCGCCCGCCCTTCGCCACGCAGCGTATGGCTGCGAGCAGGGAATCGCGGGAGGATGATTTTTGCAGATAACCGAGTGCGCCAGCTTTGAGTGCCGCCTGGATTTCCTCATCGCGTGCGAAGGTGGAAAAGATGAGGACATGAGCGCCGGGATGATCACGCAGCAGGGCGGCGGTGGCATCGATGCCGCTGATGCCTGGAAGCTGGAGATCCATGAGAACCACGTCGGGATGGTGATCGGTGAAGAGCTGGCTCGCGGCCTCGCCGCGGTCGGATTCGGCGATGACTTTGAGATCGTCCTCAAGCTCCAGCGAGGCGACGAGGCCGCTGCGGACGACGAAGTGATCATCGATGAGGAGGAGGGTGATGGGTGAGGACATGAAAGAGTTCAGGGCTGATTGTTTAGTCCGGAAACCGTGTTGAGAGTCGAGAGATTCTAGTTGAGCGCCTGAAACGGAAGCCCTTCAAGCCACTCCAGGCATTCGTCTGTTGAGTGAATGAACCCGGAAGACTCAAGCAGATGAGTTCGAATCACTCATCTCTCAACCATGAACTCTCAACTCCGGTTTTAAGTTTAGCGGCAGAGTCACTGTGACCGTGGTGCCCTGGCCGGGCTGGCTTTGCCAGGCGACTTCAGCGTGGATTCTCAGACAGCGCTCACGCATGCCCATGCACCCGAAGTGCCCCGGCGTGCCTTGTGTGGCGGCGGCATTGAGCCCGCGACCATTGTCCTGAATGGACAGCCGCAACCGGGCATCCTCCACGCGCAGTCCGATGGTGATCTCGCTGGCTTGCGCGTGTTTCAGGGCGTTGGTGACGGCCTCCTGCGCCATCATGCGCAGGTGATGCACGACATGAGCCGGCAGCGGCGGGATGGGCTCTTCAACATGCACCTGCAGCGCCGGATGATCGTGAACGGGGGAGCGTGCGGCGAGCTCACGCAAGGCGGCGGAGAGATCGGCGGATTCGTCAGGATTGGTGCGCAGATCAGCGACAAGATTGCGCGCCTCACTCTGGATGCGGGAGACGAGGTGGCGTGAGGCGTCTAACAAACTGCGTGCCTTGTCCTCAAGCGGGCGCGTGGTCGCGGCGTCGAGCCGCAGGGAAAGACCGGCCAGCTCCTGCTCCAGGGTGTCGTGGAACTCGCGGGCGATTCTTTGGCGCTCCTCCAGCGCGGCTTCGTGAGCGATGCGCTCGCGCAGGGCGGTGGATTGTTTGGCCACCTGCCGCCGAAGCAGCGTGATCCAGATCAGGCCGAGCAGGATGACGGCTCCGAGAAGCGCGGTCGCCATGGCCAGCCTTCGTGCGGTCCAGAATCCCGGGGCCTGCAAAACACGGAGATCGGAAGCATCACGCAACAGCAGTGTGGCGCGTTCAGGCTGTGAGCGGAATCCCTTGTCCGTGCTTGACTCGACCTGGCAGATGCCGGTCACGAGCACCGTTGATCCGATCTCCGGCATGGTGGCGACGGGAAGGGGCAGGATGGCCTGAATCGAGAAGTCATCCAATCGGAGGCGCAGTTCGATCCCTGAACTGCTGCGGTAGGTGTCGGCAATGCTGGCGCGCAGGGAGATCAGATCGCAGTCATGATCGCCGCTGAAGATCCTTTTTGGCAGGACTTCCTGAGGCATGGCATCGGCCAGGGTGTCAGGTGTGGCGGCGGTTGATGAGATCACTTCGGCATCGGCCAGCGTGGCACTGAAGCGGTCCATGGTTGGGAAGCCGGCGACCTCGACCGTTTCGCCGGCGCTCAGCAGCGCGGGGGTGATCAAGCGGACGCCAAGTGTTTTGGCAACGCGTGCCGGTGGTCCCTCGCTGCCTGCCGTCTGCTCGTAACTGCGTAAAAACAACCGCCCGTCGGCAAAGGCGGCAAGGATGGTGCCACGAACGCGCACGCGCTGTGAAGCCTCGTCCGGGGCGCCGAAGCGCAGCAGGTTGCCCAGCGGCATCTCGGGCAGGGATGCCAGGGCCCGCGGCGCTTCGATGACGATCACATCCTCCCAGCCTGTCACGCGCAAGTAGGGGAGCACGAGCTGACGCCGGTCATTGATGCTGCCGGCCGCGAGGGCGGTGATGCGGAGCCGGGCATCGACCAGGGAGGGCGCGGACTCGCGCGGTGAATCGACCCGCACCTCAATGACCCGGCTGCCTAACGCCAAGCGTAGCAAAGAACGATTTTCATCCAGGGGAGTGAGCGTGCGTCCGAGACCCTCGACGGTGACCCGCTGGTAGTGGAAGCGGCCCGTGGCGAGGTCGTCGTAGGTGGCTTTCACTGGCGCGGGCGGCGGGCCGTGGCCGAGGATCTGCAGCTCAGTCACATCCAGGCCGGGCAGGTAAAGTCCTGGCACGGAGAGACCTTTGATGCGGACTTTGTCACCCGCGCGGAGGTCGCTGCGGGTGGGTTTGAAATGCAGATGCGTGCCTGCGCTGTCGTCCTGCACAAAGACGGTGCCGGAGCTTTCGACAAAGCCGATCGTGGCTTCGAGATCGGCCGGCAGTTTCTCCAGTGAGCGCTCATACGGAAGCGTGCGGATGTCGATGGCCCGCGTGAGCACGCCTTGCCCGGCGGCATGGGAGAGCAGCAGGAGAAAGAGGAGAAACGGGCGGTGCATCACGGCTCAAAAGCTGTCAGGCAGCCTGCCCCAGTCGCCGTGTTCATCACCGCCGCTTTCGGGGAGTGTGGCGATGGTGCGACCATCGTGATCACTGACTGTGACGACGCCGCCTTTTGGAGTGGCCACGGCCTGAATGCCGATGCTGCCGGTGTTGTTGAGATGGATACCACCAGCCTCCTGATACACGCCCATGGCGGCACGCTGGAAACCGAGATCATTGTTGATCAGCAGCCTGCCGCCATGATCGGTGGCATCGAGTGTGAGCTGTGCCGTACCATCCACGGTGGCGAGCACCAGGGAGCCTGTCACCGGGCCGCCGGACATCGAGGCGATGCCGGCATGCTCAGCCGTTGGGCCGTAGGCGCATATCACACCGCCCTGTTCGCCTTCGCCGAACATGAGGATGGGGCGGTTGTCTTTCTGAACGATGGTGATGGGCTTTTCAGCCGTGACGGCGGTCAGCACTTTTGTCGCAGGATCGACAGGCGAAATCAGCTCCAGCGAAGACACATCAGCCGTGGCAATCGCGCGGAAGCCTTCCTCATCCGTCACGCCTTGCAGGGTCAGCGCGGAGTGGCTGCCGAAGTGGTGGGCGAGCATCACGCGCATCTCCCCCTGCGCATCATGCAGTGTAAGGCTGCTGGCCACATCGAGCGCGGAGATGTCCACCGCTTTTTGTCCGCCGATTCCGCGCAGCGTGAGGCTGCTGCCGAACTCTCCAGCCGACATGCCCGCATGGGTGCCGGCACCGGGAATTTTTTCCTCATGCACCGAGATTTCAGCCATGCCGTTCATGGCCATGAGGGAGATGTTGTGGCTTTCATTTGGACTGTGCAGCATCAGGGCCGGGCCATCGGGACGGGAGATCATGGCGATGGCATCCGGCTGGCTTGCGGTGCCGGCGGTGAGCATGCCGCCTCCGGCATCGGCGCGCAGTTTCAGGACCGTGTTGCCCTGACTGTCGGCAAACAGCAGGTTGGTCGAGGCCGATGGGGATTCACCTTCAGCCTCTGGTTTATCCGCGCCGCCGTGGACGAGAACGCCGCGCGCTGCTCCGTCCGCCTGCAGGACGGCGACTGAGCCGCCGTCGGTCTGCGCGCGCATCAGCGCACCAGGTTTGCCATGCTCGGAAAGCACAGCCATCCATCCGCAATCCTCCTGGATGAAAATTTCGGCGCGGGCTTTGTCGTCGCTGCCGTTCAATCGTACATGCGGCTCGCCATCCTCATGCATCGCGATCTCCGCTGCGGTCTGCGCCGAGTGGGGATAGAGCACGCGCACATAGCCGGCTCCGCCGGTTTCACCGAGATGCAGGGCGATGTGACGCTGATCTGCCGCAGGGCGGAGGATGAAGTCCGTGCATTCCAGCGACACGCGGCGGCTGCCATCCTCGCTGACCTTGATGCTGACGACTTTTTCAAGCTCCTCAAGGCGCTGCTTCACCCGGTCCAACTCTTCCTGTACGGTGGATAAGGCGGACTGGAGTTTCTGGAGGGTCGTGCTCATGGCGGTGAGTTTGAGGTGGCAGACTAAGCTGGAGTCAGGTCCGGGAGCAAGTTTCGATCCGGGAGTCCCGATCCTTCAGCATTGAGTGATCTAGCATTTGCAGAAAGTCGAATACCGAATGACGAATGACGCCTACAGAATGACGAAGCCCCCCCAGTCCATGTTTTCACGTCGTCCATCTCAGCGTTCAGTGCTGGGCATTCTGTGCCTTCTGGCCGTCTGCTCCTGCACACTTGGTCCTAATTTTAAAGTGCCCGACCTCAATCTAGGCAGCAGCTGGAAGCATCGTGCGGATGTTTCAGACCTGGCGCTGCCGGATGCCTGGTGGACGCTGTTTCAAAACAAGACACTCACCGGCCTGATCGAGCGTGCGCTGGCGGGCAATCAGAATCTGGCCGGAGCCGAGGCCCGTGTGGAGACGGCGCGGGTGCTGTCAGGCGTTTCAGCGGCGGACTGGTTCCCCCAGTTCAGCATGCAGAACAATGCCACTTATGAGCGTCTTTCCCTCAACAGTGTGGGGGCCAATTTGCCGTCTGGTGTGAAACTGCCGCGCGTGGAGCGTGACCGGCATCAGGTTTTTGTGGGACTTAATTATGAGCTCGATCTCTGGGGCCGGGTGCGCCGCAGTGTCGAGGCGGCCCGCGCACGCGAAGGAGCTGCGGCGGACAATCTTGCCGCGCAGCGACTCATCGTGGCGGCGGAGGTGGCGCGCGTGTTTTTCCAGACCGCCTCGCTCGACAGCCAGCAGCAGATCCTGCGTGAGACGATCGCCCTGCGCCAGGAGGCGCTGACGCTTCAGAAGTCCCGCTTTCAGGGCGGCCTGGCCAATGAGATGGACGTGGCCCGCGCCCGCACCGAACTGGAACTGGCCAACAATGACATGATCGGCATCGAGCGTCAGCGCGGCAATGCGGAGAACGCGCTGTCCGTGCTTTGCGGTGAGACATCCACCACGTTCAAGCTGGCAAAGAATCAGCATCTGCCCGCGCCGCCGCGCATCGCCGCCGGAGTGCCGAGCACGCTCATCCAGCGCCGGCCTGACATCCGCGCGGCGGAGCAGAGTCTGCGTGAGACAAATGCGAACATCGGCATCGCCAAGGCCGACTTCTTTCCGACCTTCAGCCTGATCGGGACTGGCGGGATCGAGAGCATCGGGGCGGAGGATTTCATGGAGTGGCGCGGGCGCACGGCCAGCATCGGCCCGCAGCTCAGCGTGCCACTCTTCCAGGGCGGGCGCCTGCGCGGGAATCTGCATGCCGCCGAGGCCCGCTACCGTGAGAGCATGGCCGGCTATCGCCAGTCCATCCTGACCGCCCTTCAGGAGGTGGAAAACGCCATGATCGACGTGAATGCCTTCGGCCGTCAGCGCGCCGCCGTGACCGCCGCCTTGAATGCGGCGCAGGAGACCAGCAAACTGGCCCGGCTGCGTTACGACAAAGGTCTGGCCAGCTATTTTGAGGTCGTGGACGCCGACCGCACCGTTCTCACCACCCGCCTGCTCCAGGCCCAGCTCGACGGACAACGGCTGGTCGCCACCGTGCAATTGGTTAGGTCACTGGGCGGCGGCTGGAAGTGAAGCCACGCAACCGGACAGCCCGGCGTGATTCCGCGCCGTGCGCAGTCCGGCAAAACTGCGACGCTGCCGGTTTATCAGGGCCTGTTTGCACGCCGACAGGACGCAGCTTGGATCATGATCCATTGGTGACATGCTTGTGGTCTGGGTATGCACGGTGCCGGTATTCGCAACGATGTGGAGAAGCTGGGGCTGCACGTTGCCAGCGCGGTGTCAATCCGGTGAACTCCTTTCCCAGCCCACTTCTGGCTCTTCTCCGCAAGAGCCGACATAAAGTTGAAGCTGTCGCGCTGAAAACGCCACTTGTCTCGAACACTGTGAAGCCCAATTTTGCTCCCTTGCGCTGAGTGAAGAGTGAACCCAGGGGAGCTAATGTCGCTTGTTTCGAGCACGAAAAATGGGGGCGACATTGCTTTGATATTGGCAATGCAAATGCTCAGCTTTCTCATCGAAGAAAGTGACTTGTATCACAAATCGCCCCAACCCCCGTTTCAATTCCCAAGTCCCCATCTTGCCCTCCTTTCCAAGCGGAATGCCGCCTTCTTCTTGGGCTATCTTCTCAATTTCTGCACGTTCCATCCCCAAAGTGACACGATCCCATAAATTGGGATATGGGGGGAAAAGCAGAAAGAATATACAAAGGGTCAGAACTCCCAATGTCACCAAAATCAAAACGGTTTTCTTCATTTCTTTTCTTTGGGTTTTTCAGGCACCCATTGAGCTTTTTCGCTTGAGCTAGGAACGACGTTAGCCGGATTCACATAACTTGTTCTGCCGTTCACCCCGTAAAATTCGCCACCACTTGGGAAGTTCGTTTTCCAGGCATCGCGAAAAGAAACGCCGCTCGCGTTTGGCGCAGCGCTGTTGCATCCGTAGCTAACAACAGGGGTTCCTGGAACAAAAGCTCCTTTGTCCAAACCTGGAATATCGGCGTTTGTAAAGTTTTCGGCCTGTCCAGGCTTTGCAGCGACATTTCGATACTGCAACATCAGTTCCCCTGGTGCTCCATGTCCAAAATATGTCATGCGTGAAATCTTCTCTTGGTTCTTTCTGGCGGAACCTTCTATCGAAGTATGAGGTGGACCCCGTTCTTCGGCCAGGATTGCGTGAAGTTAAGCTATGGTGCTCACGGCTGGGGGTGGTGATTGGTTCGTGGTCTGGGAGGCGTTTTGCAAGCGCTTTGCTCCGCATTTTGAGCTGATCTCAAGAAGGTTGCGAGCGTAGCGAGTTGCCTTCTTGAGATCAGCTCAAAATGCGATCGCCCCCCCCTCCCCGGGGTTGTTTTTCGGGTTACTTGAGCGTTACGCCGCCTTCTTCATCGCTTGGGTTTTCGGGCTTGTTTTGGGCTCAGGGCGATACTCAGCGCCAGGGGTGCTGTTGGCTAGTGTCTGGTGCGGTCGCCAGGTGTTGTAGTGCTTCATCCAGCGCGCTACTCCTCGCTCCAGCGCATCGACTGTGGCGTGCTCACGAAGGTAAATTTCCTCGTATTTGATGCTCCTCCACAGTCTCTCGATGAACACGTTGTCCATCCACCGACCTCGACCATCCATGCTGATCTGCACGCCCCATTCCTTGAGTTTGCCAGTCCATTCCTCGCTGGTAAACTGGCTACCTTGATC
>CAJCCF010000761.1 GCA_903960845.1 uncultured Verrucomicrobiota bacterium | reverse complement strand
TGCAGGAAGGAGCCTGGCCTTTTGCCGCGCACTTCATCAAGGCTCCATCCAGTCATTCGCACAAATCCCGCATTTACCCACTCGATTTCGCCATGGGCATTGGCGAGGATCACCGCATTGTCGGTACGTTCTGCGACCATGGCCAGTTTACGTGCCTCAGCTTCCTTTTCGACCAGTCTTTGCCTCTGCACTTTCAGCCGGGCATTGAGGTCATGAAGTTCCTGGTTTGCGGTTCGATGTGCCTGCACCATCTGCAGAAGATCCTGAGCAGAATCGTGCGGGGCAAAGTCCGTCAGACTCAGCCCGAACCGTTCCAGATCATCTGGAGAATTCAGCCAAGGGGTTCCCACGAAGACTCCAAGATCGCAGGATTTCAGTGCCAGCACCTGCCCGCGCATCAGCACGTCATGAGGTTTCAATTCGAGCAGCAGCAATTTCCCTGCATTCTCCAGTAACCATTTGGAGTTCAATCCACCAGCCGGGCGTTTTAATTCAAAGACATCCACGAGTTGGCAGGGCCCGACCAATTCTGGACAAAGCCTCCTCAAAGAGGCTCCGGCTTTGACGATCCGCCCAGTGCTGTCCCATGCAAAAGCGAACGGGAAACACTCTTCCAGCAAAGGCCATGGCAGATCGGGTGAACTCATGAATTGGTCCCTTCAAACTTTCCAACTTACAAAAAATACATCGTGATCCGCGCCGTCGTCCAACCTTTGCTCCTGGTAAACTTTGACAGGTGTCGCAAACATCTCACCCAGTCCCTCCAAAAGACCGATCACAAAAGCTGAGAGTCCGCGTCGATGACTCCGATAGTGTAGTCGCAGAGAATCTGCTTCGATATCAGAACACTCGAATTCAGGCGGTTTTAACTCAGGCATCATCATCACGATGCGCGTGTGAAAGTTAGGCAGATTCACCAAAAATTCGCTGAGCGTCCTGCCTCCGGCCTTCATGAGGTTTCCATAGCCCTCTCTGGCTGTTTTCAGGACCCACCAACGCCCGAATTGATTCAACACAACTTCAGCCGGCACATTCAGCACCGATGACGCCGCTCCCACCAGGCGAAAGGTGATGTCATCTGGATAAGATTCGTTTGAAATGAACAATTCCTCTTCCACGCCGGCCTGGAGTCGAATTCTTAACCAGATATCCTCACCATGTTGTGTGGTTAGGAGTTCCTGGACTGCTTTGTTGACCATTCCGAACATAACGTTTGATGAATTCAGGTTGAAAAATGAATTTAACCCAAATCAGCCGACAACCAATACTGCATGATCAGATTCATGGGTTAACCCATCTATGCACTGTAAATTTCCGTTTGCATTGATGATTAATAGAAACTGTTGGTTCCATTTCTGGAGCTTGCTTCGATCCATCCTTTGCAGTTCATGCCTCAGCACGAATCCAACCATTCATCGCTTTTAATTCGCAACGAATTTTTCGTTCGTTTTTTGGCGATCTTTTTGCTTCTGCTGTCAATTTTTTTTTTAGTTCATGCCTTACTTCACACGCTTTTCAGTGTTCCAAGTGCCGCCCCTGAAGCGAAAGTGAAAATCGAAGCAATTCACTGCAGCCTTACCCACCCGACTCAGGCAGGTGTGGGACTCGTTTCCTCTAATTTATGGGTGAACCCATCTCCAGCCAGCAAGGTGGTTAGCCTTGATGATAGTTTTAAAAAACGTGGGCCCCATTAAGCACCTGCATCAACCATTCTTGTCTGTCTTATGCTTTCAGACCCAACCAATCGTTCTGCCCTGCTCAGTCGAAACGAGTTCATCGTTCGGTTTTTGACGATTGTTATCATGCTCTCGATTTTTCTATCAGCGCATGCCTTGCTCAAGTGGTGGGTATTGAGTCAGGCATAAGATGTGAATTGAAAAACCAGATTACCAGGGGCGAATCTGCTCCACGTAAGCAGGTTCTGGAAGGTCATCGTGGTAATAGCGATGAAAGACCGGGCAGGTGGAACCGGACATCGGCGGCACCAGCCATGACCAGTCACCGGGCACTTGGCGCCCACAGCGTTCTTCCTTTTCAACGTGTTGCATGAACTGGGCGGAGGCAGTGTGATGATCCACGATGGCAGCCCCAGCCTCGCGGAAAGAGTGCAGAACAGCAGTGTTGAGTTCGACGAGAGCGCGGTCTTTCCATAACAGGCTGCGCTTGGAGCGGTCGATCCCCATTCGCTCGGCAATGATCGGAAGCACGTTGTAGCGCCTCTCATCACCGAAGTTTCGCGATGCGATTTCGGTGCCCATGTAGTAGCCGCTGAAAGGTGCGGCGGTGAAACGGTGACCGTCTCCCGCCAGCGCCCGGTCGGCAACGGCGGGAACTGCATGCCATTTCAGACCCAGTCCGGCGAACCAATCAAACTCGGGATGTGATATCGGCACTTCAAGCACCGCATGCCGGGGAAGTTTGTACCAACGCGGCGCGTGACCTGGGAAATCCACCACCAGTGGCAACACGTCAAAGGCGGAGCGATCGCACGGTGGTTGCCAACCCATCTCCATCACCCGCTTCGTGAACTCCCTCTGATCCGGATCCCCGAGAACGGTGCCATCCGCCGCGTGGTATCCTGCATAGCGGATTAGTTGCGTGTTCCAAATGCGGATGCCCTTTTCTCGCGGACCCGCCGCCGCAAACACCGTGATCGCCGACCGAATGCGCCCATCATTGGACGAGTATTCAAGGTGCCGCACGCAGGCATCAAACACCTCGTCCGGGTTGCTGGCGGTGCGCGCGTCGAATAAGTGCAGAGTCTCCCAGAAGAGACGGCCAATGCAGCGAGCATTATTCCGCCAGGCGAGACGGGCCATGCGCTCGAGTGCACCGGTGGACAACGCGTCGTTCAAAGCTCCAACGCAGGGAAGTGTTCCGGGAATCATTGAAGCGCACGAGTGCATGTGAAGTGATGGCGATTCTCACCCAACTAAGGCGGTTTTTACGATTGGAGTGGCGCCAGAATGGGCCAATCAGGATGTAAACTATCAGGAGAACGGGGCGGCGGGTAAGACCAAAAAGGGTTAACCCAAATTACTTCTCTACATCAGTGCTGCGATTTGAGTGCGGTTGGAACAAGTAATTTCGAGTCTGAACCAGATCGCTTGCCGAAATCAGATAACCAAAACGCTCCGCCACAGCTGCCAAAAGGCGCAGGTGGCGGAGCGTTGGTGCCAGTGCCAATCAAGGTAGATTGGCGCTGCGCTGTATCGATAAAGACCCCCTGCTCGTTATTTTTTCTCGAACACCGGCTTGCCATTCTGCATCACGGCCGAGATGTGATCACCGTCTTTGAAGCCGCCTTCGAGGACCGCCAAGCTGAGCGGATCGAGGAGATGTTTCTGGATGGCGCGTTTGAGCGGGCGTGCACCGAAAACAGGATCAAATCCTGCGTCCGCGAGGTAGCGGGTGGTTTCGTCGGTGACGGTGAGATGGATGTTCTGCTTGGCGAGACGGTCGATGACACGCTTGAGTTGGATTTTGACGATCTTGTCTAGTTGGCCGGCATCAAGGCGGTCAAAGATGACGATTTCGTCGATGCGGTTGAGGAACTCGGGGCGGAAGAACTGCTTGAGGCTGTCTCGCACCAGCGCATCACGTTGCTCTGGATTGCTGACATCCTGAATGGCGTTGCTGCCAATGTTGCTGGTCATGATGATGACCGTGTTCTTGAAATCAACCGTGCGCCCCTGGCCGTCGGTGATGCGGCCATCATCGAGTACCTGAAGCAGGGTGTTGAAAACATCGGGATGAGCTTTTTCAACCTCATCAAACAAGACGACACTATAAGGGCGACGGCGTACAGCCTCACTGAGCTGACCTCCCTCTTCGTAACCGACATAACCTGGAGGTGCACCGATCAGACGGCTCACACTGTGCTTCTCCATGTACTCACTCATGTCGATGCGGGTCATGGCGCTGTCGTCATCAAAGAGGAACTCGGCGAGCGCTTTGCACAGTTCAGTTTTCCCGACACCGGTGGGACCAAGGAATAGGAAGCTGCCGATTGGGCGGTTCTCATCCTGAATGCCGGCACGCGCGCGGCGCACCGCATTGCTGACGGCGACGATGGCATCCCTCTGTCCGATGACGCGGGCAGCAAGCCGTTCTTCCATCTTCACCAGTTTGGAGCGCTCACCTTCCTGCAGCCGTGAGACAGGAATGCCTGTCCAGTTGGCAACGACTCGGGCGATGTCTTCTTCGGTAACTTCCTCACGGAGCAAGGTGTTCGCGGAACGCGGTTCTTTGTTTTCGGAAGATGTTTCGCTGAGCTTCTTTTCCAGGTTGGGGATCAGACCGTATTGAATCTCACCTGCACGACCAAAGTCGCCGCGGCGTTGTGCATGTTCCTGTTCAGTGCGCAGACGCTCGAGTTCTTCCTTCATTTTACGACCGGCCTGGACGGATTCCTTTTCCTTCATCCACTGAGCTTTCAGCGCCGAGGAACTCTCCTTGAGATCAGCGATTTCTTTGTCGAGCTTCTCAAGCCGGGTTTTACTGGCGGCATCCTTCTCTTTCTTCAAAGCCTGGCGTTCCATCTCGCCCTGCATGACTTGACGTTCGATCACATCGATCTCCGTGGGCATGGAATCGAGTTCGATTTTGATGCGGCTGGCGGCCTCATCCACGAGATCGATGGCTTTGTCCGGCAGGAACCGGTCAGTGATGTACCGGTTGCTTAGCGTGGCCGCGGCAATGATGGCGTTATCCTGAATGCGCACGCCATGATGTACTTCATAGCGCTCTTTCAAACCACGGAGGATGGCAATGGTGTCCTCGACCGTTGGTTCGCCGACTTTGACGGGCTGAAAGCGCCGCTCCAGAGCGGGGTCTTTTTCGATATGCTTGCGGTACTCGTCCAGCGTGGTGGCGCCGATGCAGCGCAGTTCACCTCGGGCAAGCTGCGGCTTCAAAAGATTGCCTGCATCCATTGCCCCTTCGCCTTTGCCAGCGCCGACGATGGTGTGGAGTTCGTCGATGAAGAGGATGATCTCACCTTCACTCGACGTGACTTCCTTGAGGAAGGCTTTGAGCCGCTCTTCAAATTCACCACGGAATTTTGCTCCGGCCATCATGCCGCCCAGGTCCATGCTGATGAGGCGTTTGCCTTTGAGGGAATCAGGCACATCTCCGGCCACGATCCTCCGGGCCAGTCCTTCAGCGATGGCAGTCTTGCCGACGCCGGGTTCGCCAATGAGAACGGGATTGTTCTTCGTGCGGCGACTGAGCACCTGCATGACGCGACGAATCTCTTCATCACGGCCGATGACCGGATCAATCTTGCCAGCCTTGGCTCGGGCGGTGAGATCTGTTCCGTACTTCTCCAAGGTTTGATACTTCCCTTCCGGATCCTGATCGACCACACGCTGGTTACCCCTCACAGCCGTGAGTCCCTTCAAAACAGTGTCGTAGGTGAGTCCTGCCTGCCTCAGCAGTTCGGAAACTTCAGTTTTCGTTTTGAAAAGAGCCAGCAGGATGTGCTCCACGCTCAGGAAGTCGTCCTTGAGTTTCTTCTGTTCGTCCTCAGCCTTCGTCATGAGTTCACGGAACTCGTTCGAGAGATGCAGGCCGCCTGAGCCACCACTGACTTTGGGTTGGCGCTCGAGAAGGCTGGAAAGCTGGGATTTAAAACTTGAAATAACCTCAGGTTTCAACGCTGCCTTCTCAAACAGGGGTGTGGCAATGCCGCCCTCCTGCTCAAGCAAGGCCTGAAGCAAGTGACTTGGTTTCAACTCCTGATGCCCATGCCTTGTGGCGATGGACTGCGATGCATTGAATGCTTCCTGAAGTTTAACAGTGAATTTTTCGGGACTCATGGTGATGGGCTGGGTTGGTTTGCCTGTCTCTATGCTTTAAATGTGCCACGATGGCTAAACATCGCATCATGCCTTATTTGGCAAGAGTCCGGCGTCTATTGCAACGGGGTGAGCCTGCGGTTTTAGGTGCAAGATTGGCACGAATGAGAAGCAGAAGTGTGCTTGATCGGCTCACTCCTGATTCGACAAAATAGGGCAAAACAGGAGGCAATCCTTGTGAAAACCAGTCGGCCACGCGTGGCGTCGATTTGCGACAGCCCTATTTACAAGAACTCCCATTCCCATTAAAGTCAGGTTCCATGAAGTTTTGCCCCCCCGCCATTCTGGCCGCCGCCACAGTCATTATGATTGCGCCTAATCATGCGCAGACCATTTCTGCGGATGATGCCTCCGAACAGTTTTTCCGTGGTTATCTGTTAAAGAATGATGCGGAAAAACTCGAGGCCGAGGGCAATCTAGCCGGCTCACTCTCACTCTATGAGAAGATGCAGCAGATATTCGACGGAGTGGCGCAATCCAATCCCAAATGGCAGCCAGGCATGCTGGGCAATCGCCGTGGACTCACCCAACAAGCCATTGCACGCATCCAGGCCAAACTATCTCAGCCAGCACCTGAGCAAGCAGTTGCTGCAGCGGCACAAACACCGGCGCCAGCGGCCTCTGAAGCCAGTCCCGCCATCATGGCTGGCTCGCCTGCCCCGACAGCAAATCCTGACGCAACCGCCTCACCGCTTGTCGCTGGCGCTACGGGTTCATTGCCAAGTCTGAATGAAACACTGTCCCAATGGGAACAGGGCTACCGCCAGCGCATAACGCAGCTCGAATCTCAAAATAACCAGATCCAGGTGGACTTGGGGAAGTGGCAGCAATGGTATCAATGGGCTTCTGGCGAGATCACTGCGGCCCGCACAGACAAGCAGGCGTTGGAATCAAAAACAGCCAGACTGGAAGAGTCCATGCAGGCCATGAAACTTGAAGTTGCCGCAGGCAGGGCCACTCAGCAGCAGCTTGATGTTCTAACCAAAGAGAAAATCGGCATTGAGGTGGAATATAAAAAAGTCACCCAGCGGCTCGCCGCAGCAGAAAACGGCTCCAAGGACTCAACTCAAAAACTGGCCGAAGCCTTTGCGCGCATCACCGAGATCGAGCAAGAGCGCAACAAGTTCATGAACGAGCGCGATGCAGCAATCAAGGAGCGTGATGCAGCAAAAATGGCGGGCGAGGATATCACAAAGATATCCAAGGAGCGTGATGCGCTGAGTGCGCAGTCTTTGGGCATGAAGGCTGAGATCGAAGCCCTTAAAAAGGATAAAACCAAGATGTCCCCGGACGAGCTGAAGAAACTGGCCGATGAAACGGATCGCCGAAAAGCAGAGTATGAAGCCGCTGAAAAGCAGATTGTGACCTTGAAGACTGACGCAGCCCGCAAAGATCAGGAAATCGCCAGCCTGCGCAGTCAGGTCACCACATTTCAGGGAGAACTGGCCACGCTGCGCGAGCAAAGCGGGCACTATCAGAAGAAAATGGCTGAACTGGTGCTTCAGCTGAAGACTCTTCAGGAAGCGAAGCCGGGAATGTCACCGGAACTAGCCCAGGAAAACGCCACATTGCGCGAGATTGTCATGCGCCAACTCAGCGCCCAGTATCGCCAGCAGCAGGCTAAAAATCTCGTGATCAGCGAACTGCAAAAAATGGAGGGCATCTCCCCAAATTTGCTTGCCCAGCTTTCGGAATTGAAAAACGACAGGCTCACTCTCACGGCCGATGAAGAGAAAATTTTCACCGATCCAGCTGTTCGTGAAATGCTCGGCAACAATGGCATTCAGGGAACCCTCATCGCACGAGCCTCAAAACCTGAATCCCCAAAACCTGCTGATTCAGTGGATGCTCTTCTTGGCAAGGCCAATGAAGCCTTTAGTGCGCAGCGTTTCAGTGATGCTTCCACGCTCTACAAAGAGGCTCTCGAAATTGACCCAAAAAACACCACCGCCCTCGTTGGCCTGGGATATTCAAGTGAACGGGAGAAGAATTACCCTGAGGCCGAAGCCGCCTTGAAAAAGTGCCTCATCTACGACCCAAAAAACGAGATGGCATCATTCCATCTCGGGGTCACTTACTTCAAACAGGATCGCTGGAATGATGCGATGTCGTTCTTTGAGAAAAACCTCACCAATAATCCTAAAAACGCCCGCAGTCGTCACTACCTCGGCATCATTGCCACGAAATTAAACTTTCTGGACCGGGCTGAGCGGGAGTTTCGGGCTGCGCTCTCCATTGATCCAAGTTACGGTGAAGCGCACTTCAACCTGGCCGTCCTCTATGCCACGGGAAATCCTCCACAATGGGACAAAGCCAGAACCGAGTACGAGCAGGCTATCAAAAAGGGAGTCCCACCCGATGAAAGTTTGGAGAGTCTGCTCAAACGTGACGGCACCAAGGCTGTCTCCACCCGATAACTTTCCCTGCCGGGATTGATCAGGCTTCCATCTCGTGTCCGCCGCCTCCCTCGCAACATCCCTCGTTACCTGGTTTCAGCATGGCGGGCGCGATTACCCTTGGCGGCGCACTCGCGACCCGTATGCCATTTTGATTTCGGAGATCATGCTCCAGCAGACACAGATCGCCACGGTATTGGAGCGTGGCTACTACACGCGATGGCTTGCACGCTTCCCCGATTTTGTCACTCTCGCGGCAGCAAGTGAAACCGATGTCTTGAATGCATGGGAAGGTCTCGGTTACTATCGTCGTGCACGGAATTTGCACAAACTTGCCCAGGCCGTCGTCCGTGATCATGGCGGCCAATTTCCTGCTGATCCTGAGACAATCCGTCATTTGCCAGGCATTGGTCCTTACACTGCCGGAGCCGTCAGCAGTTTCGCTTTCGGGCTGGCCGAGCCCATTGTTGATGGCAATGTCGCGCGTGTCCTTTCCCGACTCGATAATGACACAACTCCCATCGACTCCACTCTTGGAACTAAGCGCCTTTGGGAGCGTGCCCGTGAACTTGTCAGAGCAACCGATGACCCCCGAGCTTTCAACTCGGCCCTCATGGAGTTAGGCCAATCCCTGTGCAAACCCGCCAGACCTGCATGCAGCGAATGTCCGGTCAAGTCACACTGCCGTGCCACAGACCCCGGAATGCTGCCAGTGAAGTCCGCGCGACCGACAATCACTCCAGTCACTGAGCGCGTGTTTTTTCACCGCACTGATGACAGCATCCTGCTTGAACAAGAAACAGGCAGTCGCCGCACGGGACTTTGGAAACTGCCCTCGCTGCCTCAATCCATGCATCAAGAGCCTCCTGCAGTGCTCATGAAGAGCAGCTACAGCATCACCCGCTACAAAGTCACTCTTTGGGTGCATGAATGGCCGTATGCAGCCCCGCAATCATGGCCGGCGAACCACCGCCTCATTCGCATGGATGAACTGGGAGGGGTTGCCATGCCCAGCCCTTATCGGCGTGCCCTCGATCAGTTGTCGAAGGGGCAAGATTTCAATCTTGAAGCCTGAACCGAAGGAAAGGGTTCAGACTGCACGCGAAGTCTTGCCATTTGATTGGTGTACCCTAGTCTCAGCCCATGAAGTTTCATTTCCTCATCTGCTGGGGGCGGTGGGCTTGCGTGCTCGGGTTGAGTCTGAGTACACAGGCTCAAGAGCCCCCTTCCCCGGTCACGCCTGCCGCCATTGCTCCTGCCTCGAATCAAGCAGTTGCATCCGCAAGCACTGACGTCACGCATCTGGATCGAGTCAGTCCTTTGGGCTCGGTACCGGATTGGTCCAAATTGGAAGCATTCGCGAAAACAATGTCGAAGGAGGAGTTTGAGAAAGCCTGGCAGCAAATTTATTCCGAGCAGAACGGGTTGCCTCCACCCTTTCGAATCACGCCGGATTCCCTCGAAGTGCCGACGGGAAACAGCAGCAAGCCCAACTTGAAAATTCCTTTTCGCGAATCGAAAGGGCCGGCCGCCACTGCTGGCAAAGCTTGGTGGAGGCGAGCCCGTGACTTGGCCCCGCTCAACGACAGACCTCCGCTGAGCGATCTGCACATCGCGATTGATCCCGGCCATATCGGCGGGCCGTGGTCCGTCATGGAGGAGCGCTATCTCAGCTTCAAACAGGACGAATTCATTCGGGAGGGCGATCTTTCCCTGCTAACGGCCAAGGTGCTCAAGGAGCGGCTTCTCAAACTCGGAGCCGTGGTCAGTCTCGTGAGGGAAAACACGGAACCTGTCACGGTCAAACGGCCGGCAGATTTTGAAAGTGAAGCATTGGCAGCACTCAAAGAAGCAGGTTTTCCGACACCTGCGGCCAGCTACAAAGACCTGACGGGCGATGCAAAACTCATCACCATTCAATGGCAGACGGAAAAATTGTTTTATCGCGTGAGTGAGATTCACGCGCGAGCCGAACGCATCAATCAGCAGATCAAACCGGACCTGGTGTTGTGTCTCCACTTCAATGCCGAATCATGGGGCGATGCCACATCACCTCAGTTCTCGCCGCAAAATCACCTGCATGTGATGATCAATGGCTGTTACGCTCCGGTGGAGTTGGCGCAGCAGGATGTGCGATATCAGATGCTGGCCCGCTTGTTTGGCCGGGTGCATGAGGAGGAGCTTCCCCTGGCTACCGCCGTGGCGGAAAGCATGGCCCGCATCACTGCACTGCCCGCCTATGTTTACACCAGACCCAATGCGCGGCATGTCGGAACGAATCCGTATGTTTATGCACGGAACCTGCTGGCCAATCGACTTTACGAATGTCCTGTCGTCTATCTGGAACCCTATGTCATGAACCATGAGCTGACTTACCGGCGGCTGTTGGCCGGGCATTATCTCGGACGAACTTTGATGGGCGGCAAGCTCACCACCAGCGCCATTGAGGATTATGTGCGCGGCGTCGTTAATGGTCTGCTTGCCCACTACAAGACCAACCGCCCATCATGAAGGTTCTCCTTATTGGTTGTGGTTTCGTCGGTGAACGGGCTGCGGATCTTTTTCACCTGGCCGGGCATGAGGTCATTGGCATCACTCACTCGCATCATTCCGCCGAACGACTCTCCTCGACAAAACCATGGCAGGCGCTGGCATGCGATGTCTCTTCCGAAGCCTCCGTGGCATTATTGCGCTCACAAACTGGCCCTGTTGATTCATTCATTCACTGCGCCAGTTCCAGCAAAGGCGGCGCAGAGATGTACCGGGCTGTTTATGTGGATGGCATGTGCCATCTGCGCGCGGCCTATCCGGAAGCCCGACCACTGTTTGTCAGCAGCACAAGTGTCTATCCTCAAACCGATGGCAGCGTGGTGGATGAAACCAGTGCCGCCAATCCGGACAAGGAGACCGGCCGCCTGCTTCGTGAGGCTGAAGAAATTGCGCTCACATATCAGGGCAGTGTCGCCCGTCTCTCGGGCATCTACGGTTCGGGGCGTTCCTTTGTTTTGAAGAATCTGCTGGAAGGCAATAGCGGTATCGAAATCAACGAAGGTGCGCCCGAGGGACGACTGCTCAATCAAATCCATGCTGATGATGCTGCTTCAGCTCTCGTGCATCTTGTCACACAGAAACTCGCGGGGATTTACAACGTTGTCGATGATGCAGACATGACCCAGCGGGCCTGCTTGGAAAGGCTTGCACCGCTTTTCAATCTGCCTGTCCCGGGCATCAAGCCACCTGATTCTGCCCGCAAGAGAGGCTGGACCCACAAGCGTGTCTCCAATGCCAAACTGCGAGCCACAGGCTGGGCACCACGCTATCCCGATTATTTCACGGCACTGCGCGATGATCCGATGCTCGCCTCTTCGATCCTCCAACTCGTGATTGATTCAGGAGAGAAACCTCTGCACCGCGGGGAAAACGTCATCCTCATCGGGCTTATGGGCAGCGGTAAGTCCACCGTCGGGCGGATCACAGCTCACATGCTCAATTTTCAATTCGTGGATACCGATCACATGATTGCTGACCAGGCTGGTTGCACGATTCCAGAAATCTTCACCAAGGAAGGCGAGGCAGGATTTCGTCAGCGCGAGTCTGCTGTCCTTCGCCAATTGTTAGGTCGCAAGCATACCGTCATTGCCACCGGCGGCGGCATCGTTACCCAACCGGTCAATGCACCACTGCTCAGGCATCTTGGCTTCATCACCTGGCTGGAAGCCAGCACCGAATTGCTCGCACGCCGAACTGCCGCCAGCAATGATCGACCGCTCCTGCGCGGTGAAGAACCTCCGCAATTGAAACTGCAACGTCTCATCCAGGAGCGCAGCCCACTTTACAAGGCACTCGCCGATCTCCGAATCCAGACGGATGAACTCAGTCAGGAGGAGAGCTCCTACGGTGTCTCCGAAAGCGCCCGAATTTTCTTTTCCCACCGTCTCGCACACAAGACCTAGCACGGGAAACTTCGTGCGCGATCAGACTGGATACGACCAGGGGGCACGATATTCGCGGCTGAGCAGTTTGCTCGCTTCTTCGTCCCCGATGATGGCCTCCTTCTCGGCATCCCACTGAATGCTGCGACCAGCTTTCCAGCTCAGCATTCCCAGCATGGGGAGGCAGCTTGAGCGATGCGCGCTTTCGATGTCAGCCACTGGTTTACTACCGGTTTCGATGGCCTTGATGAAGTCAGCCCACAGCAGGGCAATGTTGTGCCCGTCAGGCTCCTGCAATTGGTGATCACCATGCACGATCTGGCCTTTCGGGTCAGCGGGATAGAATGTCCAACCATCGCGCCAGCCAATGTGCAGCACGCCTTTCTCTCCATAAAAATAGGCGCCGATGCCATGTTTCTCGTTGTTATTCCCGGCGAACTTGCGGTGTTCCCAAATCGCGGTGAACTGCTCGAACTCAAACGTGGCCACCTGATGGTCTGGCGCATCGGTTGTCTGCTCCTTGTCGCTGAGCACGGCCTTGCCGAAGATCGGGCGGCCACCAGTACAAAAGACACGCTTGGGTCCTTTTTCTCCGCTCCACCACAGCACCTGATCGAGCCAGTGCACGCCCCAGTCGCCCATGGTGCCGTTTGCATAGTCGAGAAAATTTCTCCATCCCCCGGGATGCATCTTCGAGTTAAACGGACGCACGGGAGCCGGACCACACCACATGTTCCAGTCCATGCCTTCAGGTGCCTTGCTGTTTGGTTTCGGCACTTCCGGGCCACCTTTGCTGTGAGCAAAGCAGCGCACCATGCCAACCTTCCCAACTTTGCCCGATTTCAGGAAATCCATTGCCGCCACGTGATGTGGCCCGATCCGGCGGTGCAATCCCACCTGCACCACGACGCCTGATTCTTTGGCGGCTCTCACCATCGCGCGACTTTCATTCACCGTGTGGCCTGTGGGTTTCTCGACAAACACATGCGCTCCAGCCTTGCAGGAGGCGATGGGTTGCAATGCATGCCAGTGATCCGGAGTGGCGATGATGATGATTTCGGGTTTTTCCCTGGCCAGCAGTTCGCGATAATCCTTGTAACCCTTGGCCTCATCACCGCTGTCGGATTTCACATCCTCGATGCTGTTCGCCAGCACGTTTTCATCCACATCACACAGCGCCACCACCTTGATGCGACCGGAAGCCATCGCCTCACGCAGGATGTTCATTCCCCACCAGCCTGAGCCGATCAATGCCGTGCGGAATTTCTTTCCATTCGCCCCGATGACAGGCAGGGCGGACAAAGAGAAGGAAGCTGCAGTGGCGGATGAAAGGAAGGATCGGCGTGAGGTCATGGCTGTGTTTGAGCATGAACGAAACGCAGCGCCTGAGTCAATCGTGGATTCTGGATCATCTGTTGCCTATCTGTCAGCAGCCGCCAGAATCCGATCTTTCCATGCCCGAACCCTTCTCGTCTTTCATGGCCCGCGCACTGCATGATCCGCAGCGCGGCTACTATGCACGGCGCATCCAAACCATCGGAGCACGCGGTGATTTCTCCACCACGGCCACGCTTTCACCCCTGCTCGGGCAGGCCATCGCGGCATGGATCAAAGACGAGGCACGCGTGATGCCTGAAGTTCGCCACATCATTGAAGTGGGTGCCGGCAATGGCATGTTGATGGCAACAGTCCGGCAATCACTGGGGTGGTGGCGGCGACGGGGCTTTCAGTGGCACATCGTCGAGACATCAGAGAGTTTGCGCGGCCTGCAAAAACAAAGCCTGGGCAAGTCCGTGTGCTGGCATGATGACTTGCAGCAGGCGTTGAATGCCTGCGGTGGCCGCGCCTTCATCTATCACAATGAACTGCTCGATGCCTTTCCCGTCCTGCTTTTTCAATGGCATGAAGGCAAGTGGCATGAGGTCTTTGTGGACTTCCCGGATGGCAACGCCCGTGAGTCACTTCAGCCCATTGCTCCAGATTCAGATTTCTCAGCTCTTGAACAAGCCCCGAAGCACGTGCAGCAACGCTGCGAGATCCATGCAACCGTGCGTGACTGGCTGCGCGGCTGGGCTCCGGCATGGCAGCAGGGTTCGATGCTTACCATCGATTATGGCGATGTCTTCCCTGCCCTCTATGACCGCCGCCCTCATGGCACTCTGCGCGCCTACCTGATGCATCAGCGGCTTGAGGGGCACGCCATCTACCAGAACATCGGCAGGCAGGACATCACCGCAGACATCAATTTCACGGATTACCGCGCATGGGCTCAATCACTCGGATGGCAGGAAACATGCTTTCAAACGCAGGCTGAATTCATCGCCTCACGAGTCAGCGCTTCAAACGATCAAATCATGGATAGCGATGGTGCAGGCGGTGCCTTCAAGGTCGCCGTTCACCGCAAGCTCCGTAAATAAGCCACGAGGTCGAGCAGGTCTTTTTCAGGCATGGTTTGATCCAGACCCATGGGCATCAGGCTGGTTGGAAGAGTCGTGTCACCAATGATCTGCGTGTGGGGCAATGTCTTCTCCTGACCGGCGATGTCCACAACCAGCAAGCCTTCGGCTGTGTGGCTTTTGATCACCCCCATCGTTGACTGACCATCACTGGTTTCGAGAATATGGGCCTCATAGTCGCGCGCCAGCGTGTTGCTCGGGAAAAGGATGCTTTCCAAAAGATCACGCTCCGTACGGATCGCGCCAATCTTGCTGAGGTCAGGACCAATGGCCCGGCCGACCTCACCAATTTTGTGACAAGCCATGCAGGTTCCTTTGCCTGATGCAAAACCGGCATGACCGGCCTTGGCATCACCTTTAGTCGCTGCCTTGTCAGCCAGCGGGGCCAATTGCCGCTTCTTCGCTTCGCTTGCCACGCCAGCCTTTTCATAGGCGGGATGAATGATCGACTCAAAGATATCAGGCGGCAGATCGCTGAACGCTGTGCGGTAGTGGCTTTCCTGCTGACTGGCGATGACTGGATTCTTCGCAATCCCGGCGGCAATGGCACGACCGACATCAACATCTTTCGAACGCCGGACCAGAGACAACAGTGTTTTCAATTCCACCGGGCCAAGCGTGGAAAATAGCGGAGCTATCTCAATGGACTGCTCCTTTTTCAATGGAGCCGCGGCAATCATGCCGGCCGCCTGAATTTTAGCGGACGCTGATGAGGCGGAATCCACAAGCACACCTTTCACCATGGCAAAAGTGTCACCGGTAAGTTTCACACTTTCCGCTGAATCAATTGCCTTGAGGCGTATGGCCAACGGGCGTTTGGCATCAGTTGCCAACGTCTGAAGAGCTGAGTCAAAACGATCACTTTTGAGCTTCTTGACCGCATCCAGCACCAGCGATAATCCATCCTTTCCCTCCTTCAGTTTACCTTCCAGAGAGGTGATCCACGCATCATTGGAGACGCCGCCGGTTTGTTCTGCGAGAATACTTAAAGCGGTGCTTCTCACGGCCACCGAAGCGTGCTGAAGCATCGCGGTAACCAGTTTCTGTGTCTCTGGCTTCGCAATGAGCGCGGTGCAGTATCCTTGCAGAGCCTTCAGACGAGCCGTCGAAATGGATGAATCATCCAGCCATTTCACCAGATTGGGGGTGATCCACGAATCCGCATCCTGATGCTTGGTGACAATATCCAAAGCCACCCGGGAAAGAGCCGCATTGGCCGAATCCAGATGCCTGGCAGCAACCCCCATGCTGAGATTCAAAGAACCAGACTCGTCAGGAACGTAACTGACCAGCATTCGCCGCAGGGCATCCGGCTGAGTTTCCTTTTGCACATCTGCCAGCGTGACAAAAGTAAACTTGTGGGCAGCCAAAAGCAGGCAGTGCTCAGTCGCTGGATCAAGTTCCTGCGACATCATCGCCCGCAATGCAGTGACAATGGCTGCTTCATCTTCGGCGGTGATTTGTTCAGGACCTCCATTCCCGTTGATCCATTCAAGGGCACGCCTTCTCAACTGAGCGTCAGAGGATTGAAGGTGAGCGATCCGAGCTTTCAAATCCGTCGCTGGTAACGAGACCAGTGAAATGTGAGCAGATGCGGTGGAGTTCTTTGACTTGATCCGGTACACTGCGCCAAGCAGGTCTGACTTAGCCATCAAACTGCTGGGACAACCAATGCGGAACCAGCCACCGGTATCGATCAGCAGTAGCGAACCATCCCGCGGGTCTTCCATAACGTCGGTTAGGTGGATATCCGGATTGTGGAGCTTGAGAAACTCATTCTCCGTCGCCTTGTAGGTTCCGCCGTCCGGTCGCAGTTCCATGCGCACCAAGCGCTGGGTATTGAAATGAGTCACCATGAACTGCAGTGGAGCGCGAGTTCCCCCGGCG
>CAJCCF010000760.1 GCA_903960845.1 uncultured Verrucomicrobiota bacterium | reverse complement strand
TGGACTGGTTGGAACTTCAGGCTGGAGTCACGGTCAGCAGCACAAGTGACTACGACAGCAAAACATTCGATTTCGGCGGTTACTTCCGTGTCTTGCCACAACTCGATTTGAATGTTGGTGCCGATATTGGGGATGTTAACCGCACCTTCAAAACCGGCGCACGTCTCCGTTGGTGAAAATGCGCTGCACGCTTGTTTTATTCGGTGTTTCGTGATCCACCCACTGTTTGGGGGCAATGCGTGCCCGCCAAATATATCGCTGAAAGAGCACCTTCACGCTTGCTGTCATTGGAACTGCCAGGATTGCCCCGAGCATGCCTCCAAGAAGCAAGGCCCATACGAGCACGCTGGCAATGATCGTCATCGGATGCAGTCCCACTGCCTCGCCGACGATGCGAGGGGTGATGAAAAGGCTGTCGATTTGCTGAACCAACGCAAAAATGACCGTAACCGCCAGTGGCAGCGCCCACCATGGATCGCCCGGAAGCAGGGCGCTGCCGCCCTGAACTGCTCCGATCAGGGCCGCAGGAATCCAGCAAAGAGCGATGCCCAGATAGGGGATGATGCCTGCAACACACAAGGCCAGGCCAATCAGCAGGCCGAAATCCAGACCGATGATCATCAATCCCGCGCCCGTGGCCAGGCCGTTGATCACGCTAACAAATAATTGTCCACGGAAGAAGGCGATCAGGTAGCTGTTGATCTCCGTCAGGCATGAGACGACCTCATCCTTGAAATCACTGGCCCGAAGCGGCAGATAGTCCGACCACTGCTCCTTGATTTTTGCGCTCTCGATCAGGAAGTAATACAGGTAGAGCGGAACGATGACCAGGCTTAGAAGAAAACCGAAAACACCCAGAAAACCACCAACACTCGAGCTGATGAATTTGCCAGTATTTCTGAGCACCGTGGGCAGTGTGGTTGTCACCCAGTCTCCCGAGAGAAGTGCCTTGAGATCCAAATCAAAGGCATCCAGCGGTTCAACGGTTTTACCGGAGGATGGTGTGGCAGTTTTTTCCAGGTCACCCACCAGTGGTTCTGGTATTGCAGGTTCGTGCGGAAGGGGGATGCCATAGTCCTGTTCAACCCGGGTTGCGAAATTCAGAACCGCAGTGCGCGCTTTGAGTGTGTAGCCAGGGACTTTTTTTGCAAGGTTTGCCGTCTGTTCACTGATTTTCGGAGCAATCCAGCACACCAGGCTGCCGAGAACCAGGCTGAAAATTAGAAATACCAGCAACACTGATGGCTGCCTTTTCAGTCCGAGTCTCTCCAGCCATGAGACACCAGGCTCAAGCAAATAAGCCAGCACACCAGCCACCGCAAAGGGGACCAAAATGGGCTGCAAGTAGCCCATCACCTGCGTGCCAAGGTAGACAAAACCGATGGCAAGTGTTCCGATGATCGTCAGTGACAGTGCTGTCACTGCGGTCCAAAGCACGTTGCGTTGAAACGCGGTTGGGAGATTCTTCATAGCATTGACTCCGCTTCTAGCGGAGTAAACGCCCCTCGGAAAGTGGAAAGCGCGAAGCGAGCATTCTGAGCGATCACTTGTTTTCCGGCTTTTCGCTTCCTACTTTCTGCCCTTTACCATGCTTATCATCCCCGATCATCCATTCCGCGGCTTCATTTTCGACTGCGACGGCACCTTGGTCGATTCCATGCCTCTGCATTATCAGGCCTGGGTTGCCGCCT
>CAJCCF010000759.1 GCA_903960845.1 uncultured Verrucomicrobiota bacterium | reverse complement strand
GTCAGGACGACGGAAGGAACCATGAGCAGCCACCAAAGCAGTGGTTGCTTGTTCTCGACGATCCCGCAGATGCGGTTCGTGATCCAGGCGTAGGAGCGATGGTGAAGGACGAGAGGCTCGCGGTCCAGGATGCGCGGGGCACCCGTGTGAGCTTCTGAATGTGGCGCGATGGTCTTGGCTTCCATGAGTCCGGATTAAATTTGGTGGGCACTCCAGGCGGCGATCTTCTCAGCGCCGGGCATGGCAGGATTAGGGTTGCGCAGACGGGCGAGATAGCTCGTGCGCGGGCGTGTGCCGATGTATTTGAGGAGTTCGTAATTGCGGGGCGAGGCCTTGGCTTGAACCACGCTGCTCTTCTCATCCGCGATGTCACCAAAGACAATGGCCTCAGCGGGACAGGCCTGCTGGCAGGCAACCTTGATGCTGTCGGTGGGCACGCGGAAATTCTTCGAATCACGCTGCTTCTGCTTTTGCAGGATCTTCCCGGCTTCGAGACGCTGCACGCAGTAGGTGCACTTCTCGATCACGCCGCGCATACGGACCGTGACATTCGGATTCTTCTGAAGCTGCACGGACTCTCTCATGCCAGTCTTCTCAGCCGTGGAAAGCGGCCCCATGTAAAGCTCATCAAGCGGACGCTTGTTGTAGTCGAACCAGTTGAAACGACGGGCGGTGTAGGGACAGTTGTTGGCGCAGTAGCGGGTGCCGATGCAGCGATTGTAAGACATCGCGTTGAGGCCTTCGGTGGTATGCACGGTGGCATTCACGGGGCAGACGGTTTCGCACGGGGCGGACTCGCACTGCTGGCAGGCAACAGGCTGCTGCACCATCTCGGCGTTTTCGAGTTGCTCAGGCGTCGGGTCGATATCGACGTCGTCGGACTTGGCCTTGCCTGCACCCCATTCATTGGTGGCGAAGTAGCGATCCATGCGGATCCACTGCATCAGACGGCCTTTGACGACCTGATCCTTGCCAACAACCGGGATGTTGTTTTCGCTCTGGCAGGCAACGACGCAGGCGGTGCAACCAATGCACTTGCTGAGGTCGATGGACATGCCCCACTGGTGCTGCTTCTCGTAATCAAAACCGTCTGGATTGGTCTCGCTCTTTTTGCCGACCTGACCTTTGTAGAAGGAAATGGTCTGCGGGATGTGCGAGTCCATGCCTGTCTTCACCACGAAGTCAGGCGTTTTGTTGAAGGTATCGAGCGTGGCTTCGCGGTAAATCGCGCGGCCTTCCATGGTGTTTTGGTCCTGCGTGATCGCCAGTTCGTAAGTGTCGGAAAGCACCTCCAGTTTGGCGCCGGTCAGAACAAACTCGGAAGCACTTTTGCGCAGCGGGTAGGCATTGAAACCGCGCCCCTGCCCTTTGGAGTCGGAACCGATGAAGCCAAGATTCTTCTGGCCATAGCCGAGCGGGATCGTAATTGAATGGGAGACGTGCCCGGGAGCCTCGATCGCCGGAAGAGTCAGGCTGCGGTCACCAACGGTGATTTTAACCAGCTGACCATTTTTCAAACCAAGACCACGGAAGGTCACGCTGCCAATCCAGGCGGCGTTGTCCCATGTCAGCTTGGTGATTGGATCGGGAGCCTCCTGAAGCCACGCGTTGTTGATGTAGCGGCCATCAAACACACCAGCATCCGGTGTGAGCACCACTTCGACAGCTTCAGCGGCTGG
>CAJCCF010000758.1 GCA_903960845.1 uncultured Verrucomicrobiota bacterium | reverse complement strand
GGTTTTCATTTCGGTGACCGGCATCGTGCTGACCCCGATGGCGCACCGCCTGCTGCATCATTTCCATCTCGACAACGACGATCTCGATCCATCATGAAACCACCCACCTCCCAGCGGGTCGTCCTTGTCGGGGCGAGCGACAAGCCTGACCGCTACGCGCACCAGGCACAGATGCTCCTGCAACTTCATGGGCACGAGGTGGTGCCGGTGCACCCGAAGCTGGCAGAGATCGCTGGCGTGCCGGTGGTGGCGGATCTGTCCGGGATCCAAGGCGCGGTGGATACCGTGACGCTGTATGTGGGTCCGGCCATCTCGGCGGGATTGGCGGACAAGTTGGTGAGTCTGAAACCGCGCCGCGTGATCTTTAACCCCGGTACAGAGAATGCTGAACTCGCCGCGAAGCTGCAGGCGGCGGGGATCTGCGCCGAGCAGGCCTGCACGCTGGTGCTGCTGCAGTCGGGACAGTTTTGACACGCCATGGCCAGCACCTTTCACACCAGCACCGCTCTGACGGCAAGCGCTGAGCGCATGTTCTCCTTTCACAGTGATCCACACAATCTGACGGAAGTGATGCCGCCCACCCTGAAGCTGGTGAGCCTGAAGACCGATGGCCCGGCGCAGGAGGGCCGGCTCATTGAATTGCACTGCCGCGACTGGTGGATCATCCCCATGCACTGGACCTGCCGCTGGCGCACCGTGCAGCCGCCTCATCTGCTGGTGGATGAGATCATCGAGGGGCCGTTCCGCCTGTTCGTGCACGAGCACCGCTTTGAGCCGGAAGGTTCCGGCTGTGTGATGCACGACACGGTGACCTATCAGTTTGGCCGGTCGTGGTGGGGCTGGCTCGTTTCTGAAACGGCGGTGCGCGCCTATCTGACCCTGCTGTTCGCATACCGGCACCACCGCACACGCCGGTGGGCGGACAGAAAGCCGTCACAATAGGCGATAAACAAACGCTTGCCGATGGCGGCAGACGCTCTTGCATCTGCGTTCATCTTCCCACCCAAATCTTCACATGTTCGCACACGCCTGGTTCCACATCGAAAACGAAAGCGAAATCGCCTCCCCTGCCCTGCTGCTCTATCGTGAGCGGATCGAGCACAATTTGAAGCTGATGATCGAGATCGCCGGCGGGGCCGGGCGGCTGCGTCCGCATGTGAAGACACACAAGCTGCTGCCGCTCATCGAGCGCCAGGTCGAGCTGGGAATCACCAAGTTCAAATGCTCCACCATCGCCGAGGTGGAAATGTGCGCGATGGGTGGCGCGCCGGATGTGATGCTGGCCATGCCATGCGTGGGCCCCAATGGGCACCGCCTTGCCGAGCTGGCGCTGAAGTACCCGCAGACGCAGTTCTCCAGCATCGCCGATGACGAGGCGACCATCCGCACCCTGGCCTCTGCCGCGCAGCAGCATAATGTGAACCTGGGAGTCTTTCTCGAACTCGACTGCGGCATGAGCCGCACCGGCATCGTGCCCGGAGAGGCTGCCAATTTCTTTGTGCATGTGATCAAGGACACCCCGCGCCTGCTCTTCCGTGGTCTGCATGCCTACGATGGGCACATTCACAATCCGGAGCTGGAGGTGCGCCGGCAGCGCTGTGAAGAAGCTTTTGCGCCGATCCTGGCTTTTAGAAAACGGCTGGAAGGTGAAGGTGTGATCGTGAAGGAACTCGTCGCCGGCGGCTCGCCCACCTTTGGCATTCACGCGGCGCAGACGGACCGCATTTGCAGTCCGGGCACGACGGTACTGTGGGACTTTGGCTATGGCGATACTCTCCCTGACCTGCCATTCCTGCCAGCCGCGGTCCTGCTGGCGCGTGTGATCAGCAAGCCGGGTAAAAACCGGATCACCCTCGATCTTGGCCACAAGTCCGTGGCACCGGAGAATCCGCATCCGCGAGTCCGTTTCGAAGAGCTGCCTGATGCCACACCGCTGATGCAGAGTGAAGAACATCTCGTGCTGGAGACTGAGCGTGCGCACGAGTTCCTCATCGGTCAGGCGCTGCATGGCATCCCGCGTCACGTGTGCCCCACGGTGTCGATGCATGGTGAGGCGGTCGTCATTGAAAACGGCAGTGCCACGACCCGCTGGCCCATCACGGCGCGCAATCGCAAGATCACCATCTGATCTTCATCCCGCGCACACGTCAGGCTTTGGACGGCGGCGGAATCCCGCCGCCACAGACCGCGCCTCAAACCGGGCCCAGGATCGCGTGCAGTCGTGCGGCACTTTCCTGCCAGGCGGCATCACTGAGCGCGGGGGTGGCTCCATCCAGCAGAGTCAGGCCCTCCTCAGGCAGTGTCACCCAGGAACGGCAGCCGCCGTAGCTTTTTGAATAAGGGAAGGACCAGCGCTGCGGCAGCTTGTAGGCGCGCACGAGGGCGATATGCAGGCAGCTTTCGTCATCATAGACGAAGCGCTCGCGCACCACGTCGTCATTCCAGATGTGCTCTGATCTCAGGGCTTCAACCCTGTCCCAGTCCGTGACCTTCCAGACCTGCTCCAGCGTGGCATAACCATCGATGTCGACACTGGTGCGCTCTTCTTCCGGCGGGAAGGCACGCTGCGCCTTTTCAGGCACCCAGCGGAGTTTTTCAGCCTGATGATGAAACCAGGTGGGAAACAGGAGGAAGCCGCGGTGCTTCCACTCAAACCCGCCGCGTCCCTCGTGAATGCCGCCCTTGCGCAGCACGAGCGTCTGCACGCCCTGCGTGAGTGAGTCACAGACAAAGGACCATTCTTTGAAACCGATGGCGGCGGCGGGAGGAGTCAAAATCATGGCAGGCGATACATGCAGCAGGCAGGCGCGCAAGATGTCGTTCCTGCGGAAAACCGCTCAATATCTGGCCATCCCGGGCTCCACCAGATCGGCCCAGGCATCAATGCCACCGCGCATCGACTGCACATTCGGAAAACCATGCTGACGCAACCAGAGTGCCGCGCGCTGGCTCCTCATGCCGTGATGGCAGTAAATGATGACATGCTGACCGGCATCGGAAAAACGCTGCGGCGCCAGCTCGCCAAACTGTGAAAGCGGCACCAGATCAGCCCCCTCAATGTGGCAGACCTGCCACTCGTCCTGCTCGCGGCAGTCGACCATGCGCGGCTTTCCATCCGGCTGACTGAGCAGGTGACTGACGTCATCCACACTGATTTCGAGCGGCAGTTCCTTCATGGCTTCAGGGGCGGACGATCACGGGTGTGCCGACTTCCACATTGTTGAAAAAGATCGCCGCCATGCGTGACGGCATGCGCACACAGCCGTGACTGGCGGGATAGCCCGGCAGGAAGCCCTCATGCATGCCAATCCCGGTCATGGTGAAGCGCATGAAGTGATGCATCTTTGAGCCTTCAAAGCGCGCGCCCACCGGCGGCTTGTCCTTGGTGATATCGATATTCGCCACCACCACCGCGCCAGTGGCATCCACAAAGTCGCCATACAGATTGGATTTATGCCACTGGTCCTTGAGATTGACTTTGTAGTTCCCGGGTGGCGTGCGGTGCTTCTCGTCGCCTGTGGACAGGGCTGACACACCAGCGAGCGTGGGGCCTTTGTAGAAGTAGGCTTTCTGGTCGCTCAGATCGAGGATGACGCTCGGCGGCCCCACCACACCATCGCCGTCCCAGTAGGATTCCATGTCCTGATTGTAGAGCGCCGAGTGCGGCACGATTTCTGGCGGGAAGGCTTCCAAATATTGAATCGGCCCTACCGGCTCGCGATTCGTGGAAACGCAGGAGGCGATGAGAACAACGGTGGCGATGGCAAGCAGTCGAAGAAACTGAACAGTCATGAGGCAATCAAATACAAACAGGGCCGAAGCCGGGGGAAACGGGCGGAGAGTGCCGCACCCGACGCGCCGTGTCCAATAGTTCCTCTTCCTTGAAGGTCAGGCACTGTGTTCAGGCATGTCACGCTCCGCTTCCAAAATGCGCTGCAGGGCATCGAGAAACTCGTCAGCGGCCTCCAGGGGCAGCATGATCGTGTCACGCCGACCCCTCACATCCTCGGTGATTTTGATCACACGACCGCGTTCGTTTTCCTTCAGGTCGAGAAAGAAAATCTTCCTGTCCGTCATGATTTTTTCCGAATGCAGCGGCGGGCTGCCGCGCTTTGGCTCTTCAAATTCGTCGTTCCTCATTGCCTGATGACCTCCACATGTCCCTTGTGCTGTTGGTTTCCGAAATTCGATGGCGAGTGTAGAAACAGCTCCCCCAATGTCAATGTTTCTATCGGGTCAGGTAAAAGACCGCCGAACGATCTCCTGATTGGAACGCCCGTTTCGGCCCGTAGGTCTGAGCAGCAACCTCCCCCAGTTCATGAGAAATCCTTCGATCTTCGCCGCTATTTTGGCAACCACGACGACCTGCATGGCCGCCGAGTTGGATTATTTTCGCGACGTCTATCCCTTCCTGAAGACCAACTGCATCTCCTGCCACAACAAGACGACAACAAAGGCGGATCTCAACATGGAGACGCCCGAGATGATGAAAAAAGGCGGTGAATCCGGACCGTCGATCGTTCCGGGCAGGAGCGCGGAGAGCCTGGTCGTTCAGGCCTCGCTGCATCAGCATGACATGGAGATGCCACCGGGTAACAACAAATCCGGCGCGGTGAATCTGAAGCCTGCGGAGATCGCGCTGCTGAAACTCTGGATCGATCAGGGTGCCAAAAGCTCCGTGCAGCAGGAGCGCCAGGTTGCCTGGCAGGCGCTCTCCTCAAGCGTGGACCCGATCTACACCGTGGCGATGACGAAGGATGGTCGTTATGCCGCCTGCGGCCGATCCAACCGGATCTTTGTCTATGATCTGGCCACTCGCCAGTTCGTCGCACAGATCACGGATGCCAGGGAAAAATCCGGCACGGCGCACCGCGCTTTGGTGCAGTCCCTGGCTTTCAGTCCCGATGGCACGCGCCTGGCCAGCGGCAGCTTTCGCGAGGTGAAAATCTGGCGCCTGGAGCCCGGCAAAGCGGCGGCAACTGCCGCAAAAGTCACCTCGGCACCGGCGGACGAAGCCCTGCTCAAAAAGATCTCAACCGCAGGCAAAGTCACCGTGCTGAGCAGCGCCATGTCCGCCGACGGCAAGCAGGTGGCCACGGGTTGCTCGGATGGCTCCGTGCGCGTTTGGGATGCCTCGACAGCCAAGCCCGTCATCGAACTGCGCGGCACTGTGGCGGCAACCAAAATGATGGCGGAGTTTGACTGGACCATCGCCGCGCAAACCATTGAGCAGGCTTTTCAAAAAGCCGAGATCGCCCGCATCGAAGCCCAGGACAAGGCGCTCGACATTCTGCTTGGCAAGGCCAGGGAGGCCATCGTGGCCATGAAGAAAATCCTGCCGGAAAAACAAAAGGCCGTGAAACCGACAACGGACGCCAAAGCGGTGGCGCAAAAAGCCGTGGACGAAGTCGCTGTACTCATCGCCAAGGCACCGGGCGGCAAACCGGACGCCGCGCTGACCAAGCAGCTCAAGAATGCCCAGGAGAAGCTGCAAACAACGGCCATGACCGAAGTATCCGCCCTCGCCGCAGTCTCCGCAGCCGACAGCAACGTGAAGGATGCCGAAGATGATGTGAAGCGCATCACCGACTCAAAAGCGCAGAACGCCAAGCTCATCGCCGCAGCCAATGCAGCAATCACCGGCTCGAAAAAAACGCAGGACAAGGCCACCGCCGATCTCGCCGCCGCAAAACTCGCGCTAACAAAAACCACGGCAAAACCCATCGCCGTCTCATTCTCCGCCGATGCCCTGCGCGTCGCCGCGATGTTCGACGACAACTCGCTCAATGTCTGGGCCGTGGCCTCGGGTGCGGCGATTGATCAGGTCACCGGCAGCGCGGCTCCAGCGATGACGCTCACCTCAACGGCTGACGGTTCCTTTGTCGCCTCCAAGTCCGTCACACTCTCAACCGGCACCACACCGCGCTGGGTGCTCGAGCGCACTCTCGGCGGTGAGGCGGATCAAAAAGTGTTCGCCGATCGCGTGAACGCTGTGCGCTTCAGTCCCGATGGTAAAACGATCGCCACCGGCGGCGGCGAACTGTCGCGCTCCGGCGATGTCATCCTGTTCGATGTGGCGACCGGGAAAGCGACCCAGACATGGAAGGAACGCCATGGCGACACCGTGCTCTGCCTTGATTTCTCGCCCGATGGCAAGCGGATCGCCTCCGGTGGTGCCGACAAAATCGCACGCGTCACGGACATCGCCACAGGCAAGCAGGTGAACCTTTTTGAAGGCCACACGCATCACGTCATGGGCATCGCCTTCCGTGCCGATGGGCGCGTGCTCGCCACCGCCGGTGCCGACGGCGTGGTCAGCACCTGGGACATGATCATGGGCGAGCGAAAGAAGAAAATCGAAGGCTGGACCAAAGAGGTCACCTCCCTGCAATTCATCGGTGCCACGAATCAAATCGTCACCTCCGCCGGCGACAATCTCGTCCGCATCGTCACCGATGACGGCACCGAAATCCGCGCCATCTCCAAACTCCCCGACTACATGCAGGCCGCCGCCAGCACACCCAACGGCAGCGCCATCATCGGCGGAGGAGAAGACAGCCTGCTGCGTGTCTGGGATGGAGCCGGAAAAGAACTCGCGGCGTTTGGTGCAAAGTAATCCGCCGGCACCTTCGCCAAAAACTTCCCGGCACAGCTTCATCAGGCCGACTGTCGAATCGGCTATCCCGCGTCTTTTTCATGGCTCATGGGGACGCGTGATGCGTTGGCATCGCGTGGATTGTCGATAAAGCGCAGCATTCGCTCCCGTAGTTTCCGGCGCTTGTCTTCCATCATCCAACCATCATCCCAGGTTCGCTGCGCCGGTCCGGTGTCACGGCGCGGGTTCATGGAGTTTGGACTGACCGGGCTGGCGACGATGAGTTGGCCGGGATTGCTGAAGCTGCGCGCAGAGAATGCGGCGAAACCAAAGAGCGAGCGGACGGCGGTGATCATGGTGTTTCTGCCCGGGGGGCAATCGCACCTCGACACCTACGATCCAAAGCCGGACATCGGCAGTGAATATCGCGGACCGTTCAAGACGATCCCCACTAGGATCCCCGGCACTCATTTCACCGAACTGATGCCGATGCAGGCGAAGATCGCCGACAAGTTCACCGTGCTGCGCTCCATGAATCAGACGGCGGGCGGTCATCCGGCCGGCACGATGCAGATGCTTTCAGGTGATCCCGACACGCGAGACAAGCCGAACCCGCGCCTGCCGGACTGGATGTCCGTGGCGCATTACCTGCGCAGCAAGGACTCGAAACGCACGAGCAAGCTGCCGAACTACGCCAGCATCAATCCGATCAACTCCACCTACTGCGGCCCGGCGTATCTCGGTGATGCGTATGCGCCCTTTTCAGTGAGTGACGATCCAAACCGGCCTAACTTTGAGGTGCCAAACATCGGCCTTCCCGACGAGGCGGAGACGAAGCGCCTGAGCGACCGCGTCGCCCTGCGTAAAAGCCTCGACCGGATGGAGCGCGCTTTTGATCGCGAGGGTGAGCTCGGCGCGCTGGATCAGTTTGAAACCCAGGCCATGGCGCTTTTGACGAACCCTCAGACGCGCGACGCCTTTGATCTCGAAAAAGAGGACGCGCAAACGCGTGACCGCTACGGTCGCAACCGCTGGGGCCAGCAGCTGCTGCTCGCGCGGCGCCTGGTGGAGTCCGGCGTGGAGATCATCACCAGCCAGTTGAGCGGGCCGCTGTGCGGTCGCACGCACGTCTGGGATGACCACGCGGTGGATCATCACATCTTTGAAGCCCTGCGCTTCCGCATGGGCAACTACGACCGCGCCGTCTCGGCTCTGATTGAGGACATCTACGCCCGCGGGCTGGACAAACGTGTACTGGTGGTGGTCACGGGTGAGTTTGGCCGCACGCCCAGAATCACTTTCGACCGCAGCACGGGGGCGGGTGATGCCAGCGGACCTGCGGGCACGCTGCAGCCGGGTCGCGATCACTGGCCGCGTGCCTTTTCAAACATCTGGGCCGGCGGCGGCATCCGGACCGGGGCGGTCATCGGTGCCACGGACAAACGCGGTGAGGACGTCACCGAGCGACCCTGCAGTGCCGGTGATTTTCTCGCGACGATTTATCATCATCTCGGCATCGACTCGGCCAAAGTCACGATCAACGACTTCAATGGCCGCCCGACACCCATCGTCGATCACGGCAGGGTGATACCGGAATTGATCGCCTGAGCCGGTGTGGTGCGCGGCAGGCCGTTGCAAGATAGATCCTGCGGCCTGCAGACGTAGTTTTCAGCGCATGTCCTCCATCATCAAGCCCCCATCACACGTACGCTGCGCCGGCCCCATCTCGCGACGAGGATTCATGCAGGTTGGCTTGACCGGTTTTGCCTCACTCAGCTGGCCCGGACTGCTCAAGTTGCGCGCGGAAAATGCGCTGAAACCAAAGGCCGAACGCACGGCGGTGATCATGGTGTTTTTGCCGGGCGGTCAGTCTCATGTGGACACTTATGATCCAAAGCCGGACATCGGCAGCGAGTATCGCGGTCCGTTCAAGACCATCGCCACCAAGGTGCCCGGCACGCACTTCACCGAACTGCTGCCGATGAATGCGAAGATCGCGGACAAGTTCACCGTGCTGCGCTCGATGAATCAGGCGGCAGGCGGACATCCGGCAGGCACGATGCAGATGCTATCAGGTGATCCCGACGTGCGCGACAAGCCGAAGGTGAAACTGCCGGACTGGATGGCGGTGACCAATTACCTGCGCTCGAAAGAAGGCAAGCGCTCCAACCCGCTGCCGAACTACGTCGGCGTGAATCCACCGCTCGAGTACAACGGCCCCGCATATCTGGGTGATGCCTATTCCCCTTTCTCCGTCACCGATGATCCGAACCGGCCTAACTTTGAAGTGCCCAACATCGGCCTCTCGGACGATGCGGAAACAAGGCGCCTGAGTGATCGCGTCGTGTTGCGCAAGAGCCTGGACAAAATGGAGCGTGCCTTTGATCGCGAAGGCGAGCTTGGCGCGCTGGATGAATTTGAAACCCAGGCCATGACGCTGCTCACCAATCCGAAGACGCGCGATGCCTTTGACCTCAGCAAAGAAGAGCCGCACACGCGGGACCGCTACGGTCGCAACCGCTGGGGTCAGCAGTTGCTGCTCGCGCGCCGCCTGGTCGAGTCCGGCGTGGAAATCGTCACCAGCCAGTTGAGCGGGCCGTTGTGCGGCCGCGTCAACAACTGGGACGATCACGCGGTGAATCAGCATCAGTTCGAAGCGCTGCGCTTCCGCATGCCTAACTATGACCGTGCCGTCTCCGCACTCATTGAAGACATCTACGCGCGTGGTTTGGGCAAGCGTGTGCTCGTCGTCGTCACGGGTGAATTTGGCCGCACACCGAAAATCAGTTTCGACCGCAGCACGGGCGCGGGCGATGGCAGTGCGCCTGCGGGCACGCTGCAACCCGGGCGTGATCACTGGCCGCGCGCCTTCACCAACATCTGGGCCGGCGGCGGCATCCAGACCGGCGGCGTCATCGGAGCCAGCGACAAGCGCGGTGAAGATGTCATCGAGCGCCCCTGCGGCCCCGGTGATTTCCTTTCCACCATCTACCATCACCTCGGCATCGACTCGGCCAAGATCACCATCAACGATCTCAACGGCCGCCCGGTGCATATCGTCGGTCAGGGCCGGCCGATTCCTGAGTTGATCGCGTAAGTTGGCACCACGCCGGATGGAGTTGAGCGGGTGGCAGCGTAAGTACGGCTCCACTTCGCCCCGACTCCATGAATCGCACGCATTTCCTCCAATCTGCCGCACTGCTGTGCGGACTGTTTCTCCAAACCGTGAGCGCGGAGGAGATCAAGGATGGGGAATTCGCCGTCACCTCCAACCTTCGCGCGGGCGTGGCCAAGGTCGACATCACCCCCACCGAGGTCGCCGGAAGCTACGTGATCGGACATCGCCGGCAGGTCACCGGTGTGCGAGATCCCTTGCGCGCCGGTGTGCTGATCCTGGATGACGGTGAAACCAAGGCGGCGATCGTCACGATGGACACCATCGGCGCCTGGGAGGACATGGTGAAGAGCGCGCGTCAGAGCATCGAAAAAGAAACCGGCGTGCCTGCGGCGAACATCATGGTTTCAGCCTCGCACAATCATTCAGGCCCGGGCTACATGGAGAACCTGCGCTGGGCGTCTGAGTTGATCAAAAAACTCTCCGCCGCGGCCCGGGAGGCAGCGGCAAACATGCGCACGGTCAACATGGGTTATGGCGAGGATCGCATCAACTTCGGCATCAACCGCCGCAAGACCATTGATGGCCGCGCCGTCGTGCGTTTGAATCCCGAAGGACTGAACGATCCGCGCGTCAAGGTGCTGCGTTTCGACGATGGCAAGTCGCTCACGCCGGTGGCGGTGCTGATGCACGCCGTGTGTCATCCGTGCTTCTTCACCTGGGGTGACAAAGGCTCCCTTCCCTATCCGAAAGGCTACCCCAAAATGACCGCCGATTTTCCGGGGGAAGCGCAGTCGTTTGTCGAAATGATCTATGGTCAAAAGACCTCCGTCCTGTTCATGCAGGGCTGTGCAGGTGACATCCGGCCAAACCTGCCCGGCTATCCGTACCGCTGTGCCGACGAGGCCGACATTCAATGGGCCGGCCGTGATCTCGGCGGTGCCGTGGCGCGCGCGGCGGCATGGAGCGTGACCCGTGAGCAGCTGCGCAAACGCGAGTCCTTTTATCAGATCCGCGTGGCCAGCGAGGTGATCGATCTGCCCGGCAAAGAAGGACCCGTAGCCTCGGAACTGATGGCGATGAAGGTCGGGCCCTTTCTGTTTCTCACGATGCCCGGCGAGCCGATGGTGGAATACGGCTTCAAGCTGGAAAAGGCCATCGCCGACCGCGCCATTCCTATCATTGTTGGTTATTCCAACGGCAACATCGGCTACATCGCCACCGAGGATGCTCACAAGGTGGGCGGTTATGAACCCAACCTGTCCAAACTCAAACCCGAGGCGGAGCCGATCATTTTGAAACAGCTCGGCATGCTTGCCGACCGGGTCGTGGGCGATGTGTTTGCATCGTTTTCAAAGCATCCCAAAGACGTGGAGAAGCGTGAGGCTGAAGAAAAAGCACGGCTGCAATCCCTGCCAGTCGTGAAGCCTTAACCTCCTCCATCCTCATGAGCGATCCAGCCAAGGCCACCAACATCCGCCATCGCATCATCGGCGTCACGATGGTGATGGCGTTCATCCTGTATCTCGATCGCATCTGCATGGGGGAAATCGTGAAGTCGGTCTCCTTCAATCAGGACCTTGGCCTTTCAAAAGTGCAGATCGGGCAGATCCTTGGCTCGTTCTTTTTTGCGTATGCGCTGTTCCAGGTCCCTGCGGGCTGGGCGAGCGACCGCTTCGGCGCACGGCCGATGCTGACGATCTACATCGTGCTGTGGTCGCTCCTCACGGCCATGACCGGATTCATGACCGGATTCGCAGGATTGCTGGCGGCACGCATGCTCTGCGGAGTGGCGGAAGCAGGGGCCTATCCCACGTCGATGGCGCTCGTGCGCAAATGGATCCCGCTGAACGGCCGCGCGCGGGCCGCGGGCATGGTGGCGTTCGGCGGCCGCATCGGTGGCACTCTGGCACCCTTTCTCACGATCTGGATGATCGTGACGATGGACAGCTGGCGCACCTCCCTGTGGATCGATGGTGCCATCGGCCTCTTCATCGCCGCTTTGTTCTGGAAGGTGGTGCGCTCAAATCCGCATGAGCACCCGCAGGTCAACGCCGCCGAGCTTGCCCTGATCGGCAGACCGGAAGGCGAAAAACCCCTGAGCGGACGCGAACTCAAAAGCGCGTTGTGGAGCTTCACCAAAAGCAAAAGCCTGTGGTGCAATTCGGTCAACCAAATGCTTGTCAACATCGGCTGGGGCTTCCTCGTCACCTGGCTGCCAACCTACCTCGTCGAGGAGCGTGGTGTCGGCCAGATCGAGGGCGGACGCATGGTCACCTATGTGCTCGCCTTTGGCATGCTCGGCCAGATCGCCGGCGGCTACTACTGCGACTGGGCCACGCGCCGCTTCGGCCTGCGCTGGGGCCGCCTGCTGCCGATGACCAGCTCAAACCTCGTCTGTGCCGCCGCGTATTTTTGCTGCCCGTTCATTGATTCCACCTGGCTCATCATCGCCTGCTGCGCTGTTGTGTCCTTCTGCACCGATCTGGCCAATCCCGCACTCTGGTCCTTCATGGGAGATGTCGGCGGCCGCGCCACCGCTGCCGCCGGAGGCTGGGGCAACATGTGGGGCAATTTCGGAGCCAGTGCCGGTGCCGTCCTCGTGCCATGGCTGCTGAAAGTCGGCGGTGGCGATGGGAAAATGTTCGTCTTCTTCACACTCGGCGCAGCCTTCGTGCTCGCCGGCCTCGTCATCCTGCCCATGGATGCGACCAGGAAACTTCTTCCCGATGAACCATTGACGCCGGCTTAGCGATCTCCGGGCCGGACACAAGACTCTCCTGTTTGATGCCTGTCTGAGTTCCTCGCACCCTCCGCCGACAATCCTCCGATGATCTCAAAACACCGCACCAACATCTCCGCGCTGATCTCATGGTCGATCGGCTGCTGCTCGGCACTTTTGCTGGCCGGCATGGCACCGGCTGGTGAGGTTTTCATTGAGGCGGAGACCTTCAAAGCATCGGGAGGCTGGTCGATCATTGATGGAGTGGCCGGGAAGACCGCTTCGGGTCTGGCCATGCTGGGCGGGGCTGGTGGCGCAAAGGATGGCATCGCGACGACGACGGTGAACATCAAAGACGCCGGGCACTATCATTTGTGGGTGCGCTACAGCAGTCATCCAAAATGGCGCGGGCCGTTTCACGTCACCGCCCTGGCGGGTGATCGCGTGCTGGGCGATGCGCTGTTTGATATGGAATTTGCCGGTGACCGCACGAAGCCGGAAGATGTGTGGAAGTCCTTTGAGGTCGATCTTCCAGAGGGTGAAGTGACGCTGAAACTCAGCAAGCATGACAACCTCAATGCAGGTGGTGCGGCGCGGCAGATTGATTGCCTGCTGCTGACCATGAATGACAAGCTGGTGCCGAATCATCTGCACTTCGGCGCGCAGACGTATGTTCGAGTCACCTTGGGCGATGGCTACGAAAAGCCTGCTTACATTCACATCTTCGCGGATCACTTTCACGCGCCCTGGTATGACCACTATTCACTGGGCAGGTCAGGAGCCGTCGCGAGCGTGAACGTGAAAAAGGCCGACCTGCTGAAGTCAGGCGAGAGCACCGCGTGGTGCAACATCACCCCCACGATCTACCAGGACTCCGGAGCGATGCTGCACATCACCGCAAGGCACGCCTACACCGAGTATGCCGCGCGGTTGCGCGCCACGTTTGAGTTCGCCACGGCAGCGGATGAAAAATCCATCGTGCGCACGCTGACGTTCGATAACCAACCGGGCACCGTGGCCATCTTCATGCCGCCAAATCTCCGCACGGCGGAGAACCTGGCCCTGATGAAAACAGATGCGGAGATCGCTGAAACCACGGGCCATCTGGCCGATGCCCATGCCTGGCCGACCCATGGCAAACCGCTGTCCAAATTCCCCTTCTTCGTCAGCGCCAACATCGACAACACCTTCACTCCGCCTGATGAGCGGGTTCGGACCCGCGAGCAGAAAACACTCGATCACTTCGGCTTCACGCCGGGACATTTGCGGCACATCGGGGGCGCCTGGTTGATGAAGGACAAATCGTTCTGCCAGCCTGATCTTGAGAAGATGCGCACGAAGTTTCAGCAGGCGGCCACCACTTTCAAAAAGGAGGGAGGCAGGGTTGAGGACATCGTTTTCTGCGAACTGACGGATGAGCCCACAGGTCAGCCACTCGACTTCATCTCGAAGGAGGCATCGTATGTGGAACCGTTTCGTGCGTGGCTCAAGAAGCTGGGCAAAACGCCTGCCGATCTGCTGGTGAAGGATTGGGATGCCGTGAAGCTCGTGACTCGCGAGCAGAGCAGCGATTCACCTGCACTCTATTATTACTCGCAGCGCTTCCGCACGCGGGCTCTGGGTGATTTCATGGCGGTGCAGGGCGCGCTGGCGAAAGAGTTCTATGGCGGTGATTTCCCCGTGCTGGCGAACTTCAGCGATGGAGCCGTCTATGGTGCCAACTTCTTCATTCAGGGCGTGGATTACTTTGAACTGCTCGACTCACCGGATCAAAACGCCATCTGGGGAGAGGATTGGGCAAACGGCTCGTCATCGTATCAATGCGCTTCATTCAACATCGATCTCATGCGTGCGGCTTCGCGGGAGCGGGGTCAGCTCATCGCGCACCATCTCGTTTCGCACGCGAACCGCAAAGCCTGGGACATCAAGCTGAAGGCCACCAGCGAAGTGGCGCGCTGCGTGAAAATCTTCAACAGCTTCAGCTACGGCCCCACCTGGGCCACGCATGAAGGCGGCCCGTATTGGCGGTCGCATGTCTGGCAGGGCCGACCGGAGACCTGGACGGCCAATGCCGCCATCACGCGTGAGATCGGCGCCGTGGAGGATCTCATCCTCCCCGCCATGCCGGCTCCGGCAAAGGTCGCGCTGCTCTACAGCACCGCGAGTGATGTCTGGACGGTCGGGGAAACCCATGCGCATGGCTTTGATCGCATGCACACCTGGATGGCGCTCTCGCACGCCCAGATGCCGGTGGACATCGTCTCCGAGAAACAGGCTGCAGGCGGCATGCTCGATGCCTACGGCGTCTGCTACCTCAGCGGCCCCAATCTCACCCTCACGGCAGCGTCGAAGCTCAGGCAGTGGGTGAAAAACGGCGGCACGTTGTGGCTCTCCGCCGGTGCCGCATCGCGCGATGAATTCAATCGCCCGCTGCACGTGCTGGACGACATCCTGCCCGCCACTCGCAGTGAAGCGCTGCCCCTGCAATCCTTCCTGGCCTCGGGTCGCTACTTGAACACCCTGGCCATCAAAGACGAAGTCCATTGGGATGGCGGCAGGACTTCCGTGCTCGCGATCAAACAGCCACTGCAAGCCAATGCAGGCACCAGCACACTCGCCACATTCAAAGACGGCAATGCCGCCATGGTGCACGGCAGCGCAGGCCATGGCCAGGTCATCTGCTGCGCCTTTTTGCCCGCCCTGAGTTACATCAAGACCGCGCTCGATCACCGCGCCGCGCTGCAAAAGAAGATCGATGACAAGGCCACTCTCACGGCCGGTGAACAGCACGACGCCACACTCATCGAGCGCAGCTACAATCCATGGAAATTCCCGGCTGAACTCCGCAACCTCATCCTCGAACCCGTCCGGCGCGCGAAGATCAAGGCACCCGTTCTGTGCGATCATCCGCTGGTTGATGTCGTCTTCATGCCGCATGACAAAGGCATCGTCATCCCCCTGGCAAACTACACGCTCGAACCCGTCCAAAAACTCACCCTCCAAATCACCGTGCCGCGCCCCGTGACCAAAGCCGAGTCCGCCATCCGCGGCCCGCTCCCCTTCCAACAAACAACCCCCACGACTATCGAGCTTTCCCTGCCGCTCGATAACAATGATTTTGTCAAACTCACACTCCCCTAACTCCACCACTCCACCACTCCCCGCATGACACATCCCCTCGTCTCCTACCCGCAGCTTCCCGACACCCCGGTTTCACATCTTCCCTTCAGTCCCTGCGTTGTCGTGGGCGATCTGATTTTTGTCTCCGGCCAGGCTTCGGTCGATCAGCAGGGCAACATTGTCAGCGACAGTTTCGAGGGTGAGTTTCGCCGCAGCATCGAAAACGTGCGCCGCGTGCTGGAGGCCGCCGGCAGCGATCTCGCGCACGTCGTGCAGACGCGCAATTACGTCCGTGATGCGGATGATGTGCCGCTCTACAACCAGCTCTACCGCGAATACTTTCCGCAACCTTCACCTGCTCGCACCACCATCACCAACTGCCTGCCTCCGTCCCTCCGCTATGAGGTCGAGGCCATCGCCGTGCGCAGACCCAATTGATTTCCCGCCATGACTCCACTCAACGATGAATCCGCACGCCGCGCCTACTGGGCCGAGCAGATGGAACTGGGTTACGCGATTGTCGAAAAGCTCATCGAGTTTCCCGTCAAGGAATGCGGCGAAGGTTTTGCCTCGCTGCCTGAAGCCGCTGCCGCCGCCCAGGTTGAAATGCAGTTCTCCACCAGCAAGATCGCGGGTGAACTGGATCGCGTTTACTTCATGCGCGAGAGCCTCGTCCGCGATGTCGTCACCATCGGCCGCGACATGAACGAACGCGGCTGGATCCTGAAGATCGAGGACTGCTTCCGCACCGTGGACATGCAGCGGCAGCTCGTCCGCAAGCCATCCGTCTTTGACACCATCCTGAAAAAATGCATCTGGGAGCTGGGCGGCGAAACACCAAGCCCCGAGATGATGTTCCGCCGGGCCATCGTGCTCACGGCAAACATGCCCAAGATCGGCGCCCACATGTCCGGCTCAGCCATCGACATCTCGGTGTTTCACCGGGATGACGGCACCGAAGTCTGGCGCGGTTATCCGTATCTCGAAATGAGCGAATGCACGCCCATGCGCTCTCCCTTTGTCGCACCGGAACATGTCGCCACACGTCTTGAAATCACCGCGATGATGGAGAAGCACAGCTTCATCCATTTTCCCTTCGAGTTCTGGCATTTCGACAAACACGATGCCGGCATGCACATCCTCACCGGCAACCCCGAACCCTGCCGCTACGGCCCCGTGAACTGGGACCCGCAGACCAATCAAGTCACCCCCGTCACCAACCCGCTCGCGCTGCTCAATCCTTTGCCGGTGATCGAAAAGGAAATCGCCGCCGCTTTGGAGCGACTGCGAGGATGACGGCTCAACCGCCACCCATCATCCCAAACAGTGACACCGCCTTCCTGATTCAGGTTCGCAGCACGATGTCCTTGAGGCTTCAACTGTCATGAATCGTCTCCTGACCCTTTCCTGCACTACGATCTTCCGACGGTGCTACGTTTGACGGATACGGCTTAATGACGCTTCAGCCATTCTATTC
>CAJCCF010000757.1 GCA_903960845.1 uncultured Verrucomicrobiota bacterium | reverse complement strand
TGATGCCGTTCCTGGCGAAGTGGCCGGAGCTGAGGGCGCATCACAATTCACCGCTGCTTTCGATCAACACCTGGCGCAGCGATGTCATCGCCGCAGTCCTGCCGGAAGGCGGAGACATCATCAATGACATCAGCGGCCTGCCGGATGCCTTTAACGCGAAACTCTGTGCCGAACACAATGCGAGCCTGCTCATCATGCACAGCGTGGGTGAACCCAAGGTGCCGCACACGCAGGTTCGATATGAAAACATTATGGCGGCGCTGGAACACTTCTTTAAGCAGAAGCTCGTCATGGCTGAAAGTGTGGGGCTGCCGCGCGAAAACATCATCCTCGACCCGGGCATCGATTTCGCGAAGCAGCGTGATGACAACCTGACGATCTATCGCGAACTCGAAAGGCTGCACCGCTTTGAGAGACCCATCCTGCTGCCGGTGTCACGCAAGACGGTCATCGGTGAGGTGCTCGGAGTGCCGGCGCTGGAGCGTGACGCGGGCACCCTTGCCTGCATTGCCGCCGGGATGCAGCAAGGAGCGCAAATCTTCCGCGTCCACAACGTGAAGGCAGCGGTGCAGGCGGTGAAAGTGCTGTGGGCGCTGCGCTGATCAGCGCAGGACTTCGCCTTTGGTCACGTCACCGGTGTCATCGAGCGCCATGATCTGATTGATGGTCTTGAAGCGGCCTTTGTCTTCAAAGGTCCAGACGATCTTTTTGTCAGGCGTGATCTCGAAGAACTGCGCCTGCTCGCCGAGATGGCCATGGCCGAGGTAGTTGGCGAAGATCGTGTTGCCATTCGGCAGGCGGTGACAGCCCGCCATGAGGCGCAGGGTGTTGCCCGGCAGATCGTTCTCGTTGAGTTGCCAGACGGTTTTACCTGCAGGATCGACCTCCACGACCTGGTGCCCGTCCCCGCAGGTGATGAGGAGGTTTTTGTTCGGCAGGGGAACGACTTCATGCGGGTCGCCAGCGACCGGGATTTCACGCAGAACTTTGCCCGCGCTGTCGAGTTCGACAATTTTGCCCTCACCCTTGAAGCAGACGAAGTAATGGCCGCCGGCAGTCTTGCGCGTGCCACGGAATTGGTTATGCAGCTTGATGCTGTCCTTGGTGACAAGCTTGATCTCTTTGGCGATTTTGCCCGCGCGATCGACTTCGATGATCCGGCTGGTGCCGCACTCGACGACGAGCACGTTGCCATCCGGCAGCGGCTGGCAGGCGTGGCACTCGACCTTTTCTGGAGCCTTGTATTCCCAGACCACTTTCTTGTCGCGAGTCACTTCCTTGGCGCCTGCGACATAGGCAAAGAGGATGTTTCCATTCGGGAGCTGCCAGCAGTCCTGCGGGCTTTTGGCTTCGACCTGCCATTCGATTTCGCCACTGGCGGAGAGAATGGTCACTTTGCCGCCGCCATAATCACAGCAGAGAATGGGGCGCGCGGCGAAGAGACTGGTCGTCAGCAGGGAAAGGGCGAGAAGGATGTGTTTCATGCGGGTGGAGTTGAACGGCAGGAGTGAGCACATCTTCCGCGCGGCTTCGCGGTCATAAAAAAGAGGGACGCCTTGCGGCGTCCCTCCGGGGATTTGAATGAATCAGGGTGTCCGGGCTTATTCGCCTGGATGCCATTCTTCGCTGGCGAACTTGAAGGCCTGCTCGAGTCCGACGAGGTCGGTGCTTGGGCGGAGGGCTTCGAAGGCCTGGCTTTCCTTCTGGATGTCGGCTTCGCTGTAGTTCATGGCCTTGACGGAGAGGCCGATGCGGCGCTCCACCTTGTCCACTTTGATGACGCGGGCTTCGACTTCGTCGCCGACATTGATGATGTCCTTGACCTTGGCCACGTGATCTTCACTGAGCTGGCTGATGTGGACGAGGCCGTCGATGTCGCCCTCGAGTTCCACGAATGCACCAAAGCTGGCGATCTTGGCAACCTTGCCCTTCACGACGTCACCGACCTTGAAGCGGGTGTCGATGACCGACCATGGATCGGTGTCGAGCTGCTTCATGCCGAGACTGATGCGCTGATTGGCCTTGTCGATGCCGAGCACGGTGGCTTCGACTTCCTGGCCTTTCTTGAGCATTTCGGAAGGATGGTTGATCTTGCGCGTCCAGCTGAGGTCGGAGACGTGGATCATGCCATCGATGCCTTCTTCCAGTTCCACAAAGGCACCATAAGCGGTGAGGTTGCGGACCGGGCGGGTGATGACCGTGCCGATCGGGTAGCGCACGTCGATGTCGTCCCAAGGATTGGTGTCGAGCTGGCGGACGCCGAGGCTGATCTTGCGCTCGTCTTTGTTGATGCCAAGGACGACAGCATTGATCTCCTGACCCACGGTGAGCACGTCGGATGGACGGGCGATGCGCTTGGTCCAGGAAAGCTCGGAAACGTGGATGAGGCCTTCGACGCCTTCTTCGAGTTCGCAGAAGGCACCGTAAGCGACGAGCTTGGTGACCTTGCCGCGGACGTTCTGGCCCACTGGGTAGCGGCCTTCGATGTTTTCCCAAGGATTGTTCTGGAGCTGCTTGAGGCCGAGGGAGACGCGTTCTTTTTCGCGGTTCACTTCGAGGATCTGCACTTCCAGGCGCTGACCGATGCCCACCAGTTCGGTAGGATGGTTCAGGCGGCCCCACGACATGTCGGTGATGTGGAGAAGACCGTCCATGCCATTGAGGTCCACGAACACACCGAAGTCGGTGATGTTCTTGACCACGCCGATGACCTTGTCCCCGGGGTTGACACCCTCGAGGAATTTCTGGCGCTGTTCGGCACGCTCCGCTTCGATGACTTCGCGGCGGGAAAGGACGATGTTTTTGCGGTCGTCGTTGATCTTGACGATTTTGAATTCGAAGACCTTGCCGACGTATTCGTTGAGGTCCTTCGGCGGGATGATGTCGATCTGGGAACCGGGGAGGAAGGCTTCGACGCCGACGTTGACCATGAGGCCACCTTTGACGACGGATTTGACCTTGCCTTTGACGAGTCCGCCATCGCGGAACACGGAAGCGATTTTTTCCCAGTTCTGTTTGTAGGCGGCCTTTTCCTTCGAGAGGACGACCATGCCTTCATCATTTTCCAGTTTCTCAAGGAGGACTTCGATTTCGTCCCCGACCTGGATGTCTTCATCTTCGAATTCGTTGGAGGGGATGGCTCCTTCGGATTTGTAACCGATGTCCACGAGGACGACTTGCGGTTTGATTTCAAGGATCCGGCCTTTGACGATGGATCCTTCGTGGAGTTCGCGGAATGATGCGGCGATCATTTCAGCGAGTGTTTGGGTGCTCATGCTATGTATGGGTTGGGAGTGTTGGTGGGTGAACCGCAAATGACCTTCCACTCCGGAGGGCCAAGGCGGGCTGATGTCCCGCACAACCAGAGGGCTGCCGGACAAAAGGGCCGGGATAGTCGAAGCTATCCACCTTTTGGCAAGGAGAAAGGTGGGGGTCGGGAAAAGGGACTTTCCTACTGCACCTGAAGCGTTGCAGGCGGCGGGGTGGTGTTTTTGGCCTCGTCCGGGAAGATGACGGAGATCGTGCGGATGGGTTCGGCGCGCTGGGCACTGCTTTTGAGCAGCCAGTTTTTCACAAATTCAGCCACCGATTTGCGGGCGGACTCACGGATCAGATGGAGGTGGGCGGCATCGCCGGCGCGCTTTTCCAGGGTTGGCGTGAGCCCTTTTTCCAGGGCGGCGAGGTTTTCGGCGGCATTGAACCGCAGCCAACCTGCCTCGGATTTCTTTTCCATACCCTCCGTGCGGATGGCTGGCGGCAGGGAGGGGCGCAAGGCCGGCGCGCGAACGGTGCAGACGCCATGGTCCACGCTGACTTGCCAGGGATCGGAAAGGCGCACGTGATAGCGATAGACGACCGGCGCGCGGATTTCAGATACGGTGGTGCCAAGATTGAGCAGGTCGTTGAAGGCGGTTTTCATGTCCACTTTCGTGAGCGTCTCGTCAGTCTGCATCATGGCGACTTCGAGAGTGTCGCCATTTGTGGAAATGATCTCCGTGACGGACTGGCGGAAAGTCTCCGTGATCTGCTGATGGGTCAGGTGTCCGGTCAAGTCGCGCAGCCAGAGCGCCCCCGACTTGATCGTGTCCAGAAAGAACCAGACCAGTGCGCCAGTCGTGAGCATGAGTGCGATCAGCAGCATCACGGCCCAGCGCAGACAGCCCGGGCGCTGCCGGCTGTCAGACATGGATGGGGGCGGAGTGTCGGCCATGGCGGGAATGATGCCGCAGAGCCGGCCACGACTCCACGCTTTTCATCACGACTCTGCTAGGTTTGCCAGCCGTCATCGTCATTGAAAAAGATCGCCTCGCAGGAGAGCCGCGCTGGCAGTCGATTCTGACAGTTGGGCCATCCTGCGGGTTTTTCAAAGTGGCCGGGCATGATTGTGTAAATAATGCCGCGATGCTTGATCTCGATGGCGGTTGCACGATAGGCTGGCCATAACTCTGACAAAGGGACTGCATGAAAAAACAACTCTCACACGCTTTGACCGGCCTTTTTGGCGGATTGCTCTCCATCTCGCTTCTTCACGCGCAGTCACCTTCCGTTCCTCCCGCCGAGCCGACGCCGCAGGAGCGCGCTGCGCAGCATCAGGAGTTCATCAATCAAATCGAGAGCTTTGGCTGGACACGTACCGGCTCCGCCCAAATTGGCAGCATGGCCAAGGTGGCCATCCCTCAAGGCTGGCGGTTCACTTCCGGAAGCGGCACGCAGGAGATGCTGAAGCTTTATGGCAACATCCCCGGTGGTGAAGAACTGGGCATGCTGACCACGGAAGGTGAAGGACCGTGGGTCATCTTTGAGTTCAATGAGACGGGTTATGTGAAGGACGATGAGAAGAATGATCTGAAGGCGGATGAACTGCTCAAGATCCATCAAGAAGGTCAGGAAGCGGCCAATGAGCGACGCAAGGAAATGGGCCTGCGGGCACTGCACGTGCTTGGCTGGGCGGTGCCGCCGCGATTCAATGATCAGACAAAAAATCTGGAGTGGGCCCTGCGGGTCGGTTCCGAGGGCGGTGGTGAATCCATCAACTACAACACACGTCTTCTTGGTCGCAGTGGTGTGATGGAGGTGGGGCTGGTCTGCGGACCTAAAGAACTGCAAACACTGCTGCCGCGTTATCAGTCAATCATGGCTGCCTTTCAATACCTGCCCGGCAACACCTATGCGGAGTATCGGCAGGGCGACAAGCTGTCCAAATATGGACTCACCGCCCTTGTCGCAGGTGGTGCCGCAGTGGCTGCGGGCAAGTTTGGTCTGTTTGCGAAGCTCGGCGTTTTTTTTGCCAAACTGGGCAAGGGCGCCATCCTGCTCGTGATTGGCATCGGTGCCGCGATCAAATCGGTCTTCACCAAGCTCTTCGGGCGCAAAGCGATATGATCTGACATGACCGACGGACAGTGGCTGCTCACGCTCTTTGCCCTGCTCTACTTCGTGGAGTGCTTGAGGTTATACCCGGGCTCCGTCTGGCTGTTCTCCAGCTCCGGGAAGAGAGGATGGATGCGCCGCCCACTTCAGCATCTCGATTTTGCGGGGCGGAAGTTTCTCCTTCTGCAGGTGCTGCCTCCGGTCCCTGTGCATGTCAGCCTGATGCCCTGGGTGCTCGTGCCATGTTCGACGGGTTTGGAGCTTCTGGATGAGGCCGGCCGACCGGCAGGGCTGATACCATGGCCTGAACTCAAGCCAGCATTGGATGCAGCGACGTTGCGATTGAGTGCCGATCATATCGTACGCTTTCCGGATGAGGCGACTGCTGCCACGTGGCTTAAGCGGGTAATGGGGTGGCGGGCCGCGTCTGAACCGGCGCGTGAAAAGGATTTCTTGAAACTGGCGGCGCAGATGCTGGATGTGAAACGTTTCACGTCAGCGATGAATGATCTTTCCGCCAGGACACACTGGCTGAGGTGGATGAGTCTGTTGATTTTTTTGATGTGCTTTGGCGTGATCACGCTCATCTACCGCTGGCTGGGTGAGGGGCCGCAGATCTTGGCGGCCGCGGGGTTCATGCTGCTGCTATTGTGGATTCAGGCGGTGCTGTTCTGGCGTGCTGCCGGGCGACTCAAGGAGCCGATCAAGCACCGGTTTTGGAAGACGCTTGCCATCGCCCTCCTGCCCCAACATGCGATGAGGGCAGCGGATCATGTTTGTTCCGCGCTGCCATGTCTCGCCCATCCGTTGGCGGCGCTGTCGAGTGTCCCTGAATCGTCTCGACTTGCACTGGTGCGGCCTTTCTGGAAAGCCGTTCACCATGGCCAGTCGCAGTCTGCTCACCTTCAAGAGCGTGCTCTGGAGAGTTTTTTCAAAGTTCAGAACATCTCAAGAGATCAGCTTGAGACAGTGCCGGAAAAACAACCGGGATCGGTGGCCTACTGTCCACACTGCGAGGCGCAATTCAGTGATGCGAAAGCGCATTGCCAGGATTGCGGAGGTCTGACGTTGAAGGCATTTTGAGTGGGTGTGTTGCGGGTGTTGGTTCGCAGTCACCAAACCTCTGCAGGCCAACACCTCAATCAACCTGATTGGATCCTGCCCGATCACCGTGTCATTTTTCCAAACCCTGCCGGAGTCGCGAAAATGCCCAACAAAAAACCCTGTGAGGAAAATTCCTCACAGGGTTTTCAGAGGCGAATTACTTCGCCGTAGTTTTGGTGATCTCGAACGAGATCAGCCTATTTACTTCTTCTTAGCAGCCTTCTTGGCGGCCTTCTTAGGGGCGGCAGCTTTCTTTGGAGCAGCGGCTTTCTTCACAGCCTTTTTAGGGGCGGCGGCTTTAGGGGCGGCGGCTTTAGGGGCAGCTTTCTTGGCGGCTTTTTTTGCAGCTTTCTTGGCCATATTATTATTCCTTTTGTTGTTGTTGGTTGCTTTGTTTGTTTGTTTAGCCGCAGCGGCGCTTTTGGCACCTCCACGGACATTCGTTTCAGCGGCAGCCTTCTTGGCGGCGGCACGCTTTTCCTCAATCGCTGCCTGCGCAGCGGCAAGGCGGGCGACGGGAACTCGGAAAGGACTGCAACTGACATACGTGAGTCCCACCTCGTGGCAGAACTTCACACTGTCCGGATCACCACCGTGCTCACCGCAGATGCCAAGCTTGATGCCCGGGTTGGTTTTGCGGCCTTTCTCGATGGCAATCTTGATCAACTGTCCAACGCCGGTTGTGTCCAGCGTGGCAAAAGGATTCTTCTTGAAGATTTCAGCCTCTGTATAGGGCATGAGGAAAGCACCCATGTCGTCACGGCTGATGCCGAGAGCGGTCTGGGTCAGGTCATTGGTGCCGAAGGAGAAGAACTCTGCGGTTTCAGCGATCTCGTCGGCGGTGAGCGCACCACGCGGGACTTCGATCATGGTGCCGACCATGTAGCTGATCTTCACCTTCTTCTCAGCCATCACCTCTTTGGCGACGCGATGAACGATCTCCACCTGGATGTCGAGTTCCTTCTTGAAACCGACAAGTGGGATCATCACTTCAGGCTTCACCTTGATCTTCTTGGCAGCGACCTGAGCGGCAGCTTCAAAGATGGCCCGGGCCTGCATCTCAGTGATTTCCGGATAGGCGATGCCCAAGCGGCAACCGCGGTGACCGAGCATCGGGTTAAACTCATGAAGAGCCTCCACACGGTGGGCGATTTTATCCGCCGAAATACCAAGTTTTGCGGCAAGTTCCTTCTGCTGCTTGGCGGTGTGAGGGAGGAATTCGTGCAGAGGCGGGTCGAGCAGACGAATCGTGGCAGGCAGACCTTTGAGAGCCTCGAAGATGCCGGCAAAGTCTTCACGCTGGTAGGGAAGAAGTTTGGCGAGTGCGGCACGACGATCTTTTTCATTGTCGGCAAGGATCATCTCACGCATGGCGTCGATGCGATCCCCTTCGAAGAACATGTGCTCAGTGCGTGTCAGGCCGATGCCTTGAGCGCCAAACGCAATGGCGTTTTGAGTTTGCTCCGGATTGTCAGCATTGGTGCGGACCTGCAGGCGCGTGGCCTTGCTGCACCATTGCATGAGTTGGTTGAAGCTCTTAAACTTCTCCGTGGCTTGAGCCACTTTGTCGTCATGGATCATTCCGGTGATGATCTCGGAAGGAGCCGTCTTGAGCTGGCCGCCATAGACGATGCCGCTGGTGCCATCGATGGAAAGGAAAGCACCTTCTTTGAAGGTCTGACCCGCAACGCTCACCGTCTTCTTGTCATAGTCGATTTGAAGCGCTGCGGCACCGCAAATGCAAACTTTGCCCATCTGGCGGGCAACCAGAGCGGCGTGGGAGGAGACGCCTCCACGCGCTGTCAGGATGCCTTCCGCAGCGATCATGCCGCGAAGGTCTTCAGGACTGGTTTCGTTGCGAACCAGGAGCACCTTCTCGCCTCTGGCTTCAGCGAGGACGGCGCGGTCGGCGTTCAGGTAAATTTTACCGGAGGCTGCACCAGGGCCGGCAGGCAAACCGGAGGCGATGGCCTTGGCTTTCTTCACGTCAGCCACATCAAAGATTGGAGCCAGCAGCTGGTCGAGCTGATCGGCTGGATTGCGCATGACGGCAGTTTCCCAGTCGATGAGTCTCTCCTTCACCATATCAATGGAAAACTTCAGCGCAGCAGCTGCGGTGCGTTTGCCATTGCGGGTCTGAAGCATGAAGAGCTTGCCTGATTGGATAGTGAACTCGACGTCTTGAACGTCTTTGAAGTGCTTCTCCAGGGTTGCGCGAACTTTGAGAAGCTCGGCATAAGGTTTTGGCATTTCTTTCTCAAGTTGCGCCACAGGTTCCGGTGTGCGCACGCCGGCGACGACATCTTCACCTTGAGCATTGATGAGAAACTCACCGTAGAATTCGTTGATGCCGTTGGCAGGATTGCGGGTGAATGCAACGCCGGAACCGGAATCATTGCCCGTATTGCCATAAACCATGGCCTGAACATTCACGGCGGTACCCCATTCAGCTGGGATGTTGTATTTGCGGCGATAAACGATTGCGCGGTCATTCATCCAGCTGCCAAAGACGGCACCTGCTGCGCCACGGAGCTGGTCCCAGACATCATTTGGAAACACTTTGCCGGTGCGCTCTTTGACGAGCGCCTTGAAGCTCCTCACCAGTTCCTGCTGGTCGGCTGCCGTGAGGTCACTGTCCAAAATATCCTTCTGATAGATGGCGTGTTTGTAATTTTCGATAACGGTCTCGAAAGGCTCATGGTCTTCACCTTCGCGCTTCTGCACACCAAGCACCACGTCACCATACATTTGAACGAAGCGGCGATAGCAGTCCCAGGCGAAGCGTTCGTTGTTGGTGGCCGCAGACAGGGCCAGCACGGTCTGGTCGTTGAGGCCCAGATTCAGAATGGTGTCCATCATGCCGGGCATGGAGTCACGCGCGCCGGAACGGACCGCCACAAGAAGAGGCATGCCTTTGGCGTCACCGAACTTGCAACCCATAATCTTTTCCATCGCACTCACTCCATCTTCCATCTGCTTCTGCAGACTGGCGGGGTAGGTGCGCTTGTTTGCATAATAATAAGTACAAACTTCAGTCGTGATGGTGAACCCGGGAGGCACAGGCAACCCAATGCGGCTCATCTCAGCGAGGTTGGCGCCCTTGCCCCCTAACAGCGGTTTCATGGAACCATCTCCATCGGCTTTGCTCGCGCCGAAAGAGTACACGTATTTAATTTTGCTGCTGCTGTTGCTCACTGATTTTGCCATAGATGTTTCTGTTCTGATCGGAGGATGTTTTTTGTTCTCGTTTTAAAACGATTCCGATAATTACAGGTAGATTATAGGATGCAAGCATAACATTGACAATCAAAAGTTCGAAACGCGAAACGCTCATCGCTCAACATGCATCAACTCATCACATCAAGATCACCCGACGATTTTGAATTCACTGCGATGTTTGATTCACGGGACTTGACGTTCACAGTCGTGTTTTTTTTT
>CAJCCF010000756.1 GCA_903960845.1 uncultured Verrucomicrobiota bacterium | reverse complement strand
CTGCGCTGGGATGAATTCGTGCGCGCACGCCTGCATTGCGGAATACGGAGCTGGAGAGGCGAATGCTCTCAAGCTTACCATTGAGCCGAATCCAACCATCCTCCCACGTCACGCCACTGTCCGGCTTGCGCAGTTCCTCCGGCAGGTCCTCGGCCTTGTTGAAGAGCTTCACCCACTGGCCGGGTGGGAACTTCGTGGCAGACGCGGCGGCGGGGAGATTGGGAGATGGGGAGACGGCGGGCGGCGCGGGGTCGGGCAGCTCGCCGTATTCGACTTTCTTGATGCGGCCGTCGCCGTTGAGTTCGCCCTTGGTCAGTATCACGGCAAGCCCGCCGGAGGTCAGCGCACCATCGCGCGCGGTGGCCACCAGCCGGCCATCCAGCCATAAGGTCAAGGTGTCACCTTGCGCGGCGAAGACCGCCTCATGCGCCCCATCGAGTTGATTCGGCGCATACTTCTCGGCCAGTATTGTCACCAGGCCTTCTCCCCTGTCCCGCCGCTCGATGGCAACTTTCTCGTGCCCGACGATCGCCTGATAGAAAGTGTCCTCGTTTTTGGGCTGCCTGTTCATGTTGCGCCGCAGCAAAATCGCCACGCGGTCGGTAAAGACGACGCGCACAATGGGGTTGCGTGATTGCAACGCCACCTTCAGATCGAACCCTTTCGTCGCGGCGGCCTTCAGCCATTCGCCGTCGGCCACCAAGTCACCGTTGGTGAGATACTGAGGGCGCAAGCCCGCTGTGGCGTCGGTCCACTGCGCGGGCTGCGGGTAGCTGGTTGCTGGAGTTGATGGCGCGGAGACTGGGAGTTTGGGAGCGCTGGAGGCGGCGGGCTGCTTGTCCAGCGGCACATACTCGATGTCGCGGAAGAAGCCGTTGGCACCGGCGTAGAGCGTGGCATTACCTGGGCGGCTCAAGGCCTTGCTGTGGGCCGTGCCGATCACTTGGCCGTCCACCAGGACGGTGAAGTCGTCGTCGATGGCCCGCAGTTCCACCCGGACCCATTCATCGGCACCGTAGGCGCGCGGCAGAGACCATTCTCCAAGCCCCACGCCACCCGCAGCCGCCGTGGTGAGGCCAGCCTTGCCGGTGGCCAAATGCATGACGAGTCGGGCTTGCGAGGCGGGAACATCATTCGTGCGCAGGCCTAGCACGGTGCCGACCGCATCAGGATTGGCGCGGATGGAGGCGCGCAGGATGGCATTGTGGCTCTCCGGGCCGCTAGAGGGACCAGCCTGATCGAGCCGCATCGCCTCATCTTCCCACCGGATACCTGGTGATTTCGGCAGCTTCTCCGCCGAATCCCAGAGCTTGATCGCGGTGGGTTCTGGTGATGGGGTCCTGGCGGGTGTAGCCGCGCTCGCCAGAGCGTGGTCAGTGGGGGTCATCCCGGCCACGTTCCCGCCGTCGCGGGAGACTTGGCTACTCTCGGGGCGCAGCCCAAAAAACGCGCCGAGGGCGATCACGGCGGCCAAACCAACGATGCCGAAAAGCAGCGGGGCGCGGGATTTCGTGGCCGCGCTCGCCAGAGCGTGGGGTGGGGCGGCTTCGGTTGCCTCGTCCACGTTCTGGCGAGCTCGGCTACCCACCAGCGTGATGCTACTGACATCGGTCTTCACCTCACTGGCCTGCTGGTAGCGGTCCGCAGGATCACTCTGCATGGCGCGGCTGACGATGCTGTCCCACTGCGGGGCGCACTCGGAGCGCAGGGAGGGGGCTTTCCAAACCCCGCGCGGGAGCTGGCCGGTGATCATCTGGTAAATCATGACGCCGAGGGCGTAGATGTCCGCCCTGTGGTCGATCTGCGCGCTGGGGTCAAACTGCTCGGGCGCGGCGTAGTCGGGCGTGCCCATGCCTGTGCCGGTCTGGGTGCGGAAGCCGCTGTCGGCGTCGTAGCGCTTGGCCAGACCAAAGTCGCACATCTTCACCCGGCCATCCCGCGTGAGCATGATGTTACTGGGCTTGATGTCCCGATGCACGATGCCGTGCTGATGGGCGAATTGCAGCGCATCACAGATCTGTGGCAGCAGGGTGAGCGCCATCTCCTGCGTCATGGTGCCGGTGCGGATCACGTCCATCATGTCCGCTCCATCCACCAGCTCCATGACGATGTACAGGTAGTCCGGCCCGGCTTCACCGAAGTCGATGACGCTGACGATGTTTGGGTGGTTCAGCTTCGCCATGGCCAGCGCCTCACGGCGGAAACGCTCCTCGAAGTCGTAGTCCTTACCGCTGTCCCGGCGCATGATCTTGATGGCCACATGGCGCTGAAGCCGAACCTGCGTGCCTTGGTACACCGCGCCCATGCCGCCCTGACCCAGGAAGCCCTCGACGCTGTAGTTCCCATGCGGCAGTAGGTCGGTGAGTTCCTCCGGCAGCGGCAGCTCCACCTGAGCGGCGGGCTGGGAGGGACGCGGGCCTGCAGCGGCGATGGTGGCATCAGGATCAGGGTCAAGCCCCTGCGGCATCACCACGGTGTCGAGACCAATCTTGAGCAACTGGTGCGCATCCAGCCCTCCCAGTTCAAGCGAACCTGACGGAGCAGCGGGATCAGGAGCAGCGGGATCAGCAGGAGCGGTCATGACGTGAGCGGTGAAGAGATGTCTAACACGGTTCTACCGGAGCGTGCGGCCGGGGTTGCAAAAAAAGTCACACACAGCCGAGAAGTTCAGAAAGCTCCGCCTTGATCTCATCGGAGGTGGGATCAGCCAAAGTTAGACTGACCTGCTCAAACAGGATTTCCCGCCAGCGCTGGCGCAGGCGGAAGACGTTACTTCTCACCGTGCCGATCTGCATGCCAAGCCGGTTGGCGATCTGCTCATAATCCTGCACCGGATCAGCGGTGAAACCGAGCGTGGGCCGCAGCGCTTCAAACAGTTCGGCGCGGCCATCGGCGCTGTATTCCTGGCCGAGCAATTGCAGGGTGAACTCCAGCAGCGTGAGCGCCCAGCGGCGCTGATAAAGTCGGTCCGGCGTGACCTCATCCACCGGCTCGGTGGCGTAGCGCTCCTCAGCCCAGTCACCCTGAAAACTTGTGAGCAGGTGCGCTCCGCGGCACTCCGCCATGGCGCGCTCATGCTCGTTGTGCAGGTAGTTGCGCACGCAGGTCAGCAGGAAAGTGCGCAGCTTGCCCTTCGCTGGATCAGCCGATGCCAGCGTGCCCTTCTCCAGCAGCCGGGCAAAGAAACCCTGCGTCAAATCTTCCGCATCATGCGCACTGCGGCCCGCCCGGCGGATGTAGGCGTAGATGGGGTACCAGTAAGAATCACAAAGCACCGCAAGCGCCTGAAGCGCTTCCGCATCGGCAGCACCATTGGCCCGCTGGACAAGGCTCCATCGGGTGGTTTGAAAAGAACGTGGAGCGGTTTGAGAATGCATTCGCGGCGATAGCTGCCTGAAGATATACAGGAGCGGCAGCCGAGCGTTGCAGGCGGACCGCGAATAGCGATGTTTTTCTCCGCCAAAGATCAGGCGAGCACCGGCTTCACCACCTCGCCATGCACGTCGGTGAGCCGGAACTGGCGACCCTGGAAACGGAAGGTGAAGCGCTCGTGATCAATGCCCAGAAGGTGCATGATGGTGGCTTGCAGATCATGAATGTGGACACCGTCCCTGGCGACATTGAAGCCAAACTCGTCACTCTCGCCATGGGTCATGCCCGGCTTCACTCCACCGCCGGCCATCCAGATCGTGAAAGCATACGGGTGGTGATCACGACCCCACTGTTTCGTGTTCGCGATGTCACCCTGCAAAAACGGCGTGCGGCCAAACTCACCGCCCCAGATGACCAGCGTGTCCTCCAGCAGTCCGCGCTGCTTCAGGTCTTTGATCAAAGCGGCACTCGGCGCATCCGTGTCCTGGCACTGAATTTTGAGCTGCGTGTTCAGATTCCGGTGCTGATCCCAGCCCGCGTGCATGAGCTGCACAAAGCGCACACCGTGCTCCGCCAATCGCCGGGCCATGAGGCAGTTGTAGGCGTAGCTACCCTGTCTCAGCACATCCGGACCATACATGTCGAGGATATGCTTTGGCTCATTGGAGAGATCCGTCAGCTCGGGCACACTGCTCTGCATCCGGTAGGCCATTTCATACTGCGAGATGCGCGTGGCGATCTCTGGATCACCATGATCACGCAGCTTGATGGAGTTCAGTTCGCCCAAGCCATCCAGCATCGTGCGCCGCACCTCGCGGCTCATGCCATCCGGATTGCTGATATACAAAACGGGATCGCCACTGCCACGAAATTTCACGCCCTGATACTTCGATGGAAGAAAGCCGCTGCCCCAGTAGAAATCATAAAAGATCTGGCCGCAGGACGCCTCTTTGTCGCGACTGGTCATCACCACATAAGCCGGCAAATCCTCACACTCGCTGCCAAGTCCGTAACTCAGCCATGAGCCGATCGCCGGCCGGCCCGCCTGCTCCGCGCCGGTCATGAGAAAGGTGATCGCCGGCGCATGATTCACCTGCGTGGTGTGCATTGATTTAATGAAGCACAGCTCGTCCGCGATCTCCGCCGTGCGCGGCAGAAACGAGCTCACCGTCGCCCCGCTTTGACCATGCTGCGCAAACTGCGTGATCTCTCCCAGCACCGGTCGCGCCGTCTGCCCGCCCGTCATGGTGCTGAAGCGCCTGCCGCCGACAATGCTGTCGGGAATCTGCGTGCCGTGCATCTTCTTGAGCATCGGCTTGTGATCAAAAAGATCGACGTGTGATGGCGCGCCGTTTTGCAGCAGGTAAATGACCCGCTTTGCCTTACCGAAAAAATGCGGCAGTGCCGGAGCCTGGGGATCAGGCAGCTGAATGGCAAAGCCCTGCCGGGTCATCAATGAGCCAAGCGCCAATCCGCCAAGACCAGCGGCACCTTGTCCGAACAAGGCACGGCGGGTGAGATTGAGATGATGGAGTTCAGCGGCATTCATGCGTATTGAATGCATGAACGTCACCTGCGACCCGGAACTTTGCTGATCAGCGCGGACATCGGTAATTTGTCACACCCCACGGCGCTTGCCACTTCCGAAACTCAGACTACCAGATCAGCACACATGATTTCCACACCCGCCTGGCGGCTTGAGCACACCTACACCCGGCTTCCTGGCTTGTTCTTCACGGAGGTGGAGCCCACGCCCGTGGAGATGCCGCAGATGGTGATCTTTAATGAAGCACTCGCCGATGAACTCGGCCTGCCACGGGATGACGCTGCGGTGTATGCAGGGAACAAACTACCGTCCGGCGCACGGCCCATCGCGCAGGCTTATGCGGGGCATCAATACGCGAACTTCACCGGCCTGGGAGATGGTCGCGCGATCCTGCTTGGCGAGCAGATCACGCCGGATGGCGGGCGTTTCGACATCCAGCTCAAAGGCCCTGGTCCCACGCCCTACTCACGCCGTGGCGATGGCCGCGCCGCGCTGGGCCCGATGCTGCGCGAATACCTCATCAGCGAGGCGATGTACGCTCTCGGCATCCCGACGACTCGCAGTCTCGCGGTCGTGACGACCGGTGAAAATGTCTGGCGGCAGGACGGAGGGCTGCCGGGCGCGGTGCTCACCCGCGTGGCTGCCAGTCATATCCGCGTAGGCACCTTTGAGTGGGCGGCAGCGCATCGAGACGTGGAGGCCCTGCGTGCGCTGGCCGAGCACACGCGGCAGCGGCACTATCCTGCGATCGAAAACACTGCCATGGCACTGTTTGAGGCCATCTCGGAACATCAGGCAAGATTGCTCGCCCAATGGATGCTCGTCGGCTTCGTCCACGGTGTCATGAACACCGACAACATGGCCCTCAGTGGCGAAACGATCGACTACGGCCCCTGCGCCTTCATGGAAGCCTACGATCCGGCCACCGTGTTCAGCTCCATTGATCGCAACGGCCGTTACGCCTATGGCAATCAGCCACCCATCGCCCAGTGGAACCTCGCCCGGCTCGCCGAGGCCATGCTGCCGCTGTTTCATGACGACGAAGAAAAGACAGTCGAGATCGCCAATGACCTGATTCCAAAGTTTGAAGAGCGCTTCAAACATCACTGGCTCGCCGGCATGAGAGCCAAGCTCGGCCTCTTCACCGAGGAGGCCGAAGACGCCGTTTTGATCGAAGATCTGCTCACGCAGATGAAGGAGTCCGGGGCCGACTTCACCAACACCTTTGCAGCTCTCAGCACAGGAAGCTCCGAACAAGATGCATGGCAATCCCGCTGGCAGACACGACTCGCCAAACAGCCGCAATCCCGTGGCGAAGTCGAGCAACTCATGCGCCGCAGCAATCCCGCCTTCATCCCGCGCAATCACAAGGTCGAAGAAGCCCTTGCCGCCGCCACCGGAGGCGACTTGAAACCACTGCATGCTCTTCTTGCAGTGATCACACGACCTTGGGATCATGATCAAAAGTTGCCAGAGTACTCCAACCCCGGCTCCCCTGTCGGCTACAAAACTTTCTGTGGCACTTAACCCCAACGAGCCTTGAAGTCCGGGTGATCCGAGTGAAGCAGAAGTGTCAAAGAACATGCCTCAACCCATCCGCCCCTGGTATTGGCCTGAAAAAGGACAGCCTGAACGCACCGAACCCTTCACTTGGATTGTTGAAGGTGTCATCGCAGCGTCGTGGTGGCCTGATCCTTATGTTTTCGACATTTACGAGGAGCAGAACATCCGTGCGATCGTGAACTGCTGTGAGTTCGACAACCGTCACGATGTACCGAGTCAGTATGCCTACCATCACATCAACGTGCCTGACTACGGCGTGCCCACCGATGCCCAGATCGAGCAATTCGTGAGATTGATGGACAAGCACCATGCCGCCCGTGAGGCGGTCGTCGTGCATTGTGTGGCGGGTTGTGGCAGGACCGGGCAGTTCATCGTCGCGTGGTGTGCGAAGGCTGGCTTCATCCCGGCGAAAGACGATCCCGTGCAGTGGATCCGCGCACGCCGGAAGTGCTGCCTCGAAACCCGCGAGCAGACCGAGTGCGCCAAGCGGTGGATGAGCAAGCATCGGCCGAGTTGATCGCGCCTGCGCTCAAGCCTGCTCGTGAGCTTGAGGTTCCGAAGGCGCCCGCTGCGGGAAAGGATCAGGGAACTGCATCCAAGCATTGGGGCCTTTTTCAAACTCGGCTTCCGTAAGCAGGGTGCCATCAAACTTGGCGTTGAGTGCGTCCTTGTCCATGCGGCGGCCATTCGTTTTCGGCGACAGTGCTCCGGAAGAGGCCCATGGCACGCGTGTCACGCAGCACGCCAGCGTGGGAGACATCACCGGCGGGTTCCATTCAGCAGTGATCAGCGGGCGTCCTTGTCTCAGATCCTCGATTCATGGCAGGCACGATGAGACGACCATGCTCAGAGAGGAACTCATCGGATCGCATCCGTTGTTTGGAGATCGTCTCAATGAACTGACCATCATCGGCACCCTGCGTGACCGTGAACT
>CAJCCF010000755.1 GCA_903960845.1 uncultured Verrucomicrobiota bacterium | reverse complement strand
GTCGTTGAAGACGGGCGCAGCGCGACCGCTGGCTTCGAATACTTTGACCGCCTCTTTGAAGAACTCGTAGCGCGGATAAAGCGTCTGACCCAGTTCATTCTCGGGATAGTCGCCATGCTCGCCAATGATCACGACCCCATCCACCGCGAGCTTGCCAGTGCCAAGCGTGAGTGCCTCAGCGATGCTCTTGTGGATCGGGATCTTGTAGCGTTTCGAGCGGCCACGCGCGAGATCGTTGGCTGGAAACTGGTCAACGTAAAGCGACACGAGATCGACCTGCGGCTGCCGCCACTGCCCGCCCCAGGCATAGCCGAGCGCAAAGCGGTCGATGAAATGCTGCGCATGTGATTTTTCAAACACCACCGTGGCGAGGAGGGCGATTTTTTTGCGTGCTTGGGCAGGCGCGGCACCGGCAGCAGCCGCAGCGGCACTGGTGAGGAGGAATGTTCGGCGTGTCATGGCTGGTGTGGGGTGATGGTGCGATCAGATTTGTTCTCCCAAAACAACCACAACGGCAGAACGGCAATGAGCGGCAGGAAGGCGGCGAGCATGAGTCCCTGATCAAACGAGTGCGTGCGATCCGCGAGCACGCCGAAGAACTTCTGTGCCTGAGCCGGCAACACCCAGGCGACGACACCCGCGATGCCCGTGATCTTGCCCTGATGGCGGCCGGAGAGGTCCTGAGTGAAGGCATGGTAAAGAGGAAACACCCCGAGCGCTCCCGCGCCGGCAAGCAAGAGCACGGCAAGCAGGATCCATCCTTTGTCGAGCCAGGGCGTGATGGCGCAAGAGGCGCACAGGGCACCGCATCCGGCGAAAACAATGACCCGCGCGGCATGCACGGAGAGTTTTCCACGACCCAGCCACACGGCGAGCGCGCCGGCTCCCAGGCAGCCGACATCCGTCGCCAGATACCATGCCGAGGTGAAGTAGAGAGTCTCCGATTCCGTGTAGCCGCGTCCTTCCTGCAAGATTTTGGGCAACCAGGCGCGAAGAATCTGCCACGTGGTGTTGATGCCGGCGATGACGACAAAAATGACCATCATCCGGCGGCTGAAAAGAATGCTCCACAAACTTTGTTCGGCGTTTTTATCTGGATTATCCCGGACCCGGACCGGAGCGGGCAGATCAGATTTCCGAACAAGAGTGAACCACAAGATCAGCCACACAAAACCCGTGGCACCGACGGTTTGAAAGGCCACGCGCCAACTGCCAAGCTCTGAAGTCATGAGTCCGGTCATGATCAGGGGCGTGATGATCGCGCCGATGGACGTGCCGCTTTGAAGCACGCTGTTGCCGAGCGAGCGTTCACGCGGATCCAGCAGCGCCCGGGTGGTGCGGATGGCGCAGGGCCAGTGGCCCGCCTCAAAGAAGCCGAGTGCCATGCGGCACCACAGCAGTTCCTGCTCATCTCGCACAAAACCCGTCGCCAATCCCGCAAGCGACCACATCGTCAGCACCACCGCGTAAAGCCAGCGCACCGAAAACCGGTCGGCAAGCCAGCCAAAAACGACTGAACCCGCCGCAAAGGCATAGGCGAACACCGCCTCGATGTTGCCATACTGCGCCTGCGAAAGGTGAAACTCCCTGGTGATCCGAACCGCAGCATTTGCCAGCGTCTGCCGGTCCATGTAGTTGATCGCGGAGGCGAGCAGCAGCAGGCCGCAGATCGTCCACTTCCAGGTTGCCGGGCGGTTGAGCGGGTTTGGATCAGCGGCGGGTGTCATGTTCTGGGCGGGCTGATCGGCGGATTTGGTTATTCCTGGAACTACGCCAGCAGTTCATCCACCACCTTCGCGCCCTGATTGTCCGTGAGCGAGGCCGCGAGGCCATTGCGTTTGTAGGTGAGTTTGGTGTGATCGAGCCCGAAGGTCTTCAGCAGCGTGGCGTGGTAGTCGTAGTGCTTCACCTCGTCGATCACGGCCTTGTGACCAAACTCATCGGTCTCACCATGGACGTGGCCCTTCTTGAAGCCGCCACCAGCCACCCACATGCTGAAGCCATAGGTGTTGTGATCGCGACCCCACTTCTCACGGCCGGCGTCATTTTGCAGCACGGGCAACCGGCCCATTTCGCCACCCCAATGAACGACGGTGCTGTCGAGCAGGCCACGCTGTTTCAGGTCGATGAGCAGCGCGGTGCTGGGCTGATCCGTAGCCTCGCAATTTTTCGGAAGCGCGGTGATGAGTGATCCGTGCTGATCCCACGACTGCCCTGCATTGAGCACCTGAACGTAGCGCACACCGCGCTCGACGAGACGCCGAGCAATGATGCAGCGCGTGGCGTAGTCCTTGGTGATTGGATTGTCGACGCCGTAGAGCTTTTTGATGTATTCAGGTTCCTTCGAAATATCGAGCGCCTCCTTGGCCGCCGTCTGCATGTGCGCGGCGAGTTCGTAGCTGGCGATGCGCGCCTGCAAATCGAGTTCGCCGGGATGCTGGGAGAGATGATCCTCATTGAAAGCCTTGAGCAGTGCGAGCTGGCGCTCCTGCGGCCTGCCTGCGAGTGATGGCGGCGGGTCGAGATTTAAAATGCGCGGCTCGGTGGGGCGGATGAGCGTGCCCTGGAACAGCGCAGGCAGCCAGCCATTGGTGAAATGCTCGCCACTGAAGGTGGGCAGGCCGCCGGGATGGGAGAGCACCATGTAGGAAGGCAGTTCCTCAGTCTCGCTGCCGAGCCCATACGTGAGCCACGAGCCCAGCGCCGGGCGTCCGGAGGTGATGCGGCCTGCATTCATCGCATAGAGGCCCTGCGCATGATTGTTCACGCCTGACGTCATCGAGCGGATCAGCGTGATCTCATCAACCACCTTGCTCAGATTTGGCAACAGCTCGCTGATCTCCATGCCACACTCGCCATGCCGGGCGAATTTCCACGGTGATCCGAAGCACTTCGACGAAGCCTGCGCGAGGTTGTCGTACTTGATCTCGCCGGGGAACTTCTGCCCGTCGTACTTGGTGAGCATCGGCTTTGGATCAAACAGATCCATCTGCGACGGACCGCCCATCATGAACATCGAGATCATCGCCTTGGCCTGGCCCTGGAAATGCGGCTTCTTCGGCGTCAGGTCGTAGCGCATTTCGCCGAAACTTTCCGGCTTCACCGGCGCGGCGAGCAGGCCGTCCCGCTCCAGCAGAGAGGCAAGCGCGAGCGTGCCAAGACCGAAGCCATTGGTGTGCAGAAAGTGACGGCGTGAGCAGAGTTGGGGGCGGTTCATTCGACGTAGAGAAAGCGGTTCGAGCTGCACAGGATCTGGCACAGGCTGGCCATGGCTTCCTGTGGTGGATTCGGCACCACACCCTTGGGATGCTGGATGTCGTGGTGATATTGGGTCAGTGCCCTGGTTTGCTCGTCAAGATACGCAAGGCTGCGAGTCAGGTCGGCTTCCGTGGCAGGCCTGCTGTACAGAAGCTGCCATGCCTGCTGGAGCTGCTTGCGGTGATCATTCGGAGCAGAGGCCTGAAGCCGGTCGGCAAGGCGGCGGGCATTTTCGAGAACGAAGGTGTCATTCATCAGCAGCAACGATTGCGGGGCAACCGTGGTTTGCGCGCGCAACTCGCAGTTGGGCGACATGGTGGGCGCGTCAAAAGTGTCGAGCACGGTGACGGGTTTGCTGCGGCGCACCTGCACGTAGATGGAACGGCGGAAATCATCGGCTCCGGCAGGATCGACTTTGTTGAGGGTGATGGTGCCTTTGTCGATTCCGACAACGACCCGGCCCTGTGGATCGCGACCGACACCGCTGGGTGGACCGTAACTGGTCTGCACGAGTGATCCGGTGACGGCGAGCATCGAGTCACGCAGCGTCTCGGCATCAAGGCGGCGCATCTTGAAGCGGGCGTAGAGTTTGTTTTCGGGATCCGTGCGCAGGGATGCTTCGCTGGTCGATGACTGCCGGTAGGCCGTGCTCAGCAGGATGACGCGGTGCAGTGATTTCAATTTCCAGCCACCTCTCATGAATTCATCCGCAAGCCAGTCGAGCAGTTCGGGATGTGTCGGACGCTCACCCTGGCGGCCGAAATCGCCGGGCGTGTTCACAATGCCGCGGCCCATGTGGTTTAACCAAAAACGATTCACCAAAACACGCGCCACGAGCGGATGCCGCCCGCTGGTCAGCCACTGCGCATAGGCGAGCCGGCGGCCGCTCGAGCCCGAATTCACGGAGGCGGGCTTGAAGGGTTCGATCGAGGGCTGGGCGATGATACTCAACTCGCCCGGAGTCACGGCCTGCTTCGGCTGATCGTGGTCGCCGCGATTGAAAAGCTTGGTCACCGGCACCTGCCCCTTCACTTCCATCAGCGCCATCACAAAACCTTCCGCAGGCTTGGTCGAGCGCAGCTTGTTGGCTTCAGCCACCTTGGCATCGACGATGTCCTGCTTCTTTTTGTCGTAGAGATCGAGCGAGTAGGTTGCGAGAGCGGAGGGATACTTCTTGATGAGCGCCTGCTGTTCCGGTGTTTGCTTGTCCTTCGGCGTCGCACGGGCCACACGGAAGGGCGCGCGCTCGGCTTCCGGAAGCTTGAGGATTTCGACCTCGAAGATCTCGTCGAGAAATTTTTTGCTGATGGCCTGCGCTTCACGGTTGATGTCGCCGGCCTGTTTCTCGATCTCGTTCGCCTTCGCCCGTTCTTCCGGTGAGTAAAGCGAATAGAGCCGCTGTGAAGGCGCGCGCCAGGATTCCCAGTTGTAGGCCGGATCAAAGATCGCGCGCATCCGGTAGTAATCGGCCTGCGTGATCGGATCGTAGCGGTGATCATGGCACTGCGCGCACGCCACCGTCATGCCCATCAGTGACGATGTCATGATCTTCATCTGCTCGGCGATGACTTGATTCTTGGCGAGTTTGGGATCGTCCACACCATCGCCAGTGCCATCGGGAGCCATGCGCAGAAACGCGGTGGCGGTGAGTTCATCACGGCGCGCTGGGTCGAGCACCGCCTTCTGGAAATCACCATGGGTCGCTCCAGCCATCTCATCACCGGCGAGCTGTTCCTGAATGAACTCGCTCCAGGGCTTGTCCTCATTCATCGAACGGATCACGTAATCGCGATACCGCCATGCCTGCGGCCGCACCGAGTCGGCCTCGGAGTATCCGTTTGAATCGGCATAACCCACCACATCCAGCCAATGCCGGGCCCAGCGCTCACCATAATTTTTCGAAGCCAGCAGCCGCTCCACAAGCTGCTCATAGGCCAGTGGTGAGGTGTCTGAGACAAAGGCCTCCACGGCTTCCGGTGATGGCAGCAGACCGGTCAGATCAAGTGTGACGCGGCGAATCAAAGTCCGCCGGTCCGCTTCGGGCGCAAAGTCGAGTCCCTTTTCGCGCATCGAGTGCAGCAGGAAGGCATCCACCGGAGTGCGCACTTTCTGAGCATTCACATCGGTTGGCACGACGGACCGTTTCACCGGCTGGAAGGCCCAATACTCGCGGTCATCATCCGAAATGATCGGCCCAGGGGCCAGCGCGAGCGGCTCTGGCTTCGCCGTTTTCGCTCCCTGGGAAATCCACTTCTCAATGATCGCCAGTTCCGCCTCCGACATCTTCTTTCCCTTCTTCGGCATTTCCCCGCTGCGGATGAGCTGGACCATTTCGCTCTGGTCCGGCTTTCCGGGCACGAGCACGTGCTTGCCTTCATCGAGCATCTTGTCCATGAAGCGCCGAAGCCGCAGATCGACTCCGCCCTTCGGCTTCTCCTCCTCCCCGTGACAATGGGTGCAATGCGCCTTCACGATGGGGCGCACATCTTTCTCGAAAGTGAGCACAGCTTCGCCACCGCGCGCAAAGGCAGTGAGGAGGGATAATAGAACGAGGTGAGTCAGCTTCATCAGGGGGGCAATGAAACCTACGGCCCGGCGCGGCCACATTTTACCGTTCGTTTAGGCCAGGATCTCCTTCACCACCCTGCCGGCGACATCTGTGAGCCGATAGTCGCGCCCCGCGCTGCGATAAGTCAGCCGCTCATGATTGATGCCGAGCAGGTGCAGGATCGTGGCCTGAAAGTCATGAACATGAACAGCCTTGTCCACCACGTTGTAGCCGAAGTCATCGGTGCTGCCATGCACATGACCGCGCTTCACGCCGCCTCCGGCCATCCAGAGACTGAAGGCGTTCGGGTGGTGATCACGCCCTTCCCTGCCCGCCGTGCTTCCGCGCCGCACCTCGCCCATTGGCGTGCGCCCGAACTCGCCTGCCCAAACAACAAGCGTGTCATCGAGCAGTCCGCGCTGCCTGAGATCCTTGAGCAGACCGGCGGTGGGCAGGTCAGTCATGTCGCAGTTGATCTGAATGTGCTTGTCCAGCTCGCTGTGATCATCCCACGTGGAGTGAAACAACTGCACAAAGCGCACGCCGTGCTCGATCATCCGGCGCGCGAGCAGGCAGTTCGTGCCGAAGGGCCGCGTGATCTCTTTTTCGAGGCCATACATCGCCCTGGTGGCCGCGGTTTCCCTGCTGAAATCAAGCAGTTCCGGGGCGGCGCTCTGCATGCGGAAGGCGAGCTCATAACTGGCGATGCGGGAACCGATCTCGGCATCCCCCGTGCGCTGCTGATGCATCCGGTTCAAATCACGCAGCACATCGAGCCGGGCGCGCTGCGCGGTGGCGCTGATGCCGGGCGGATTTGACAGATGCAGCACCGGATCACCCGAACTCCGGAAGGTGACGCCGCGATAGGTCGATGGCATGAAGCCGCTGCCCCACAACGCGCTGCCGGCATCGATGCCTTTGCCCGAATTGGAGGTGAGCACGATGTAGCCGGGCATGTCCTGACTCACACTGCCGAGCCCGTAGTTCACCCATGATCCCATGCTTGGATTACCGAACAGCGGCGTGCCGCAATTCATCAGCAATTGCGCCGGATCATGATTAGCCTGCTCGCCATGCATGGAGCGGATCACGCAGAGTTCATCCGCCAGCGCGCCGGTGTGTGGCAGCAGTTCAGAGAACTCGATCCCGCTCTGCCCATGGCGCCGGAACTGACGCGGACTCGCCAGCACCGTCTCCAGCACACCGCCGGTCGCGCTCTTCTTCGCGTGCATCAGGGATGCCGGCATCGGCTGCCCATGCAGCGCCGCCATCTTCGGTTTTGGATCGAGCAGATCGAGATGGGAAGGCCCGCCTGCCATGAAGATGAAAATCACCCGCTTCGCCTTCGGCGCGAACTGCGGCAGCAGCGGGGCGGCGAGTCCCTCCTGCTCCAGCAGGTGCCAGAGAGCCATCGCGCCAAAGCCATGCGCGGAGCGGGCCAGCAGATCTCGGCGTGACAGGGTCTCGATGGATGATGACGAATTCATGAGATCATTCGCGGTTCACAAACTCATCCAGGTTCAGCAGCACGCTGCACAGCTTGACCCATGAGGCAGATTCGGCAGCGGGAACCGCTGACTGATCTTGGAGATAAGACAGCAGCCGCCAGGATTCCGCAGGCGTTGGCGGCCGCCCAAGCACCAGCAGGAAGGCGTGATCGAGACGTTCCCCGGCGGTGCCGCGCTTCTCACGCAGCACGCGTACGGCGAGTCCCCGCGCCGCCTCCATGAAGACCGGGTCATTGAGAAGCTGGAGTGCCTGAATCGGCGTGTTTGAGCGTTCGCGGCGCGAGCAACTCCGGCTCGTGTCGGGAAGATCAAAGGTGACGAACTGTGCAAAGGGCGAGGTGCGCTGGATGAACGTGTAGAGTCCGCGCCGGTAGCGATCCGCACCAGTGCTGATCTCCCAGGTGTTGGCGAAACCTTCCTTCGAAACGCTCTCGGGTTGCGGCGGTTTCACGCTCGGCCCGCCGACCGTGCGTGACAGCAGTCCGCTCACGGCAAGCGCGGCATCGCGCACCATTTCAGCGGAAAGCCGCAATCTGACCTGCCTAGCCAAAGCGTGTTATTCGGATCAATCACCGCGAGTTCAGGCCGCGCATTCGATGACTGGCGATAAGTCTGCGAGGTGACGATCAGGCGCAGCATTTCCTTGATGCTCCACTGGCGCTGCTGGAACTCCAGCGCCAGCCAGTCGAGCAATTCAGGATGCGATGGACGATCGCCGCGCACGCCGAAATTCTCCGAGGTGGCCACCATGCCGCGTCCGAACAACTCCTGCCACAACCGGTTCACCGTGACACGTGCGGTCAGCGGATGCTGCGGCGACACCAGCCAGCGCGCGAGAGCGAGGCGGTCGGCATTGGGGCCAGCCGCAAACGCGGGCAGCACGGCCGGTGTGCCTGCCGTCACTTCACCACCATGACGCCGGAACTCACCGCGAAGATGGATGTGCGTGGCTCGCGGTTGCACCGCCTTCATCATCACGGGAGCACGGCTGATCAGCGGCACCTCCTTTTTCAGGGCATTGAGCTTGCCGGCGAGATCACCCGCTTTGAGCTCCTTGAGTTTCGCCGTGTATTCCTTGGGCGCGTGTCCGAGGAAATAATCCTGCAACCGGTCGCGCTGTTCCTGCGTGCGCTGTGCGAGCGGGGTCTTGATGATGTTGATGCCTTCAAGCTGGCCTTCGCCCAAGCTCTGTCCCCAGATGAGTCCGAGCACTTCCAAGGCGCGCTGCCAGGCAAAGTCGGCCTCGGGATTGGTCTCCACTTCCAGCAGTCTCTTTTCCCAGTCCGCCTGCAGCCCATCGAGCGCTGATTTCACGGGAGCAAGCAACCCGGCACGCTTGCGGTCATGCTCCCGCATGGCCAGCTCCCACGGTTCCAATTCGCCGGGAAGAGGAGCATTGAGATTCACCTCGTCGGCATTGTTGAAGAAGGCATAAAGCTGGTAGAACTCGCGCTGAGACACCGCGTCAAACTTGTGATCATGACACTCCGCGCAGGCCACGGTCAAAGCCATCCAGGTGGTGCCCATGGTCGCCGTGCGATCAATCACCTGCCTCACGCGATACTCCTCAAGATCCGCGCCGCCCTCACGATTGCTCAGGGTATTGCGCAGGAAACCCGTGGCGATGAGTGGCGAATCATCAAAATTTGTCGTCGTCGCTGATCCCCTCATTCTTCCGCCATCCACCTTCATGCGTTCCCCGGCCAGCAGATCGCCGGCGAGTTGTTCAATGGTGAACTGATCAAACGGCAGATCGCGATTGAAGGCATCGACCACCCATTGCCGGTAGCGCCATGCCGCAGGCCGGATGAAGTCCTGCAGATAACCGTCGCTGTCCGCATAATGGGCGAGATCGAGCCACCACCGCGCCCAGCGCTCACCGAAATGCTCGGAAGCCAGCAGACGCTCCACCACACGCTCATAGGCATCGGCACGCGCATCATTCACAAACGCATCCACCTCCAGCGGTGATGGCGGCAGCCCGGTGAGATCCAGGCTCACGCGCCGGATCAGGGTGACACGATCCGCTGCGGGTGAGGGCTGCACACCCGCCTTTGCCAGTCGGGCCAGGATGAAACGATCCACAGGATGCGACGCGTTCGCGATGACCGGAGGCTCCACCGGTTGCGGTTTGATGTAGGCCCAGTGGGGTTCATACACCGCACCTTGTTCAATCCAGCGTTTCAGGATGTCTTTCTGCCCGGCGGTGAGCGGCTTGCCTGTTTTCTTTGGCGGCATCAGGTCATCGGCACCAGCCGTGAAAATGCGCTCGATCAAGGCGCTCTCCGTCGGCTTTCCCGGAACCACCGCCCGTGCTCCCGACTCCAGCTTCGCCGTGGCACCGGCATGCGAATCCAGGCGCAAGCCGGCCTCACGCTGAGCCTTGTCGAATCCGTGGCATTTAAAACAGGCCTCCGCGAGGATCGGCAGCACGTCCCGGTTGTAATGCACATCTGACTGACTCCAGGCATGGAGAACCGCCACGAAATGGAACACCAGAATGGAAATCCCAATCCGGTTTCGGCGTGAATCGGTGTGATGGCGCAGCTTCGGCACCTCACTATTACAACCGGTTCCGCCAATCCTTTGCGGCGACTCTTCAGTCCACGGCGACCTTCACGACCACTTTGAAGACCTGCAAAGGCTGTTCCCACTCCACGCATGGCGCATGAGCATCCTGCGGAAAAAGAATGGCGAAATGACCGGCGCTCAGGTGCAGCGGCGTGACATCCGGCACGAGCTTCCACAGCGCCGCCTCTTTGGTTTCATCATAAGCCATCGTCTCTTCCTTCATCGCGCTGAGCGGAGCCCAGAGGATGGTTTCACGTCCGCTGTACACAAACTGCACATCGATGTATTTGCGGTGCGCCTCGAACTTGGCCTTCTCCACCGGCTTCGTTTCATAAGTCTGCACCAGTGCGAAACAGTGATCGCCATCGATGTCGTGACGTCCCAGAGCCTGAGTGCCATCCACCGTGCGGAGAAAGGCAAAGGCTTTGGCAAAACGCGAGTTCAGGGATTCATAAAGGGCGGCGTGACTGAGAGTGTCCTGGATCATGATCGGGATGGGTTGGTGTGAATGGGTTCTATCGATGCTCGATGACGTCTTTGGCCTCGAAGCGGACTTTGGGCAGGCCGGCGTAGCGGTCATCGGCGCTGCGATAACCGACCGGGCATAATACAGCGGCGGTGCGACCTTCTTTTTCGAGCTCCAGAATCTCATCGAACCTGGCGGGGACGAATCCTTCCATCGGACAGGTGTCGAGACCGAGCAGAGAGGCGGCAAGCATGAACTGGCCGAGCGCGATGTAGGTCTGCAATTTGGCCCACTGCTCCAGACCGCCCTTGGCTTCCAGGCCATCACGGAAACCAAGCACCATCTTGCGGAAACTCAGCAAACCGTCCGCCGATCCTCCACGCACCTCGATGATGCGCGCGATGTTG
>CAJCCF010000754.1 GCA_903960845.1 uncultured Verrucomicrobiota bacterium | reverse complement strand
TCGAGAGACATAGGCGGGCGCGAGGATAGCGGGAAGACACCCATTGGCAATCTCCGCAATGCCCGGATTTAAGATGACTCACATCGCGTCCCCGGCAGCGATCACCCCCCAGCTGTTGCGAGCCGGCCACAAACTCGCTTAGAAGACCACCTCAATTTGGGCTTGCTGAATGGACTCCTTGTACTAGTGTCGCGCTTTCCTTTCCCGGACGAACTCCTGTTTTTGGCGAGAGTGGGGCCTGCCCCGCTCTCTTTTCGTCTAAGGAGGGATCCATTTTATGATCAGCGAACTCAAAGCACTATTCGACTACTACGAGAAAGAGAAAGGCATCGATCGTGATAAGATGATCGAAGCGCTCTCTCAGGCACTTCTCGCGGCCTCGAAGAAAAGTATCGGCCCGGCCCGTGAACTGCGCATAGATATTGACCCGGAAAAGGGCACGATCAAAGCATGGGCCAAGCTGCTCGTCGTGGAGACCGTCACCAATCCGTGGGAGGAACTCCCCATCGCAAAAGCCCGTCTCATCAGGAAGAATGCGCAGATTGGTGATGAGATCGATCTCGAGGTCACCCCGAAGAACATGGGGCGTATCGCCGCCCAGACCGCGAAACAGACCATGCTCCAGCGTCTGCGCATGGCTGAAAAAGAGAACCTTTATGATGAATTCAAGGATCGCACAGGTGATGTCGTGAGCGGCGTCGTGCGGCGCTTTGACAAGTCCGACGTGATTGTGGATCTCGGCAAATTTGAAGGCACCATGCCATCCAAAGAACGAGTCACGACCGAGGACTACACGGTGGGTGACCGCATGCGTTTCTATGTGAAAGCCGTGGAGCGCGAAGGCGCCCGGGGCCCGGAAATTGTGCTCAGTCGTGCCCACGTGAACTTCGTTCGGCGCCTGTTTGAATTTGAAGTCACCGAGATCGGTGACCACACCGTGGAGATCGTCAGCATCTCACGTGAAGCAGGCTACCGAACCAAGGTGGCTGTTCATAGCGCCGATGAAAAAATCGATCCCGTGGGTGCCTGCGTTGGCCTGCGTGGAGCACGCGTGAAGAATATTGTGCGCGAGTTGAACAATGAAAAGGTGGACATCATCCGCTGGAAGGCTGACCCCGCCGAGTTTGTGCGCGAGGCACTCAAGCCCATCAAGGTGCTCACCATCCAGGTGACACCCGACAAAAAAACCGCCCGTCTCACCGTTTCCGAGGAGGATCTCTCCAAAGCCATTGGCCGCCGGGGACAAAATGCCCGCCTCACTTCACGCCTTGTCGGCATGGAGTTGCAAATTGAGCGTGACGAGCATGCCGCTGAAGTGTTTGAAGGTCAGATGGACCACGCTGCCCATGATTTGGAAAAGGCCCTCGGCATCAACCTGGACACCGCTCGCAAGCTCATCAATGGCGGTCTGGGAGATCTCCAGATGCTACTGCAATCTGGACTTGAGGACTTAATCGACGCACTTGGCGGCGACGAAATCCTCGCCAAACAGGTCCACGACAGAATTCAATCGTACACACCTGGAGAGTAGCTATGAGCCTCTCCGCCTCTTGTTTTTTAACTCCAACACCGACAGCTCCACTCGCCGCTCGCCCGATCACCGTCTCTCATGCCATCCCGCTCTCCCTCCTCCAAATCCGCCAAAACCACCCCCGACAGCATCGCTGACGAGGAAGTGGTCGAGGGCACACCTGCCAAGAAATTGGCGGCGAAAAAAGAAGTGCTCTCACTGATTGAGGAAGTGAAACCAAAAAAGCGGGTGCCGCGCAAGGACGCCACAGCAACGCTGCCAGCGTTTGGGGCCAAACCTGCTCCGAAGGAGATCATCGTGGAAGCCCCCCCGGAGCCACCCCGGAAGACGGTCGATGACGCCAAACGGGAGGCACTCAACATCTTTGAGGAGGAAGGCAAGCCCAAGGTCAAAAGACGTCCTGCGGACAATCAGACCGCGAGTGGATTGCGGCCCATCTCCATGCTCAAAGAGCCGGGTCCATCGGTAGTCGCCGCTGCACCGCCACCACCCGTGGCGGTCAAAGCCGAGCCTGAGCCCGTGGAGTTTGAACTCAACGAGGCGGGTGAAAAAATCATCCACCTCAAGCCGCCTTTCATTGTCCGCGAACTCGCGGAAAAGATGGGTCTCAGGCCCTTTAAAATCATCGCGGATCTCATCACGCTGAAAGTTTTCGTTCCGAATGCGGAGAAATCCATCGAGGTCGAAATCGCCGAGAAAATCTGTGAAAAGCATGGCTTCCGCCTCGAACGGGAGAAGCGCGAAAAGGGTGCTGGCGTCCATAAGGTCGAGGAAGTCATCAGCGAACCCGTCGCCCAGGTCGTGGAGGAAGTGGAGAAAGAGAAGCTCGAACTGCGCGCTCCCATCATCACCTTCATGGGCCACGTCGATCACGGCAAGACGTCCCTCCTTGATGCCATTCGCAAGACACAGGTCACCTCAGGTGAGGCTGGCGGCATCACCCAGCACATCGGCGCCTACGGTGTCTTTCATGAGGGGAAACCGATCACGTTCATCGACACTCCCGGCCACGCTGCATTCTCAGGGATGCGTGCCCGCGGCGCCAATGTCACCGACATCGTCGTTCTCATCATTGCTGCGGACGACGGCATCATGCCGCAAACAAAGGAAGCCCTGGCTCACGCCAAGGCCGCCGACGTCACCATCATGGTGGCGATCAACAAATGTGACCTGCCAACCGCCAACGTCATGCGGGTCAAATCCCAGCTTCAGGACATCGGTCTCATGCCGGTCGAATGGGGTGGCGATACCGAATGCATGGAGGTCTCTGCCAAAACCGGTCTCGGCATCGACAGTTTTCTGGAGACCATGGCCCTTCAGGCCGAAGTGCTTGAGCTCAAAGCCGACCCCAAAGCACCGGCACGCGCCACCGTCATCGAGTCCAGCATGGTCGCCGGCCGTGGCCCCGTCGCCACCGTCATCGTCAGGCAAGGAACTCTCCGTGTTGGCCTGCCCTTCATTTGCGGCCCGCATTGGGGGAAAGTCCGCGCGCTCATCGATGACCGCGGTAACAACACCAAAGAGGTCAAACCCGGCATGCCCGTGGAACTCGTCGGGTTCAGCGACATGCCGCACGTCGGCGACGAGGTCGTCATCATGGACAGCGAGCGCTCAGTGAAAAAACTCAGCGAAGAGCGCCTCGAAGAAAACCGCCAGAAGAAACTCACCGTCACCCGCCGCTCCACCCTGGAGCATCTCTTCACCAGCATCGACGAGGGCAACAAAAAGACCCTCAAGCTCGTTCTCAAAACGGACGTGCAAGGCTCTGTCGAAGCCATCACCAAATGCCTGGGCGAGATCACCAGCGACAAGATCAATCAACGGATTCTCCACGCCGACGTCGGCCCGATCACCGAGTCCGACGTGCTGCTCGCCAGCGGTTCAGACGCCATCATCATCGGCTTCAACACCAAGGTTGAAAACAAAGCCCTTGGCGTCGCCAAACGCGAAGGCGTCCAGATCAAGCTCTACTCCATCATCTACGAACTCGTCGATCAAATGCGCGATGCCATGACCGGCATGCTCGACCCGCTCACCCGCGAGAAGGTCATCGGCCATGCCAAGGTCAAACAAATCTTCAAGGTCAACAAAGGCTACGTCGGCGGCTCCCAGGTCATCGATGGTCGCATCGACCGCAAGCAGCGCGCCCGCGTCCTGCGAAATGGTCAGGCCGTTTACGACGGTGGGATCGAAACCCTCCGCCGCTTCCAGGATGAAGTCCCCGAAGTTCGCAACGGACTCGAATGCGGCATCAAGCTCCACGGGTTCAGCGACTACGAAGAGAACGACATCATTGAGTGCTACGAGTTGGAAAAATTCGCCCAAGCCCTTTAATCGCATCTTCCGTCCGGTCATTCCGATCAGACGGGTCTGCCCACCGTTCCCCATATGTCCCAACGCGTCCTCCGAGTCAGTGAGTTGTTGAAGCGGGAGATCAGCATGGTTCTCGAGAGACACTATCGTTTCGACGGCGTCATCCTCACCGTGCATGACGTCCAGGCCACACCGGATTTGAAGCAATGCTTTGCCTATGTTGGCATCATTGGAAAAGCCCAGAGTGGAGAGGCCATCATCGACAAGCTCAACAAGCAGCGCGGAGCCATCCAGCGTGAGGTGCATAAGCGCATCACCATGAAGTCCTCCCCGCAGATCTTCTTCCGGCTCGACCAGTCCGTCGATCGTGGCGTACGCATCCTCAACGCCATCGACAATCTCCCCCCTCCCGCCGATCCATTACCTGAAGGTGAAGAGGAACCCGAGATGAAGTGAGCCCGCCGCCGCAGAGCGGCCAGCACGGAAACAATACACCCTGCGAACGGGTGCCGGGCGCAAGGCTTGGCACAATGAGGCGGAACTGAAACTACCCTCATCAGTGATCCGGGCAAAGCAGCCATCGCGCATGCCGCGCCTCAAAAGACGGTGGTAGCACGGCGGTGTGCAGCAGCCGGATTCGCAATGAAAAGCGGGATGATCATCTGCCCGCAAATCAAACGCCTGAAGGCTGGAAAACTCAACTTGCCAGGAGACGACACCATGGCTTTCAAGAATGGATCCATGATCCTTTCCTGCCTGGGAGACACTGCCCAGCACATCCAAACCGCCTTTGCCGCTGCCCGTGACCATGGTGCGGCGCTGTTCTTCGATGAAGCCGACAGCCTGCTCTCCAAGCGTGTATCAACCGGCGAAACCTGCTCCACCAGCATCAACCAGAACCGCAACTGCCTGATGCAGGAACTGGATCGCTTCGATGGCGTGGTGATCGTCACGACGAATCTGTTCGAGAACTACGACCCCGCCCTGCTTCGCCGCATCCAACGCCACATCAAGTTCCGCGTTCCAGACGCCTCCATGCGCCGGGAGCTCTTCGCCCTTCATCTCCCAAACCCTTATCGGGTGACGGCTGATTACGCAGTTCTCTCGGAGCTATCGCGCGGGCTCAGCGATGGGGACATCCTGAATGTGTGTGCGTGAACGCGATTCATGCGGGGAGCACGGATGCGGACCCGGCGAAGTGGCAGGTGACGCAGGCGATACTGGCGAGATTGCGAAGACGAAGAAGGCCAAGGCAGAGCACTCGGGTGAGAAGGGGAAGAACCGGAGGAGGATTGGGTTTCGGCCGAGTTGATCAAGGGCGAAACGGCTTTTTTTGGGGGACGGATCGAGTTGGCCCTGGACGGAGCGCGGGGACGGGGTGTGAGGGGACTGCCTCATTGGCGAAGCCACGCGCCACGGCCTCACGCAGCGCGATCCGCACAGTGCGGGGTCCATCCAGGACGGCGGAGCGACGATCCCGCGCCGTGCGGGGTGTTCCATGGACGGCGCGGCAGCAATACCTTATCGTGCGCGAGCGATACTCTTCGGCGGAGCGAAGACCCCGTCATTTGCGGGGTCCATACCTTTTTGTCCGGGGAACTTCCCCATTTCGTGGACCTCCGACCCCGCCGCGTGCGGGATCGCTACCATTCGGCGCGGGATAGCGGGTCCGGGCCGGAATACCGCTGTTTTGAGCGGGAATACAGATTCTGGGGCGCAAAACCGCGACCCCAGCGCACCCTACTTCCCCGCCGGCTTCGGCTGCGCGTCTTAGGCCTTCCAGAACTGCTCGACGGTCTGCGCGGGCAGGGCTCGGGCGACCTGTGCCTCGCGCCGGGCGAAAGCTACCTGATCATGACTCCGACACTTCCCGGCGGTCGGGGCCGGGGCGATCTCCACGTGTCGTTCCGCCAGCCCGACGGGAGCTGGGGCGAATTCACCAACCTCGGCGACAGCGTCAACACCGCCGCCCACGAGTGGTGTCCGATGGTCACGCCCGAAGGCAAACACCTCTTCTTCTCCAGGTATTTCGGCAAATTCGGCAAAGATTGGGGCGACGGTGGGGACGGCGAAGTCTATTGGGTGGATACCCCCATCCTCGATCAGTTTCGACCCAAGGCGGCCAACGGAAATACGAAAAGAAAACCGCAATCACTTTTGGGGACCGTCGAACAGTAACTCTCGATCAACCACATTCCACCTCGATGAAAGACCGTTCTCCCCATCACCCATTCTCGGGCGCGTTCCTCACGCTCCTCTTCGCCACCACGCCCCTTGCCCACACGTCAGAAGTCAGCCTTTCGCAGCAGCGCGCGGATGGCTTACTACCGATGTTCAACGCCTCGTATCAACTCACTCTGCGCAGCGAATGATCCGCACGATTTCCAGAACGCAAATTCCTGTCAGTTTTAAACACATGAAGACTAAACAGCATCTGTTGGGCGTAGGACTGGGCTTGCTCCTCGTGAACGCCGGGTCGAAAACTCGAGGCGAGGAAGGCATGTGGCCGTTTAATGAGCCTCCGCGAAAACTCCTCCAAGAGCGCTACGACTTCACGGTCACCGATGCGTGGCTGGAGCATGTCCAAAAGTCGTCGGTGCGTTTCAATAGCGGCGGCTCCGGCTCCTTCATTTCCGAGGATGGCTTGATCATGTCCAACCATCACGTCGGCGCGGACGCGGTGCAGAAGCTCAGCGACAAAGAGCATAATTATCTCCGCGATGGTTTCCAGGCCCGCACGCTCGAAGAGGAAAAGCCGGCCACGGATCTGGAACTCAATGTCCTCATGAGCATCGTGGACGTGACCGCGCGCGTGAACGCAGCCGTCAAGCCCGGGCTCTCGGACGAAGAGGCCTTCCGTGCGCGGCGGGCCATCAGGGCCGAGATCGAGAAGGAGTCGCATGACCAGACCGGATTGCGCAGCGACGTGGTCACGCTCTATCAGGGCGCCGCCTATCATCTCTACCGTTTCAAACGCTACACCGACGTGCGCCTGGTGTTCGCCCCCGAGCAGCAGATTGCTTTCTTTGGCGGCGATCCCGACAATTTCGAATATCCCCGCTACGATCTGGACGTTGCTTTCTTCCGGGCATACGAGAATGGCAAGCCGGCCAAGGTGGACCATTACCTAAAGTGGAGTGAGCGCGGCCCCGTCGAAAATGATCTCGTCTTTGTTTCGGGCCATCCGGGACGCACCAGCCGCCTGCTGACTGTGGACGAGTTGGAGTATTTGCGCGATTACCTGCTCCCCAACTCCCTCGCCCGGCTCTACCGGCTGGAAGTCCTGCTGAACGCCTATAGCGGCCGCAGCCAGGAGAACGCACGCCGCGCGAAGGACGATCTCTTCGGCGTGCAGAACGCTCGTAAGGCCAGCAAAGGAATGCTCGAAGGGCTGCTCGATCCGAGTGTCATGGGCAGAAAAGGTGCGAACGAACAGAAGCTTCGCCAGGCGGTGGCCACACGGGACAACTTGAACGATGCGGCCGGCGCCTGGGATCGCATCGCCGCGGCGCAGG
>CAJCCF010000753.1 GCA_903960845.1 uncultured Verrucomicrobiota bacterium | reverse complement strand
TTGCCGAATGAGCGCCAGAAGCAGGTTATGGAGGCATGCAGCAAAACCTTCGCGGCCCTCCAGCCCGTGCGGGATGACAAGAGCCCCGAGGCGATCAAAGTTCCCGACGACAGCAAAGGCCTTAGTTGGACCGGCCTCGATGTCACCGGAGCCTCCTGTGCCATGCGAAAAATCGAACCTATTACCGTATCTGGGTTGGGCGGCACGGCGGCCTCGAATTTTGACATCCCGGAAAACAGCAATCGCGTTCTCAAGGAGGGCCCGCTTGCACATTTGAACTTCCCCGTCGCTCCCGGCGAAACCGTCACATTGGATTTTAATTTGCCCGAAAGCCCCCTCAATACCGTGCGCGTCGATTCGGTGAATCCGTTTGGTTTCCTTTGGAACCGCCTGCCCGACGACTCCGACCATGTTTACGGCCTAGATTTGGCGACCATCCGCCAAGCCCTGCCCGATATCACACTCGAGATCGACGAGGGCGGTAAGCGCCGTCCGCTGGCTGTCGCTGCCGCTCGCTCGACCTTTGACCGTCTCAGTCCCGAACTCGCCGCCGCACAGGCCGCCGATCCTTCCAATGGCTGGAAACTCGGAATTCCAGGCATGGACAGCACCGCGCTCTTGCAACTGGCCGCGCCTGTCACTCCGGCCAAGGGCGCGAAGCTGATTGTGAAATTCAAGTTCAGCGGCACCGAAGTCCCCTACTTGGAATCCTTGTTCAACAGCCTCGCTGTGTCCGTGACCAACAATCCGCACGGACTCGACGACTGGCTGGGCCTTTTCAAAAACAAAGATCGCAAATATTGGATGAACGACATCTACCTTGCCGCCAAAGCCCATGCTGCTGGTAAGGTGACGGTGACTGGTCTCGATGTGGCCCGTGCTCACTACATCAAGAACCATGTGGATCAATTCGCCACTCGCGTGATGGTGATGGAAGAGCGCCGAAATCCTGTTCAGACCTATGTTCTCGCTCGCGGCATCTACGACAAGCCGATCATGGACCGTCCGCGCGAACGCACCACGCCGACCGCATTCCCTCCTCTTCCCAAAGACGCCCCCAAAAATCGTCTCGGCCTCGCGCAGTGGTCGGTGGCTCCGGAAAATCCGCTCACCTCTCGCGTGCAAGTGAATCGCCTCTGGCAGCAAATCTTCCGCCACGGCATCGTCAAAACCTCGGAGGATTTCGGTTTGCAAAGCGCCCAACCGACCCACCCCGAGCTTCTCGATTATCTCGCCGTGGATTTCCGAGAGAACAAATGGGACATCAAGCGCGCCATGAAAAACATCGTGATGAGCGCCACCTACCGCCAGTCCTCGAAGCGCCGCGAAGACCTCAAGGAGATCGACCCGGAGAATAAACTCCTCGCCCGCGCGCCGCGCTATCGCCTCCCGGCCGAGTTGGTCCGGGACAATGCCCTGTCCGCCTCCGGCCTCCTGAACGACAAGGTCGGCGGACCAAGCGTGAAATTCTACCAGCCCGAAATCTGGAGGGACAAAGCCACCTTCAACCCCTTGGCGAATTTCGGCGTCTACACGCCCCACTCGGGGGACAAACTCTACCGGCGGAGCCTCTATACTTTTTGGAGGCAATCCGTCCCTCCCGCTCAAATGGTGATCTTCGACGCCCCAAGCCGCGAGGCCTGCATCTCCAAACGGGAGACCACCAATACGCCGCTCCAGGCTTTCGTGTTGATGAACGATGAGACCTACCTCGAATTCTCCCGCAAGCTCGCCGAGCGCCTCTTCACCGACATCAACGGCCCCTGGCAGGAAAAGCTCCATGAGCGCCTCCGCCGTGGTTTCCGCCTCGCCACCGGCCGAAATCCGAAGGACGAGGAACTCCAAGGTTGGATCACCTTCAGCAACGAAAACCTCGCGCGCTTCACCACCGACCCCGGGAACGCCGAGAAATTTCTCGCCTACGGCGAAAAGACTAGAGAAAAATCCCTGCCGCCTACCGAACTTGCCGCCTTGTCTTTCACCATGTCCACGATTCTCAACCTCGATGAAACCATCACCCGCGACTAAGCGCAG
>CAJCCF010000752.1 GCA_903960845.1 uncultured Verrucomicrobiota bacterium | reverse complement strand
TGAGCGCCACGCCTTGACAATCCGTGGTGCCGCCGTGACCTCAGACCTGCCACCCCATGTCCGCCACTCTGCCCATTTTTGAGATTCGTGATGCCGTCTTGTCCTGCCTGCACGACGCGGCGGTACCCAACCTGCTGATCAAGGCACCGACGGGTTCAGGGAAATCAACGCAGGTGCCGCAGTTCGTGCTGGACTCGGGCATGCTGAAAGAAGGCCAGCGATGCATCGTGCTGCAGCCACGACGCATCGCAGCGCGCATGCTGGCACAGCGTGTGGCGAAGGAGCGGAATGCCCGGCTCGGCGGTGAAGTGGGGTATCAGGTGCGCTTTGACAATGTGACGTCACGCGAAACACGGCTGGTCTATGTGACGGAGGGCGTGATGCTGCGCGTGCTCATGGAAGATCCGGAACTGGCAAAGGTGGGCTGCATCGTGATCGATGAATTTCATGAGCGGCATCTGGATGGCGATCTTGTCCTGGCCTGGTCGCTGGCCCTGCAGCGTGCACGCCGACCCGATTTAAAAATCATCGTGATGTCAGCGACCCTGGTTCCGGGACCGCTGACGGAGTTCATGCAACCGGTGGAGTTGCTGGAGTCGCAGGGGCGGACATTCCCTGTCCAGGTGCGCTACCAGGCGCCAATCCAGACGCGAACGGTGCGCGGCAATGAGGTGGAACCCGTGTGGGATCAGGCGGCGCGTGCCTGTGAGGCGCTGGCGTCGGAACTGGGCGGGGCAGGGGATGTGCTGGTCTTCATGCCGGGCGCTTATGAGATCCGAAAAACAATGGCTGCGCTGCAAGGTCGCAGCTTTGCCAGAGGACGGCGCATTGTGTCGCTGCATGGCGAGATGACGCCGCAGGATCAGGATTCAGCGGTGACACCTGGCGATCAACCAAAGATCATCGTGAGCACGAATGTGGCGGAAACATCCCTCACCATCGAGGGCATCCGGGCTGTGGTGGACTGCGGGCTGGCGCGAGTCGCAAGCTATGACCCGCGTCGCGGCATCAATACGCTGACCATTCAAAAAATCAGCCGAGCCAGTGCCGAACAGCGCGCCGGACGCGCCGGACGTCTTGGTCCCGGCATTGCGGTGCGCCTGTGGGCCGAGCGTGAGCACATCCACCGCCCGGAGAGTGAGTTGCCGGAGATCCAGCGTCTGGAGCTGAGCGAGGCCTTGCTCGCGCTGCATGTGGCTTCAGAGAAAGCCCGGCTGCAGATCGAATGGTTTGAGAAGCCTGCTGAAGCGGCTTTAAAAAGAGCGGAGAGTCTGCTGCATGATCTTGGGGCGATCGAGGAAAGCCTGAAGCATGAGGGCGGAGAGGGGACGGAATTGCGACTGACCTCGATTGGCCTGAAAATGTCCGCCTTTCCGACGCATCCGCGTTTTGCCCGCATGCTGATGGCTGCGTCCGAGAATGGCTGCGTGCGCGAGGCGGCGATGATCGCGGCTCTGGCGCAGGGCCGTGAAATTTTGATGGTGGGAAAGAACAACTCATCGCACAAGAATGAAGACTTTTGGGAATCGGGGGACATCTCCGAATTTCAGGCGCTGCTGCGTGCCTTCATTCGTGCGGCGGCGCTGAACTTTGATCCGCAGGCCTGCATCCCGCTAAACATCCATGCAAACGCCTCCCGTGAAGCGGCACGTAGTTATGAGCAATTCCTGCGCCTGGCTCAGCGTGCAGGTCTGACAGTGAATGATGCGGTGGCCGAGCCTGAGGCTTTGGCGAAAACATTGTTAGCCGCTTTCAGCGACCATCTGGGCGTGGAAACGAGCGGGGGCAGTCGCATCTACCGTGTGGCTGGCGGCTACAGCGGTCATCTCGGCAAGGATGCGCACATCAGACCGCCGCGCCTGCTGGTGGCCTCTGAAATTACGGAGGTGCAGGGGAAGGCCCTCACGGTGCAAATGAATCTGGTGACCAAGGTCGAGGAGGAGTGGCTGCGTGAATTGTTTCCAGGCGACTTCGTGATCAGCAAACGCGCCCAGTATGATGCGACGAACCGCCGCGTGATGAATCTTGAGGAAATGCGTTTTCGCAGCCTCGTTCTCAGCAGCCGCGAGAAGGGCGAGCCTGATGAAAACACCGCAGCCACTCTGCTGGCGGATGAGGTCGTGGCCGGGCGCCTGCAACTCACCCTGTGGAATGAACGCGTGGAGCAGTGGATCACACGGGTGAACTGCCTTTCCAAATGGATGCCCGAGCTGGAGATACCGCCGATTACCGAAGAGGATCGTCGAATCATCATCGAGCAAGTCTGTCATGGTGCGACCGCTTATCGCCAGCTCAAGGACAAGGATGTGTTCCCTGCGCTGCATCAATGGCTGAGTCACGCCCAGCGTGAGCTCTTGGAGCGCTATGCACCCGAGAGGCTGAATCTCAAAAATGGCAAAACTGCGCGTATCGTCTATGACGAAAAGCAGCCGCCAGGCGTCAGCGTCGTGCTGCAACAGATGTATGACGTGAATGAAAACCCCAAGGTGGCGGCTGGCCGGATTACCGTCACTGTGCATCTGCTTTCACCCGCGCAGCGTCCCATCCAGACCACGGGTGACATTGGCCGTTTTTGGAAAGAAGGTTACCCGGCGGTGCGCACGCAGCTCCGCGGTCGTTACCCGCGGCATGAATGGCGGTGAGTGCTTGATTGGCAGTTTGGAAAACTCAGGTAAAATTCCACTCAACACTCTCACGGTTTCTGCTTTCTCACAGCGCGTGTAATCAAACACAAAAGATATTCATCCCATGTTCTTCATCATCATCATTCTCACCATGTTGCTGTCCGTTTATGCCTCTTTTAAAGTGAGCAGCAACTACCGCAAATACTCCCTGGTGCCT
>CAJCCF010000751.1 GCA_903960845.1 uncultured Verrucomicrobiota bacterium | reverse complement strand
CGCCACACTCGTCCTACAGCTTACCGTCGTGAGCCATCGTAGGACGAGTGTGTCCCTGCGGGACCGCTCGTCTCCGAAACGGTGGAGCGAGCCAGGCATCCGCAAATGCACACGTATGGGTTGATCGAGAGTTCTGCGTGGTCTCAACATGCAAGAGACGAGCGGGCTGTCGCCACACTCGTCCTACAGCTGACCGTCGTGAGCCAGGCATCCGCAAAAGCGCACTCGTGGGTTGATCGAGAGTTCTGCGGCGAAGAGCATGGATTGAGGGCCTCATGGCCATCCCGGCGTGGCAGGCGTTAGAGAAAAACACTCCGGGGCTTTTCAATGCTCGCGGACATTCGGGTTTGATGACCCGCACCGTTTGGCCTAGCCTTGGCGCATTCATGGAACCAAGCACTCAAGCGACTGATTCTGAAACGCTCAGCCCATCCACTCACGTGAAGGGTCTCGTGCAAATTGCGCTCGGCGCGGCAGCGGGAGCCTTCATGGCAAGCCGGATGAGCCGTGGCGCCCTGATCTTCACGCTCGGACTGGGGTATGCCCTTTACCGACAGGGGCAGGCCCCAAAAAAGGCCGCCCAGGAGGAGCCTGAAGAACCATCCCGGATCCCGGCGGAACCATGGTTTCAAACCAAAGCGGCGGCACCTGATTTGGCCACTCCTCAAGTCGCGGCTCCACCCATCCATGCGGCACCGCCGGCGATGCTCGAAGAGCCGCCGATGCTTGAGATGACCCTGTGCGCACCGTCGTCACCGCTCATGATGTCGGACACTCCTGACGAGGATGATCTGACGAATGAAATGGGACTGGTAGATTCGGATGAAGAGTCGCCATACGGCCTGCTTCTGATGCCGGATTCAGAGCCCACCAATCAGCCGGTCTCACTCGGTCTGGCAGAGTCGCTGATCGTTGCCAAACCCACTTTCAGAACACCGAATCCAGCATCAGCACCCGGCGTGGTGCCGAAAGACGCGCAGGAACGGAAGAAATTTTTCGACTGGCTGCGCGGCTAGTCTGACTTCGTTGAGGGTCGTGGGTTGAGATTTGATAGACTCAGACTTCCAAACCGGAACTCTGATCCGTTGGCCTCAACACTCAACTCCTCAACCCTCAGCCCCTCAAAGCAGCCCGGCATCCCGCAGCGCGGGAAACATGGCACGCCAGTCATGCACGACCCCGGGATCAAGACTTGAGTGCAGCACCTGCTCACGCTCACCGGCGTCGGCAATGATGATTCCATGCGGGTCCACCACGAGGCTTCGACCATTGTAGCTGAACTGCGGTTCCTGACCGCAACGGTTCACACCGATCACATAAGCCTGGTTCTCGATGGCACGCGCCTGAAGCAGGGTGATCCAATGCTGATAGCGCTTCACAGGCCATGCGGCGATGTAGATCAGCACCTCCGCGCCGAGCCGCACGGCCTCGCGCGCCGGTTCCGGAAAGCGCAGATCGTAGCAGATTAACGGCGCGATTTTCAAACCGCCCCAATCGAAGACGACCGGGGCGCCCCCGCGCTCATGAACCTCCGACTCACCGCCTAACGAAAAGGGCTGCATCTTTGTGTAACGCGCCAGCACTTCCCCGCCGGGCGAGATCGCCAGAGCCTGGTTGCGCGCCTTGCCGCCACCACCATCGGATGTCACGACTCCGCCGACGACGCAGCATTGATACGCAGCAGCCAGACTTTGCAGAAAGTTCTCCGTCTCGGCTCCCTCAGCTTCAGCGGTGACGCCGACCTGGCATGAGAAGCCGGTGGCAAACATTTCCGAGAGCACGATCAGCGATCCCGGCGCAGGCGGTGATGCTGCGAGAAGGGCGTGGACCCTGGTGAAATTGGAGGCCTTGTTTTCCCAGACGGAATCAAGCTGCACAGCATGGATGGCGAGTGTCATGACCCGCCAAGCTAAGTCACAAAAGTTTTCCTGCCGCCATTTTCTGCCAGGACGCCAAACTCCTCCTATTGGCTGAGGAATCTCCCCGTCGGGCTTTCCGCAATGCGCATCACCTCCGCCGGAGTGCCTGCCGCGACAATGTGGCCGCCCTCATTGCCACCGCCGGGACCGAGATCGATGATCCAGTCGGCGCAGCGAATGACATCCAGGTGATGCTCGATCACGATGAGCGTGTTGCCAGCATCACGCAGCCGGAAGAGCACCTGCAGCAGCGTCTGAATATCCGCGAAATGCAGCCCCGTGGTCGGCTCATCCAGCACATACAGAGTGCGCCCCGTGGCCTTGCGTGAGAGTTCGGCCGCCAGCTTGATGCGCTGGGCTTCGCCACCTGAAAGGGTGTTGCCCGCCTGCCCCAGCCGGATGTAGCCGAGCCCGCATTCCTCCATCGTAATCACCTTGGCAGCGATGGCGCTGGCCTTGCCAAAAAAGCGCGCAGCCTCACTCACGGTCATCTCCAGCACCTCGGCGATGTTGCGGCCCTTGAACGTGATCTCGAGCGTCTCGGCGTTGTAGCGTTTCCCATGGCAGTGATCACAGGTCACGTAGACATCCGCCAGGAAATGCATGTCGATTTTGATCTGCCCGTCACCCTGGCATTTCTCACAGCGCCCGCCGGGTGTGTTGAAACTGAAACGTCCCATGTCATAACCGCGAACACGCGCCAGCGGCAGTTGCGAAAAAAGCTCGCGGATCGGCCCAAAGGCACCTGTGTAAGTCGCCGGATTGCTGCGCGGACTGCGACCGATGGGCGACTGATCGATCAGGACCACTTTGTCAAAAGCACCAAGTCCAGTGATGGATCCGTGCTTTCCGGGCTCATCCTTCGAGTTGTAAAAATGCCGCTGCAAAGCGCGCATCAGCACGCGGTTCACCAGCGTCGATTTGCCACTGCCGGACGGCCCGGTGACACAGGTCAGCAGGCCGACGGGGAAGGCCGCGTTGACGGCGCGCAGGTTGTGTTCCGTGGCTTGATTGACGGTTAACCAAATGTTTGGCTGGCCTGGCCCCAGCAGGTCGGGGCGGACCGTTTCAACGCCGATTTTCAAACTGCCGTTCAGATACGCTCCCGTCAGACTTTCCCTGGCGGCCATGACTTCCGCCGGCGTGCCCTGCGCCATCAGGCGGCCGCCATGCGCACCGGCAGCAGGTCCCAGTTCAATGACATGATCCGCGGCACGCATCATCGCCTCATCATGTTCGACAACGAGCACCGTGTTCCCGAGATCACGCAGCCGCAGCAGCGTGCGGATCAGCCGCTCCGTGTCGGATGGATGCAGGCCAATGCTCGGCTCATCCAGCACATAGAGCACGCCTGACAGACCTGCACCGATCTGGGTCGCCAGCCGGATGCGCTGCATCTCACCCCCGGAAAGTGTTCCGCTTTCACGATTCAATCCCAGGTAGCCCAGCCCGACCTGCTCCAAAAACTCCAGCCGCTTCAGGATTTCTTTTTGAAGCTCCGCCACATAGGCGCGCTGATGCTCCGTCATCTGCAGATCGCGCATCCAGTCCAACGCATCGCGGATCGGGAGTGAGCAGAGGTCGTGGATGGAGAGTGGCACACTCAGTCCCTGTGCGGAGATTTCCTGACCGCCCCGCGGACTGTGAGGAACACTTTGCAGCGTCACCGCCAGCGATTCGGCGCGCAGCCTCCTGCCACCGCATTTCGGACACGGCAGCGTATTCATGTAGCGCGTGAGCTGCGCCCTCAACGCATCGCTCTCGGCATTCTCATGCAACCGCCTGGCCTCGTTCAATAGGCCTTCATAGGGTTTGGCAAGGCTGCGCTTCGTCGCGCTCGTGGCCCAACCGGTGGCAATGGCGACCTGTCCGGTGCCGTGGAAGAGCGCTTCTTTAAAAGCCTGCGGTAATTCTTTGAATGGCACATCCATCGCCGCACCAAAGTGCCTGGCCAGAGCTTCGATGCCACGCTGCTGGATCTGCTTGAGCTTTGGATTCCGTGCCCACCAGGACTTCACCGCGCCGTCCTTGAGCGATAGCGAGGCATCAGGCACGATGAGTCCCGCATCAGGGGCCATGAGTGAGCCGACACCTTCACAGGCGGGACAGGCACCGATGTGGGTGTTGAAGGAGAAATGCTGTGGCGTCAGTTTTTCCAGAAGATATCCGGTGCGCGGATTCGCATACGAGGTGGTGAAGCTCAGCACTTCATCTCCGCCTTCAGTCTGGACCAGAAACTGCACCTCGCGCTCATTCCAGTGCAGGGCGGCTTCAATGGACTCCATGAGCCGCTGGCGCACGCCCTCACGAATCACCAATCGATCCACCACGACCTCGATCCGATGCTCCATGCCGCGCTCGGGATTGAGTGAATCATCCAGCTCCACGATCACACCATCCATGCGCACGCGGACAAATCCCTGGCGCCGAAGTTTTTCAAAAGTGGCCCGCAGTGCTGGCGTGTCCTGAGGCTCCAGCGGAGCGAGCACCATGCAGCGGGTGCCTTCACCCAAACTCACCAGACGGTCGCCGATCTCCGCCGGCGTGTTTTTCACCAGCGCCTCACCCGTCTCCGGATCATGCGGATGCCCGGCAACGGCATAGAGCACGCGCAGGTAGTCGTAAATTTCAGTGACGGTGGCGATGGTGCTGCGCGGATTCGGCGAACTGTGCACCTGCTCAATGGCGACGGCGGGAGAGAGTCCCTCAATGAAGTCCACGTCGGGCTTCTCAAGCTGATCGAGAAACTGCCGTGCATAGGCCGAGAGGCTCTGCACATACCGCCGCTGCCCTTCCGCATAGAGAGTGTCAAAAGCCAGCGATGACTTGCCGCTGCCGCTGACCCCCGTCAGCACGACCAGGCGATGACGCGGAATGTCCACGTCTATGTTCTTTAGATTGTGCTGCCGTGCGCCACGCACGCGAATGAAATCCTGCGCCATGCATGGCATCAAGTCGCGGCCCCGTGATGGTGCAAGCCGGAATACGGATACAACCATGGCGTCGATCGACTCAAGACTGGCAGCAGATGCGTCTGATGACAGGCAGCGCCCTAACTTTCAATGCAAAACGGGTGCCCCATCCATCATGGAAGGGACACCCGTTGAGATCAATTAAGGTGATGCGATCAAGCCAGAGCTTCGAGCCTGCGGATCAGCGCGTCTTTCGACTGCACACCGACAACCGTGTCCTTCACTTCGCCGCCCTTGATGAAAAGCAGCATCGGAATGGAGCGCACATTGTATTGGGCCTGCAGGGCGGGGCATTCATCCACGTTCACCTTGACCACTTTCACGGCACCGGCCTTTTCAGTGGCGAGCTGATCCAGGATCGGCCCGAGCATGCGGCATGGGCCGCACCACTCGGCCCAGAAGTCCACGATCACCGGGACGGTGGATGCGGCGATTTCGGTGGCAAAATTGGTGTCGTTGAGATTGATGACTGCGTCGCTGGCCATAGGAGTGGGTGTGGGGGAAAGAATGGAGTGGGAATATCTGAAGCGGTGCATGAAGTAGGCTCTCATGCGGGCGGTGCAAACTTTTTCCGTGCCATGGGCTGCTTTCCTCGCTATCGCCTGAGTCATGAGTCTTGATCATCCAGACGGCCTGACACGCCTGCGTTACATCGTCCACTGGCTGCGCGCCCCCGGGGGCTGCCCCTGGGACATGGAGCAGACACACGAATCCCTGATTCCACACGTGCTGGAGGAAGCCTACGAAGTCGTGGACGCCATCAAAAGCGGTGACCCCGAGCTGATCTGCGAGGAACTGGGCGACCTGCTGCTGCAGCCTGTGCTGCACGCCGAAATCGCCTCCGAAACCGGAGCCTTTGACCT
>CAJCCF010000750.1 GCA_903960845.1 uncultured Verrucomicrobiota bacterium | reverse complement strand
TTGGTGGAGACACCGGTGGAGGTGGCCACACGCGGCGACGTCTCAAGCCGCAAACGCAGTGTGATTCGCCGCGGTGCAGCGCCCACGCCGGATTCGGAATCCAGGACCTTCACTCGTGTGCTGGTCTCGACCCCGGAACCGCCAGTTCGCGAGAAGCGCCGGGTGGAGTCTCAAGATAAAGATGCCCCGGAAAAAGCGCCGATGCCTGAGACGGCTGATGAGCATGCCGTTAAAGAACCGGTCATAGAAACGATCATTCATGAGGCACCTGCCCGCTATGGCCTGATCCGGGAGAAGTGGGAGGCTTGGGGCGGCCGGTCGCTGGCCATCAGTTTGTTAGTTCATGCCCTGCTGATTGGCACGGGTGGTTTCCTCGTGGTGAGTCACGGGCTGCTCGATACCCAGGTCGATTTTCTGCCCGGCGGCACGAAGCAGGGAGAGGCCGCATCCCAGGAGCTTCAGCACAAGATTCAGAAAAAGAAAAGCCCCTGGTTGAAGCAGGTGCCAATGCAAAAAATCGTCAGCAAAAACACCATTGCCGACATTGTCCTGCCTCAGGATGTGCCCGACCTGCTTGACCTTCCGCAAGCTAACAATCTGCTTACCAGTGGCAAAATGGGCGGCAGTCTCGGTGGTGGCGGAGGCGGGTTTGGAAAGGGCATGGGCCTGGGTGCCAAGAGTGGCATGGTCTTTCAGCCGCTGTCCATGTTTGGTCGCGAGATCAAGGCGAAGAGGCTGGCTCTTATTCTTGATGTCTCCAGTTCCATGGCTCCGTTTTTGCCGCGTGTGATCGAGGAAGTGGACAAGGTGGCGCGCGGCAGCATCGTCGTGCTGTACTTTGGCTGCGGACTGGATGCTCCGCCACGCGGCGGGCTGGATGGCGAGGAGCTTTACCGCACCTCAGGCGGTGAGTTTGAGCGATTCTGGCGGCTCGGTGGCGCCACCCTGGCCGAGGGCCGGAAGTTTAAATTCTCACCCTCCGACTCCATTCCCAGCGAGAGTATCTACCGCCTGCTTTCACGCCGGCCGCAGACCTGGTTCATTCACAACATCGGACTTGGTTACACCTGGCTGGCGCTGCTCAGCGAGCAGGTCCGGCAGGCGGATGCGCTCTACTGGTTCTCCGATTTTCAGGATCATGTGGACTTCCAGCAGATCCTCACGGTGAAGGAGAACCTGTTGCGCCGGAAACAGAAGCTCTACATCCAGCCCTACCAGCACGGCACGTCCTTTGATCTCGTCAAAAGCCAGCTCGTGGAGCCCACCGGCGGCGATGTGATCGAGGCGGTGTTTGAGTAGGCGTGCTAGGATTTCCGTTTTCAGGGAAGATTCACAACATGAACCTAACCGAGGTTCATCGCCCCTCCCTTCACGATGATTGGAGGGCCTTGAAGACTTCACTGCTGCACCAGGATTTCTTCGGGGAATGGCGATGGGCTTGACTGATAAATTGACTCATGCTTGACTTATCTGCGTGGCCTACGAACCCCAATTCTCGATCAGCCACCGCCTGCTCTCGCTGGTGGAGCAGATCGCTGTGCTGAGGGAGCGTATCCAGGGTGCGGCAGTGGAACTGTCTTGGATTCCAGCACTTCAGAAAGACCGCGCACCCGTAACGGTCATGCCTCCACCGCCATTGAGGGAAACCTGCTCACCCTGTAGCAGGTCCGCGCTCTGGAGGATGGGCGCGAGTTGGTGGCAGCCGATACAAGGTCTAGCCGGGAGGTGCTGAACTATTTCGCGGGTCTCCGCTATGTGGAGAAGCACGCACGGAAGAAGGCTATCCGTCACGAGGACATCTTTGCTCTTCACCGTCTGCTGGCAGACAGCGTGATGGATCAGGGCGAGGCCGGGCGATACCGCATGATGGCGGTGCGAGTTGGCAGCCATTTCCCGCCTGCGGCGGCGGATGTGTCCGGTCTCATGTTTGAACTGCTGGAGTGGTGGAACAAGAAATCGGTGGAACTTTCCCCTGTGCTCAGTTCCGCCATTCTTCACTATCAGTTTGAGTGGATTCATCCCTTTGCCGATGGCAATGGGCGCACGGGCCGCGCCCTGGCACTATGGGAATTGTATCGGCGAGGTTTTGACAGCCATCACATCTTCTCCGTGGACGAATACTTTTGGGAAGATCGCCAAGCCTACTACAACGCGCTGAACGCGGTGCGGTTGGCGGGAGAGGATCTTTCCGGTTGGTTGGAATACTGCGCCGAGGGCTTGCGGCAGACGCTGGATCGGGTGTGGCTGCGCGTGCAGGCATTTCAGATTAAATCACCGAAAAAACTCATTCTTCGTCCGCGTCAGGAACAACTCCTCAGGCTGCTGCGAGACCACGGCAGTCTTTCGCCGGCCGAATTATGGGAAGCACTAGGCGTCTCCCGACAGGGGGCGATGGATCTATTGCGACCCCTGCTGGAAGCGGAAATCGTCGAGAAGATGGGCGGCAAAAAAACTGGACGCTACTCTCTTAAAAAACCATGATCGATCTCGTGCCGGGCACGCTGGCCCCGCTCTGAAAGCAGCGGGGCGGAGGGTGGCGGCGGGTAGTTCAGGCGGAATGCCACCAACTCACTTGATCTGGCCCCAGTGCTTTGTCAGCGGCCAGTAGCAAAAGAGTGCCGTGCCGACGAGGTTGCGCTCGGGGATCGTACCCCAGACGCGGGAGTCACTGCTGTTGTAGCTGTTGTCACCCATGGCGAAGTACTCTTCATCGCGCAGCATGATGTGGAAGATGGATCCGCCCACCGAGCGCGGATCACCGTAGCCACGGTAGCCGTTCACCGGGTTTTGCTGGGTGCCCTGCATCACGCGTTTGAAACCAAATTCCTCAGCTTCCTTGCCATTGTGCAGGAGCTTTGGCGAGACCACTTCAAGTTCATCTCCGGGCACGCCGGCGAGGCGCTTGATATAATGTTGTGAGCCCTGCTCATAAGGCACGCTGATGCCGCGGATATGCTTGGTCGTGAACACAAACACTTCACCGCGGTGCGGCGTGCGGAAATGGTAGCTGAATTTGTCCACCAGCACGTGGTCGCCATTGTGGACGATGCCGCGCGCGAGCAATTGCCCCTTGGTGATGTGCTCGCCTCCGCGCAGGCCATAGGTCATGCGCCGGTCGGGGTTGTCGTTGCCGGTTTCGACCGGCACGCCATTGATGCGCTTCACGAGTTGCAGTTCGTCCAGCAGTTGGCGTTGCGGGGATTTGATGGTGATCGTGTGCCCGTCCTTGAAGTGCAGTTTGCAGTACGGCATGAAGATCGCGAAACGGTGTTCCGTGATCGGCTCGCGCTCGTCCAGATAGCCATCGTGGTCTGATTCCACATTGATGTAGCGCGTGCTGGTGACAAGGGAGCCGAGCCAGCCAAGCAGGCCCGGTGTCGGATCTTTCTCCGTGGCTTCAGCCGTGATGCCGTTGAGCGTTGGCTGCATGGAACCTGTCGGGATTTGAAAAGGCTGGGCGATGTAGCCGCGAATCCCCAGCGCGATCACGATGGCCACAAAGAACACCTCCACATTGTCGCCGATCTCGCTGGTCGCGGTGTCTGGAAGGGCCTTTTCACAGACTTTGTTCAGCTCGTCATTCAGCGTCTTGATGCGCTCCCGGTCCTTGGCCTTCATCGCATCCTCCAGACTGCGGCGCAGTGTCAGAATCTCGTCCAGCTTGGCCTGCGGCAGCAGGTCACGTTTGTAGTCGATGAAGCGGGTGACACCTTTGTGCAGGAGTTTGGCTTGCTTCAGGAATCGTGGGGTAAAGAAGAACATGAGGGCGCGTTCTGGGGCAGGTGCTTCTGTGACATCAGCCGTCGAGCACAGCAAGCGGCAAAAACGCCTTCCATTTGCCAAACCATCCGGGTCCTGGCGGCAGTTTTATCCGCTTCAGGGGGTGCGAGCGACCGGCAGACCGCTGGGCACGCGATCGGGCACTGATTGGTCGTAGCTGTCACTGTTCAGCGCATCGAGGAAAGCGCTGAGGGGCGCATGATCCTCGGGGAGCATGTTCATCCGGCGGAGCAGGGGATCGAGCGGCGGCAGAGTGGAGTCGTCACCACCTTCGAGGGTTTCCGCGGCCTGATCCATGAGGCGGTCGTAAAAGAGCAGGACGTCATCGAGTGTCGGGGTGCCGCCATGGTGCATGTAGGGCGCGGTGTATTTTAGATTGCGCAGGGATGGCGTGCGGAACTCACGGCGACTGGTGGTGGAGTCGCTGAGGCCGATGGCGTGCAGCTTGAAATCAGAAAGCATGGGACCGTTATGACAGAGTGCGCAGCCGGCTTTTTGGAAGATCTCCATGCCGTGTTGCTGCGCGGGTGTCATGGCCGATTTGTCACCGCGCATGAAGCGGTCAAAGGGTGAGTCGGGCGTGATAAGGGTGCGCTCATAGGCTGCGATGGACTCGGCGACCCGCCCGGCGGTGATCTCTGTTTTGAAGAGCTTCTGATATTCAGGGATGGCCTTGAGTCGTGCCACCATCGCCGGGACGGCCTCTGCTTCGGTGCAGACATCGCCGCGCATTTCTTCGCGGTTGCGCACGGGTGCCAGGGCCTGTGCTTCAAGGCTGCGCACGCGATTGTCCCAGAACATGGGAGCCTGTGCCGGATCATGCGGTTTGCCGGACTCGATGCCGTTGAAGGCGGTGTTGAGCACGGTCGGAGTGTTGCGTGTCATGGCTGCCACTCCGGCTCCTTTGACCAGCACGCGTTTTGGACCGATGCCGAGGGCGCCGACTCCGAGTGGTGTCGCTCGTCCGTCCGCCCAGCCATGCTGTGGATGATGGCAGGTGGCACAGGCCACGTCACGCGTGGCGGAGAGGATGGGATCAAAGAACAGCAGGCGGCCGAGCGCAATCTTCGCCGGGGTGTCGGAGGGTAGGGCTGCTCTTCGTGGCAGTGCCTCGATCCGGGTATCAGGCAGAGACTCTGCGGCTGCAACGGTGAGTGAGGCAGCGGCAATGAGTGCTGGCAGGAAATCAACCATGAGGTGATGAAGACTCAACGTGTGGCCGCGCCGGTTTCATCCAGTGACTCAGGGACATGAATGAGAAACTCATGCAGATCCTGCTCTGCCATCCGGGCGAGAGGATGCGCTGCGCGCTGATAGGCTTTCACCCGAAATTCCAGGAACTCATGCATCCATGGCGGGTTGGGTTCAAAGAGGGATACCAGTTCGGTCTGGCGGTTTTCAGGCAGCAGCGGACTGATTTCGACCAGCGTGCTCATGCGGCTGACATCACCCAAGCCCCCTGGAAACGGTTGCTTCAAGGCATCGAGAAAAAGCGGGGCGAATTCGGGATGGGCTGCGGTGAGAGTAGGCACGAGCGAGAGCGCGGATTGAAGAGTTGGCACGCGCATCCAGACCTGCTGCCGCAGCGCGGCAAAGCCTGACAACAAGTGTTTCACCGCAGCTTCCGCTGATTCATGTCGCGCGGCGGATTGTGCGGAAGCAAACAAGGCGTTCGCCGGCCAGTCCTGGCGGACGGCTTCGAGCAGCGGTCGCAGATGATAGGGAGTACCCGAATGGGATGCGGATTCCAGCAGCATCAATTGCTCGAAGGGACTGCCTGGAGCGCCAGTCCAGGTGGCAAGAACCTCATCAGGAAGCTGATTGGAGAATGCCTCAAGCGCCTCGGCCCGGCGGCGATCATCGCCTGCCACCGTCAATGGGATCGAGAACCCGGAATCATCTGCGGCAAGCATGATCAGGCGTTCCTGGGTGAGTCGCGCGCGGTCCACTTGATGAGCGAGATGAGCCGGCACATCAGCTTTCATTCCGGTGGACTGGGTGAGCACCTGCATGGTGTCGAAATCCTTGCCGCCCGACAGTGAGCGGGCAAAACCGTACTCCAGCAGATTGCGGTCGTCGGTGTTGATGAGCGCGGGATGTGTCGTCGCGAGATGGCGGGCATAGTCGGGTGAGGCTAGATGGTGAGCCAGCACGCCTTCCGCAGAGCGTGTGAACCAGACGCGTTTCAAGGCCTCATCAAAGGGTGGTTGAGTCACCCGGGCGCGCAGTTGATCGAGGCTGTAGGCCGGTGGTGTCAGATGGCCGATGAAAAGCAGATCGTTAGGCCCGGTGACCCAGGTTTCAAGATGAGGAAACACCGCGGAGAGCGTGGCATAGACCTGATGGATGGCATGGGAATCCACTTCATAACCCTGCAGCCATTGAGCGAACAATCCGCCCGCTGCGAGCCGTCCTTTGACGGCGTGATAAAACTCCTGCGTGAACAGCGTCGCAACTCCGGCGCGGTAGGGATTGGATGGTTCCGACACGATCAGATCATAGCTGGAGCCTTGCGCCAGCAGGGATTCGCGCGCATCGCCGACGATCAGCCTGACGTTTTTTCTGGTCATCACGTCGCGGTTCACCGGCGCGAATTGCTGACGGGCGAGACCGGACATGCCGGGCTCAAGCTCCGCCACGTCCACCTGTTTCATGTCTGGCACAGCGGCCAGCCAGCCAGCGGTGGACCCGGTGCCCAGGCCGACGACGAATGCACTGCGCGGTCCCTGATGCAGCATCGCGGGCACCAGGCCAAGCATCACCTGCGTATCGGCATCGCCAAAAGCGGAGCCGTCGGATTTTCCATTCACATAAAGGCAGTAGCCCTCATTGCTGGTGACGGCGGCGACACTGGCTTCACGGCCTTCAAACTGCTGAGCGACTTTCCAGCGGCTGGCATTCAGCCAGGCGCGCAGTCCGTTGACTGAATCAGGCAGCGGCTCGACCCGGCCATAACCAATGGCTTTGTGCCGCCAGGCCGCGGTTGGCCCCATGGGCATGATCATCAGGCACAGGATGCTGGTCCAGAGCGTGATCAACAGCAGCCATCCGCGGCGGGCGGCCTGCATCGAGGCGCTCAGACTGAGCAGCAGAGTCAGCACCACCACCAGACGCCATGCGCCGGGCGCGGTGAGCCATGGCAGCAGCAGGAACCCTCCAGCCAGCGAGCCCGTGATGGCTCCGAGAGTGTTGGCTGCGTAAGCGTTTCCAGTGTGGCGGCCGGCATCGCGCGTGCCTGATCCCAGCAGACCCACAAGCAGTGGGAACTGCACACCCGCGATCAAGGCCGGGACCAGCACCAGCAGGCTGGAGATCAAAGTCCACGAGCAGACCTGGCCGAAGAAACCCGATGCGCGCCACTGACTCAAATCGATGGCGAAGAGAGCGATGCGATCACCCAGCGCCCATGGAATAACCAAAAACAAGGCCTGCCATGCCGTGACCTGCGCCAGCGATGCGAGCGACACGGCACCCGAACGCGAAGCCCAGGCTGCGCGATACAGCAATCCGCCCAGTCCGATGCCCGCCAATGCCAGGGCCAGAATCAGACCAAAGCCATACACCGAGCTTCCGAGCAGGGGTGCCAGCATGCGGAACCAGACGAGTTCGCTGAGAAAAAAGGTGAACCCCGTGATGCCGGCGGCCAGATAGATGAAACGCGGCGGTGCCTTGGCTGGAGAAGAAACGGTCGATGCCGTAAACCGGGTTGCCGGCACCGCTTTGCGTGACGCCCACCAGGCGACCGCACCAATGATGAGATTGACGCCGGCTGCGGCCATCACGGTTCTGTGAATGCCCCAGTGCTCAAGCAGCCAGAAGGTGCTCAGCAACACGCCAGCCAGGGCGCCGAGCGTGTTGATGCCATAAAGCACCCCAAGTCGGCCGCGCTGCTGATCCTGATCCGTTTCCACCCACTTGAAGGCGGCGGGTAGACTGCCGCCCATCAGCAGGCAGGCTGGAGCCAGCACGACGGTGGCTAACAATAATTGCAGCAACGTGGCCGGCCATTGCCCCAGGGCGGCGATGCCGCCCGTGCCGAGATACAGCGTCCGCACGATGCCCAGCAGGAGGGGCGTGAGCAAGGCGGCCACACCCACCCCCAGTTCGATCAAGGCATAGAGCCGCAACGGATTCACACACCTCTCCACCCTGCGGCCAAACAGGGCGCTGCCTGCTCCCATCATGCCCATGAAGATCGCCAGCACCGCCGCCGTGGCAGGCGTGGCACCACCAAACACCAGACGGAACTCCCGCAACCACGCCATTTGATAGACAAGTGCGCACGCCCCAGAAAAGCCGAGCAGAGTCGCTGGAAAGAGCAGGCGTGGGGAAGGGGGCATTGGAGGTGTTAAGAGTTAGGTGTTAAGAGTTTGGGCTATGGTGGTTTTCGTTGTTCGTTGGGGGTGGGATGAGGTGGTCTGCACCGGTTTGATAGAAGGTTGAAGGTTCATGCAAGCCGCAGTCATTTGATGTGTTGGCAGCACGGGTAAGGTAGTTCATGTAGCCATTCAGCAGTCGCTTGGAAGTCTCAAAGAGGCGGCGGCCCTCGTTGAGCACTTCGACCGTGATGTAAGTTTCATCGTGGGCGGAGATCGGAAGAGCAACGTCTGAACT
>CAJCCF010000749.1 GCA_903960845.1 uncultured Verrucomicrobiota bacterium | reverse complement strand
CGTGCTCGGCATCACGGACATCGACCCGCTGCGCTTCCAGCTCGTGTTTGAGCGCTTCCTGAATCCCGAGCGCGTCAGCCCGCCCGATATCGACATCGACTTCTGCCAGACGCGTCGTGGTGAAGTCATCGAATACGTGCGCCAAAAGTATGGTGAACTGAGCGTCAGTCACATCATCACCTTTGGCACCATGGGCGCGAAGTCCGTGGTGCGTGACGTGGGCCGTGTGCTTGGCTGGAGTTATGGAGATGCGGACCGCCTTTCCAAAATGATCCCCACCGAGCTGAACATCACGCTCGCCGGTGAAGACAAGTTTGATAAAGCCACCGGCAAAAAGGTCCACACCGACGGCGCGATCGACAAGAATCCGGACCTGAAAAAGTATATCGAGGAGGACAGCAATGCGCAGGAGCTTTGGAAGCATGCGCTCTTCCTCGAAGGCATCACGCGCGGCACGGGCATTCACGCCGCCGGCGTCGTCATCGGTGACAAGCCGCTTTACGATTTCATCGCGCTGACACGCGGGAATGAAAATGAAATCGTCTCCCAGTTCGCCATGAAGCCGCTCACCGAGCTGGGCATGTTGAAGATGGACTTCCTCGGCCTGAAAACCCTGACGGTGATTCATGAGGCCGAGCAGTGGGTGCAGAAGCGCGTGGCCGGCTTTCACACGGGGGAGGTGCCGCTGGATGACATCAAAACGTTTGAGATGCTGCAACGGGGAGAAACGGTCGCTGTGTTCCAGATGGAATCCGGCGGCATGATCAACACCTGCAAGCAGCTCGGCCCTGACAAGATCGAGGAAATCATCGCTATTCTCGCCCTGTATCGTCCGGGGCCGATGCAGTTCATTCCCGACTACATCGCCCGTAAAAAAGGCCTGGAGCAGGTCGAGTATCCGCATCCGTTGCTCGAGTCCATCGCCAGGGAAACGTATGGGATTCTCGTCTATCAGGAGCAGGTGCAGCAGGCGGCCAACGTGCTCGCCGGATTCACCCTCGGTCAGGCTGACTTGCTGCGACGGGCCATGGGTAAAAAGGATCTCGCCGAGATGGCCCGGCAGCGTATCGCATTCGTCGAAGGCTGCCTCAAGACCAACAACATCGGCGACAAACAAGCGAACGCCGTCTTCGATTTGCTGGAGAAGTTCGCTCAATACGGTTTCAACAAATCCCACTCCGCCGCCTACGGGATCGTCACCTACCGCACCGCCTATTTGAAGGCAAATTTCCCGGTCGAGTTCATGACCGGCGTGCTCAGTCTGGAAATCAGCAACACAGACAAAATCGCCAATTTTGTCAGCGAATGCCAGCGCATGGGAATCGTCATCCTGCCGCCGGATATCAACCGCTCGCTGCTCAAGTTTTCACCTGAACGCAACCAGGATGCCAACCCGGACAATCACGAGCCGAACGCCATCCGTTTCGGTCTCAGCGCCATCAAGAATGTCGGTGAGGGCGCCATGGTGGCCGCCATCGAAGAGCGCGAAAAGAACGGCCCCTTTGTGAGCCTCGAAGACTTCGCTGCGCGCATGGACACGCGGGCGGTGAACAAAAAGATGCTGGAGGCGCTGGTGAAGTCGGGAGCCTTTGATTTCACCAAGGCCGACCGCGCGGCCATGTTTGCGAAGCTGGAGCAGGTGCTTGCTTCCGCCGCCTCCATGCAGAAGGACAAGAAGGCCGGGCAGGGTGGTCTGTTCGACGACTTTGCCATGGCGCCGCCGAAGAAGGCTGCGGCTCAGGTCACGGTCGAGCCCTGGACCATGGATGAAGTACTCGGCTTTGAAAAAGAGCTGCTCGGCTTCTACGTCAGCGGCCATCCGCTCGACAACTTCCGCGGCCACTTCGACTCTTCCAAGATCACCAAGCTCGCCATGCTGGATGAAGTGGATGTCAGCGCCAAACCGCAGACCGTTTTCATCGTCGGCATCATCAACACGATGGAAGTGAAGTACTCGAAGAAGGACAACCGCCCCTTCGCCACCTTCACCTTTGAAGACTTCACCGGCCAGATCGAGATGATGGCCTGGAGTGAAGAGTACGAGAAATTCAAAGAGGTGATGAAGGTCGGCAGCGTTCTCGGTTTGCGCTGTCGCTGCATGAAAGACCAGCGCACGGAGGGCAATCGACTCACGCTCAGTGACGCCAAGGAACTGAAGCCCAAAAAAGCCCGCGATCCCAATGCCGCGACCAGCATCGCCGACAGGCCCGTGGCTCCTCCGGCGCCGCCGAAGCCTCTGCTGCTGCGGCTCGACTGCCGCCGGCACAGCGAGATCGATCTGGATCGCATTCACGAAGTGCTCACCCAGCATCCCGGTGATCTGCCGGTGATCTTTGAGTTCAGCTACAACGGCGGCAGCAAAGTCCGCCTGGAGGCCGGTGACGAATTCCGCATCACCCAGACCAAGGACCTCGTTCAGGCCCTCATGATCTGGCTGTAGCGGACGCGCTTGCACGCGTCGGCTAGCCGCCCAAGATGCGCCTTCTTTTATGAGTGACTTCAAACTATTGGTAACCGGCTGCAAAGGCCGCATGGGACAGGCTGTGATCGCAGCAGCACAGGCGCAGGGTGTGGCCGTGGGCGCGGGCATCGATCTCGGTGATTCATTGCCGGACGCTCTGGCCAAGAGTGACTGCACCATCGACTTCTCCTCCCACCATTTTACCCATGAGCTTTTGGCAGAGAGCCTGAAGCAGAAGAAGAGCCTCGTCATCGGCACCACCGGTCACACCGACGACGAACTCGCGGCCATCAAAGAAGCCTCCAGGACCCTGCCCATCGTCTTCGCCTCAAACTTCAGTGTCGGCGTGAACACCCTCTTCTGGCTCACGCGTAAGGCGGCGGAATTGCTGGGCCCGGATTTTGATCTCGAAGTGCTGGAGATGCATCACCGCCTGAAAAAAGACAGCCCCAGCGGCACCGCCCGCACGCTGGTCGAGATCCTCGCCGACGTGCGTGGTCTCGAGTATGACAAGGACTGCCGCCACGGACGCTTCGGCGATGTCGGAGCCCGCACGCCGAAGGAGATCGGCGTCCATGCCATCCGCGGGGGCGATGTCGTCGGTGATCACACCGTCGTCTTTGCCAATGTCGGCGAGCGTGTGGAGCTCACTCACAAAGCCAGCAGTCGTGACACCTTTGCCGGCGGGGCCGTGCGTGCCGCACGCTGGCTGAATGGCAAACCGGCAGGCCTGTATGACATGCAGGATGTGCTGGGACTGAAACAGTAGCCCGAATTGACGATGGTTTGACCCAACACGTAAACAATCGTCAAGCATTGCAAGCCAACGCAAACAAGACCTTCGGCATCGCTCTCGGCTCCAATCTTGGAGATCGCGGAGCCAACTTGCAGCGCGGCGTCGCCCTGCTCATCGAGCAGGTGAAACCGGTGCGGATTCTTGCGGGAGGCTGTTATGAAACGGCACCGGTGGATTGTGCGCCTGAGACTCAGGCCTTTCTGAACAGCGTCATTGAAGTGGAGGCGGATTGCACGTCGCAGGAGATGCACGCCAGTCTGCAGGCGGTGGAGCAGGCGATGGGGCGGCCCGCAGTGCGTGAAAAGAATGAGCCGCGCACGCTGGATCTCGATCTGCTCTATGCGGGTGACTTTGTCAGCACTGATCCTGTACTGATCGTCCCGCATCCGCGTCTGCATCTGCGGCGCTTCGTGTTGCAGCCGCTGGCGGACATTCGACCAGCACTGATACTGCCCGGACATCATCGCAGCATCGCTGAGCATCTCGCCGCGCTGACGGATGATCCTGATGAAGTTCGGCTCGTCCAAAAAGTGTGGATGAAAGTCGTCTAAATTCCGTTGTTCTCTCCCCATGCGTTTCATCGCTCTTCTACTCGCCTTTCCCCTCCTGTCTGCAGCGGCACCACGCACCGGCCATGTCTTTGTGCTCAGTTTTGACGGGGGGAATCCCGCGATCATCCAGCAGGCTGACATGCCTAACTTCAAGCGTCTCGCCACCGAGGGCGCGCATTCGTGGCAGGCGCGCACGATCCTGCCTTCCAAGACGCTGCCATCCCACACCTCCATGCTCACCGGCGTGGACATCGCCAAGCATCAAATCGACTGGAATGACTTCTTCCCACTGCGTGGTGCGGTGAAGGTTCCGACCGTGTTTTCGTTGATCGAGGCGGCGCATCCGGATGACGCCACCGGTCTCTTTTGCGGCAAGATCAAATTTCGTCACCTGTGGACACCGGGCGCGATCGATGTCTTCAACTGCGGCTCCACTTACGGTCCCGAGCCCATCCCGGCTTCAGAGGAAAAGAAACTCGTTCCCGCCCGGCTTGTGGCTGAGCAGGCCGTGCCCTTCATTCAGGAAAAGAAGCCGCAGTTCTGCTTCATTCACTTCCCGGATGCAGACACTGCCGGTCATAAATTTGGATGGGGTTCACCCGAGCAGTTTGAAGCATTCAAAGTCACGGATCAGGCGCTCGGGCAGGTTCTCGCGGCCATCGGCAAAGCCGGCATCCTGGAGACCAGCACCATCATCCTCACCGCCGACCATGGCGGCAGCCAGAAGAATCACTTCAATCCCATCCCGTCAGACACCATGATTCCGTGGATCGTCTGGGGCAAGGGCGTCAGGAAGCAGCACGCCATCCTCAAAGACAGCATCTTCACCTATGACACCGCCGCCACGGTGCTCTGGCTCCTGGATGTGCCGCTGCCCGCCCGCTTTGACGGTGAGCCGGTGCTTGAAGCTTTCAACGATTGATCCGGTAAAGCGGCGTTGGCAGGTGCTCGCTGGTGAACCACAGGGTCTCACCATCGGCATCATAGCACAGGCCCTCCATCTGCCTGGTCAGGGGGGGCTCAATGAGATGCGCTTCTTTTTGCAGGGCCTCCTTCAGCGAATCGCCGGAAACGATCTTCCACTCATGAATGAAACTGTAGGTGGCGATGGCGACCCGGCTGCCATCGGGTGAAAAGCATCCGCCCGTGGTCTGGCAGGCATCGCGCGGGCGTTTGCCCAGATGATTGCGTGCGGGGAAATTCAGATCGACGACTTTCTCCAGGATCATCGGCTTTCCGTCCGTCAGCACTTCCGGAAAGGCATACAGGGAGCAGTGTCCATCCTCGGTTTTGGTGACCACATGGATTCGCAGGGTCGTGGGGTGCACGAGCAGCGTCTCGGCGTTATGGTGACCATCCGGGTAGCTGCCATGCCACAGTTTTGGTTCGGCAGAAAGGGTCTCGTTGCTTGCCGTTGCAGGCAGGGATGGCTCAGGGATCTGGTAGATCTGAATGCTGGGCCGGATTTTTAGATTGTCTCCGATGTCGCCGATGAAAAGCACTGGCTTACCTGCGGCATCTTTGGCTGAAGCGATGTCCTCCCAGTCGAAGTTCACCGCGTGCGGCACGCGCACTTTCGCCAGCGTCCGGCCACTGCGGTCGATGGCATAGACGCAGGGATCGTTGGTGGAGTCGTTGTGTGTCCAGAAGATCAGCGGGTCACGCGGGCTCCGGGTGAGTCCTGAGCTTTCCTTGATGCGCTTGTCTTCGAGCACGGCCACACGTTCAGCCTGTGATTTTTCGATCTGCTGCGCAGGGCAGATCGTGGCGAGCAGGCTGCAGGTGAGGATGAGTGCTTTCACATTAACCAAGAGGTTGTGAAGGGCCCGGAATGAGCCGCTTGTAGTGCATGTTCACGCGATTGAGGAACCACTGCCAGGTGCCGCCCGGGCGGCCGCCATCCAGAAGAAAGTGCGGGCAGTTCTTGTGCGGGTCCTTGATGCTGGGGCTGATGCGCGGCCAGTGATAGTGCGGCACGATATGGCTCAACGGGATGCCGTAACTGGACATGAGGACAGCGGTCAGCCGCGCCGTTTTGTCGATGGTGAGACCGATGTCATTGCCGTGATGCTCGCACATCTCGATGCCGATGCTGTAGTTGTTGCCGGGGCCGTCGAAGTCCGCGTGCTCACCCTGCTCCCGGCATGGCAGGTGCTGGATGGCCACATTGTCCTGCACCGTGAAGTGCCAGGTGAGAAAGCCGATGCGGTTGCCACCCTTGCGCTTGGTGGCGCGCAGGGCGCCACGCTTCAGGGCCAGCGCGTGGTTGTAGGCATTGCCGGTGTAATTTTGCGTGCTGTGAATGGTGATGTATTTCGGCTTCATGGGCCGGAAGACATATCGGCCCACGTGTCCGGAGGGAATGAGATCACGCTGCACACCCACCTCGGCCAGCATCTGGGCCGGAGTGACCCGCCCGAGATTCGCATCATGATAGCGCGACTCCCACCGGCTGATTCTGGAACGGTTACCCGGCGAGGTGCTGGTGCTGCAGGCGGTGATACCGCTCATGATGAGCAACAGGGAAGGGATGGTGAGGAGCGCCCAAGCTTTCTTCATGGGGCAAACTATGGCCTTCGATGATCAGTTTGCCAGCATGGATAGGTCAAAATTTGTTAAGTGGACTCGGCCCGGCAATGGAGGTCTGGGTTGACATGCCGCAGACGAGTCGCCTAGGTACTGAACCGGAGTGACTCGCCTGTCTGCGCTCCGTCTCCCATTTGCCCGATCCGATGTCCACTTTCACTCGTCTCTCTGTCGCAGTTCTGTCACTCGTCTTGTCTGCCTGCTCCGCCGGTCAGACAGGTGTCCGCAGGATCGGTGAGGTGAGCGGCAGTTCTCTGGCACCAGTCGAGCAAACCGGGGTTTTCCAGCCCGGCTTGATCATGGAAGCCGCACCAAGGTCCGGCGCGTCCGCAGCCCCATCCATCCGCGCCGCTTCCTACCTGCTCATCGACGCAAACACCGGCAAACATCTCGCTTCAAGGAACGCCGAGACGGTACGCGGTGTGGCCAGCACCCAGAAGATCGTCACGGCGCTGGTCGTGCTTGATGCCGGTGATCTCGACAAGGTCGTCACGGTGCAGGCTTCAGACACCCGGGTGGAGCCGACGACGCTGGGTCTGCGCGCCGGTGAAAAGTACACGCGTCGCAACCTGCTTTATGCCTTCCTGGTCAAGAGCGCCAATGATGTGGCCAATGTGCTCGCGCGTGACAATGCCGGCAGCACCAGTGCCTTTGCGGTCAAGATGACGGCCAAGGCGCGGTCTCTGGGCTGCACCAACACCAGCTTTAAAAACGCTCACGGACTGACCGCCTCAGGTCAGTACTCGACCGCGCACGACATGGCACTCATCGCCATGGCCGCCTATCGCAATTCCGTGCTGCGTGATGTGGTGAGGCGTCAATACTACACCTTCCGCCGCTATGATGGCCGCACGGTCGCGCTCAGAAACACCAACATGCTTCTCGGTGCCATGCCTGAGTGCAATGGCATGAAGACCGGTTACACCGTGGCCGCTGGTCGCTGCCTCATTTCCTGCGCCAGCAGTCGCGGCCGGAATGTGATTCTGGTCCAGCTCGGCACCAAGACGAAGTACATCTGGGATGATGGCCGCCTGCTCATGACCTGGGGTCTGCAACGAGCCAAGAGTGGCGGCATGTAGTCGAACTGATTGATGGGAAGTCGCTCCCGGGTGCGTAGTGTGAGGCTCCACCATGCGCATTCTACTCGCCCTCTTCTGCCTCGCCCTCACCACGCTTCATGCTGCTTTGCCGGCGGAGAAGCGCGTCCTCTTTCTCGGTGACAGCATCACTCAGGGCGGAGGCTACATCGAGTTCATTGAAGCCGCTCTGATCGCGCAGCATCCTGAATCGAAGTATGAAATCATCCCGCTCGGTCTCAGCAGTGAAACCGTCTCCGGCCTGAGTGAAGACGGCCACGCTGGCGGCGCCTTTCCGCGCCCTGACTTGCATGAGCGCCTCGACCGCGCCTTGGCAAAAGTGAAGCCGCAACTCGTCTTCGCCTGCTATGGCATGAACGATGGCATCTACTACCCGCTCGCGCCGGAGCGCATGAAGGCCTTTCAGGAGGGCATGAAAAAACTCCACACCAAGGTCACCGCGGCTGGAGCGCGCATCGTTCACCTCACACCGCCTGTGTTTGATCCGCTGCCTGTCATGAAGCGCATGCTTCCCGCCGGTCTCGACAAGTATCCCACACCGTATCAAGGCTACAATGAGGTGCTTGACGCCTACAGCGACTGGCTCCTGAGCATGAAAAAAGAAGGCTGGGAAGTGCTCGACATCCACGGTCCCATGAATGCCGCCATCGCCGACCGCCGGAAGGCCGATCCGCAGTTCACCTTCTCCAAAGACGGCATTCATCCCGGCGCTGAAGGTCATCTCCTCATGGCGCATGCCGTGCTTGATGCCTGGGGTCTGAAAGTGAAACCGGATGGCACGCCCGATCACGCCAATGGCGCTGCCATCCTCACGGCCATCAAACAGAAGCAGGCCATCCTGCGCCCCGCATGGCTCAGCCACGTCGGCCACAAACGCCCGGGTAACAAACCTGGCCTGCCCATGGCTGAAGCCAATGCCAGGGCCGCGGAACTCGATGCCGAAGCCAGACGCCTTGCCAGCTCGAAGGAAATTCAGTTCCCGGGCAAAACCAGCGAGTGGAACGGCTATCCCAAGCACGAGTTTGAAATCGCCGGCAAGACCGTCACTGTCGTCTCGCCGAAATCACCCGCACCCGGCAGACCCTGGCTCTGGCACGGAGAATTCTTCGGCCACAAGCCCGCACCTGACATCGCCCTGCTCGGCAAAGGCTTTCACATCGTCTACATGAGGATCAATGACATGCTCGGCTGTCCCGATGCCGTGAAGTTGTGGAATCAATGCTACGCGGAGCTGACCACGCACTATGCGCTGAGCAGGAAGCCCGCTCTCGTGGGTCTCAGCCGCGGCGGCCTCTATTGCTACAACTGGGCCAGCGCCAATCCCGACAAGGTCTCCTGCATCTATGGCGATGCGCCGGTGTGCGATTTCAAAAGCTGGCCCGGCGGCAAGGGGAAAGGCAAGGGCGATCCCAGGAACTGGGCTTTTGTGCTGAAGCTTTGGGGCTTCAAGGATGAGGCCGCCGCACTCGCCTACAAAGGCAATCCCGTGGACAGCCTGGCCCCGCTCGCCAGCAACCACGTCCCGCTCCTGCATGTGTTTGGCGACGCCGATGACGTGGTGCCGTGGGAAGAAAACACGGGCCTCATCGAGTCGCGCTACAAGGCCCTCGGCGGCAGCATCACCATGATTCGGAAACCCGGCATCGGCCACCATCCGCATGGCCTGGATGACTCGACACCCATCGTCGATTTCATCGCCAAACACGCGAAGTGAGCTCACTCAGGCCGGTTGCGCATCGAGTCAGCCACCTGTGCGAAAAAGGGCAGCATCACTCCGGCGACTTCGGTTGAGATGCCGGTTTCACGCATCGCTTCACCCATGAGCTTGAGCCAGCGGTCACGCTCGGCGATGCCGATGGAGAATGGCATGTGCCGTCCGCGCAGACGCGGATGCCCGCGCTCTTCGATGTAGGTTGCCGGTCCGCCGAAACGATAGACCAGGAAATCAGCGAGCCGCTTTTCCGAGCCACCCCAATCTTCCGGGGGATACATCTTGCCGATCAAATCATCCGTTCTGACCCGGCTGTAAAATGCGGACACCATGGCGCGCAGCCCGGCTTCGCCGACTTCCTGACAGAGAGATTCCACGGTGATCATGCGCATGGATAGCAGCGGTCAAAACGCATTGCCAGTCGGGACATGCAGCCTGCTTCAGGCCGGCCCTGGTAGCGGCGGTGGTGTGCCTTTGAAAGTGCCGTCATCAATCCGGCCGAGCAGGTCGATGAAGGCATCCTCCAGCCGCCGCTCCTCGCGGTGGAAATCGGTGACGACAAGGCCGTCAGTGATCATGCGCTTCAAGACGCTGGCAATGATGGTTTCATCAGTGGACAGGATGCTCAGTTTGGCTCCGCACCGGGTCTCCTCGACCACTTGAACCAGAGGTGAGGTGAGCGCCCACTCGATGAGTTTGGCGGGCGGACCGATGATTTGCACGTTCACCAGGGTCTCCTCGGCCCGCGCCGTGTCGCGCCTCATGGAGTCGGCGTCGCCGTGATGCACGATGCGGCCTTTGTCGATGAAGAGGAGGCTGTCGCACATCTCCCCCAGCTCGCTGAGAATGTGTGAGCTGATGAGGATGGTCTTGCCCTCCTCCGCCAAAATGCGGATGAGCCGTTTCAACTCGACGCGTGCCTTTGGATCCAGGCCGGCGGCGGGCTCGTCCAGAATCAAAATTTTCGGGTCATGCAAAAGAGCGCGACCGAGACAGAGCCGCTGTGTCTGCCCCTTGGACATCTTGTTGCTCAGCCGGTCCGCCAGGGGCGTGAGTTCGGTGAAGTCCATCACCTCCTGGATGCGCTGCACGCGCTCCGCTCCCCGGTAACCGAGTGCGCGGGCGTAGAAGTCCAGGTATTCCAGCACCGTCATGTGGTCGTAGGTGCCGAAACTGTCAGGCATCCAGCCTAACAAACGACGCACTTTGGCAGGGTAATGCACCACGTTGTGGCCGCCCACTTTGGCCATGCCGCCATTGGGATGATCCAGCGTGGCCAGGATGCGCATCGTCGTCGTCTTGCCGGCACCATTTGCGCCGACAAAGCCGACCACACGGCCGTGATCGATGCTGAAGGAGACACCATCGGCAGCCCGCAGCTCACCAAAGCAGCGCTGCAGGTTCTCCACCACGATGGCGGGCTGGCTGGTATCGATTTCAGCGTGAGTTGACATGCCGTGTGTTCATGGTTGTGCCACCGGGCCAAACAAGGCCACATGATCCTGGTTCCAGCGGATGGACGGCAGCGTGTCGAGTGTGAAACCCGGGGCCTGACTCGCGGTGGCAAAGAAGGTGCTGCGCGCCGTTGTGTGGTTGACCGGTTGCGTGATCCTGCCTTCCGAAAGCCTTGCGATTTCCGACCATGATTGTCTCAGCGCGTACTCATCGCTGTGGACGAGCTTCACCTGCTGGCCTGCGCCCAGTGGTTGCTCGGCACGCCAGACCAGGCCCCTGGCATCCACATAAAAGAGTGTGTCCAGCGTGAAGCTGAGGGCTGAGATGATTTCCGGCGCGGCATCGGCAGGCAGGCCGCCTTTCAATTCAAGGCGCGCGCGCGTCGAAATCACCGCATGCAGGATCTGGCCCTGCTCCGCGCGGCTTTGGAAGTAATTGCCACCACGCTGAGAACCTTCCTGGGAAAGCTTCGCGGACTGGCTGCTTTTCGTGTTGTTGAGCTTCACCCACGGCATTTCCGGCAGGGCCAGCGGTTCGATGAGCGCGGGCTGTTTCAGTTCAAAACTGCTGCCAAGAAGCATGCCAGCACGGCTTGCCTGTTCCTGGGTGATGTAGGCTGCAGCTTCCTCAGGCACGACATGAATCACCACCAAACGCGCGCCGATGCCACCGATGCCGTCCTGCAAAAGAAAGACCGCGACCATCAGCAAACTGGCCCCCACCGAGAGCAGCGGCGTGGTGAAGAAGAGCTTGTGCCGCTTCCCATGCGGCGCGAGCACGAAGAGATTCACCGGCCCGACGAGGATGCCGAAGATGACGAGGAAAACGATCGCCTGCCAGGATGCAAAACTGCGCATGCCGAGTGATTTCAGCAGGCCCCACTGGGGCTCTCTTGTGGCTGGTGACCCGCCGGAATGGCTGGTGTAGCCCGAGCACAGCGCATGCTCCCGCTTATCAATGTTCCAATAGCGGGCCACCGTCATCAGCGCATCGAGGTTCCTGCCATCCCAGGGCAGAACCTGCGCTTTCCCATGTGACACCTGGTGTTGAGCGTCGGTGGGAATACCGAGCGCGCTGGCCGCGCCATCCGCACTCGCATAAACATCCAGCTGCCCGCCAAGCCGCACCCATTGAGTCACCGCCAGGCGCTGGCCCGGTTTCAGCGACAACCATTCCGGCATGGAAATCATGAGCGCGTCAAAGCCGCTCAGGCCGCGCCAGTCCTCGGGCAGATCTTCGGGAGCGTAGCTGCTGCCAAACTGTTTGTTAGCGGCGCCGCTAAATTTGCCGGTTTTCATGCGCCGTTCCACCTCATCCTTGAGCCGTGCGTGATTGGTGTCCGCCAGAGCCTTGCTGATCGCGATGGCCGGGAAGTCATGCACACGGGCTTCATGGCTTTTGAAGTCCCGCTGTCCCATGCTGTTCGAGTTCAAGTTGATGTTCAGCTGGTGGCTGTTTCCGCCATAACCGCCGGGATCGCTGCCGTAAGCCACCGCCAGCGGCACCAGAAAGGTGGCTGACTGGGTGAGATGTGCCGGAACGATGATTTGGAACTCGCTGCCATGCTTGTTTAGATTCTGAAATCTCCGTGCCTCGGAGCTGAAACTGAAATTCCAGCGGCTGTCGCGGTCGCCACCATTGGTCGCCACGACGCGGACTGGCGCGTAACCGGTGGGTGGCATGGGATCAAACACGCTGCGCAATTCGAGCGAGTTTCCGTTCATGTCGCCCAGCGTTCCATCCGAGATGTTTTTTTGGCCGTGCGCGGCAGCGGCGAACAGCGCGGCGGCAATGAAAAAGGCGGCCCCTCTTTTCATGCCACCTCCTTCAAGGTCCCGGGAGTGATCAGGTTGTGCGCCGGCACTTCCGCCACAATGGCGCGCACCACACTGGCACTGGTGCGGCCATCCATTCGCGCTGTGTAGTCGAGAAGGATGCGGTGATTCAGCACCGGCAGCGCCAGTGCCTGCACATCCTCAAAACTCGCATTCGGCCTGCCATGCATCAGCGCCCGCGTTTTAGCCGCCGAGGCCAGGCTCAGCGCGGCGCGCGGACTGGCTCCGAAGCGCACGCCTTCAGAGGCCTTCGACTGGCCGGGATGCGTGGCATCGACGATTCGGGCGATGTAATCCGCCACAACCTCCGGCAGATAAATGCGCCGCGCGGTCTGCTGGATGAGGGCAAAATCTTCACGCGTCGTGATCACCGGCACCTCGGGTTCCACGCCGAGTTCGCGGTGCTTGACGATCCGAGCCAGCGTTGCTGCATTGTTGCGCTGCACTTCAAGTTTGAAGAGAAAGCGGTCCACCTGCGCCTCCGGCAGTGGATAGGTGCCTTCGAGCTCGATGGGGTTCTGCGTGGCCAGAACAAAGAACGGATCCGGCAGCGTGTGCGTCTGCCCCAGCACGGTCACACGGCGCTCCTGCATCGCTTCAAGCAGGGCCGACTGCGTCTTCGGTGAGGCGCGGTTGATCTCATCGGCCAGCAGCAGGTTGGTGAAAATGGGGCCTGGCTGAAACACGAACTCACGTCGGCCCGCCACCTCTTGCAGCACCGGATTGCCGGTGATGTCACCCGGCAGCAGGTCCGGGGTGAACTGCACGCGGCGCGTGGTCAGATTCAGCGCTTTTGCCAGGCCTTTCACCAGCTCCGTCTTGCCGAGTCCCGGCAGGCCTTCCAGAAGCACATGCCCGCGTGCGATGACGCCGCAGAGAACCAGATCGATCAATTCCTCCTGGCCAAACAAAACCTCATTCAACGCCCGCTGCAAAGCAGCGATGGGCTTCGAGGCCATTTCAATTTCAGTGTCCGAGGCAAACGAGTCAGCGAGCATCGGCGCAGAGTTAAGCAGTGGAGAGGCCGTGGCGTCGAGAGGAAAAGAGTCATTTAAACACGCGCTTCAGCACCGCTTTCTCTTCCGGTGTCAGCGACTCGCGCCAGACTTGCTGACCACCCAGGCCTTTGTTGCCGGCGTCACCCGCGGCGGTGGGGCCGGTGTAGGTCTTGTCCACGTCGTGCTTGCCATCCTGAAGGCCGAGCTTGGTGCCGAGTTGGGCGCGTGACATGTCCTGATTGGAGACGGCTTCGTTCTTGTCCGTGCCAAAATTGTTTTCATCTTTCGACAGCGTCAGCG
>CAJCCF010000748.1 GCA_903960845.1 uncultured Verrucomicrobiota bacterium | reverse complement strand
TTAAAGCTAAAACGTGAATGGTGCCAGCTTTTGAACCCTGCGGGGACTGCCGACAACCAGCTCTGAGATCTCCATGAAGGGTCCCCGCGCAGTCGGTGCACCCGGTGCAGCATTGACCCGCGTTTCCAGGCTAGCCCGAAACATTCAACCGTCGATTGGGGCCGCTGGTCCGGAGAGAATTTTTTGATACAGCACGAGGTCGAGCCAGCGCCCGAACTTGTATCCGACCTGGCGCATTTCACCACAGCGCTCAAAACCGAGCCGTTCATGCAACGAGATGCTGGTGGCATTCGACGCATCAATGACGCCGATCATGGCGTGAAAATCGTTCGTCTCAGCGGTCTGGATGATGCGCTCAAGCAATTGCCTGCCCAGCCCAAGCCCGCGGAAACGAGAGTCCACATAGACCGAGTGCTCAACGGTGTACTTGTAGGCGGGAAAGTGGCGAAACGGGCCATAGCTGGCGAAACCCATCAGCACGCCCTCATCATTGACCACCCCGATGACGGGATGATTGCCCTTTTGTTTTGCCGCCCACCAGGCCTGCATCACTTCGGCGCTGCGCGGCTGGTAATCGTAGAGCGCGGTGGAGTTGACGATGGCTTCGTTAAAGATGCCGCGAATGGCATCCAGATGCTGCGGGCCACATTCAATCCAGGTCACGGCGTTAACGGATGAAATAACTGAGGTTCTCCAGCTCCACCGCCAGATCCACGCTGTTGACCACGACATGATCCGGCACGTCGAGGATGGTGGGAGAGAAGTTGAGGATGGCCTGGATGCCGGCCTCCACCATCTCATTCGTCACCGCCTGGGCACCGCTGGTCGGCACCGTAAGGATCGCCATCTTCACCTGATTGGTGCGGATGAACTGCGGCATTTCCGAGGTCGCATAGATCGGGATTCCAAGGCCGGGTTGGGGCTTGGGCGCAAGGTCAAATGCCGCGATGACTTCAAAGCCTTCTTTGCGGAAGCCTCCATAGCGCAGCAGCGCCGAACCGAGATTCCCTGCCCCGACGAGGATCACCGGCTGTAGCCGGTTGTGACCCAGCACTTCCGAGATGATTTTAACCAGTGCCTCCACGTTGTATCCCAGACCGCGGGTGCCGAACTGGCCAAAGTAGGTCAGGTCCTTGCGTAACTGCGTGGGCTTCACCCCGGCCGCTTTGGCAAGAGCTTCAGACGAGACCGTATCCACGGAGTTCTCCCGCAGCTTCGCGAGGCAGCGTTGATAAATGGAGAGCCGGTAAATGGACTTCCGCGGTATGTCTATGCGATGCACTTGTGAAATTTCACCCGCGAGCTTGAATTGTCAATGCGGGTCTCATCCGAGACCAACCGCATCCCGCACTCTCGCCAGCGTTTTCCGTGCCACGGCGCGTGCCTTTTCGGCACCCTCGGCCAGCACGCGATCCACGTATTTGGGATCAGCAGTGATCTCCAGACGACGCTCCCGGAAGGGCGCAAAATGGTCGGTCACCGCCTGCAACAAACGCTTCTTGAAGTCGCCATAGCCCATGCCTCCGCGCTTGAAATCAGCCACCATGGTGTCGTAGTCGGCGGGCGGTGCCACCAGTTTGTAGAGCGCCAGGATGCTGCTGCCTTCCGTCGGCTTGGGTTCCTCGACCGGTGTGGAATCGGTCTTGATGCCCATGATTTTTTTCTTCAGTGCGGCAGGCTCTTCAAAGAGCTGTATGGTGTTGTCGTAGCTCTTGCTCATCTTCAGGCCATCAAGCCCGGGCACCACGGCGGTTTCCTCGCGAATGCGCGGAAGCGGCAGCTTGAAGAGCCCTTCACCAAAGGCCTCGTTCATCTTGATGGCGATATCGCGTGTCACTTCCACATGCTGCTTTTGATCGCGCCCGACCGGGACCACGTCGCTGTCATAAATCAGGATGTCCGCCGCCATCAGCACCGGATAGGCAAACAGTCCATGAGAGGCGCTGATGCCATTGGCGACTTTGTCCTTGTAGCTGTGGCAGCGCTCCAGCAGGCCCATCGGCGTGACGGTGCTGAGAATCCAGGCCAGCTCGGTGTGCTCCGGCACGTCGCTCTGGCGGAAAAACACGCACTTGGCGGGATCAAGCCCGCAAGCCAGGAAGTCGATGGCGAGATTGCGAACGTGATCACGCAGCAGTTTGCCGTCATGGATGGAGGTCAGCGAGTGGTAGTCGGCGATGAAATAATACGCATCCCCCTCATGCTGCAGCTTCAGCGCGGCCTCCATCATGCCAAAGTAATTGCCGATATGGAGTCGCCCGCTGGGTTGGAGGCCGGAAAGAATGCGCATAGGACGCTAGACATGGCGGAGCCACGCCAGCCTTCAAGCGAGAAGGTGACACGCTGATACATAAATGACCGGCATCAGCAGGCGGGAAAATCACTTGGTCAGGCCCCATGATGTGCGGCAACATCCGGCATGCTCGTTTCTGGAAAATCCTTCCGCACCATCTGGATGTCTGATGAAGCCACTGTGCGCATCATTGATCAGCGCCGTCTGCCATGGAGCTTTGATCTGCTGGATCTGCACACCGTGGCCGGGGTGGCTCATGCGATATGCGACATGGCCGTGCGCGGCGCGGGCCTGATCGGCGCTGCGGCGGGCTATGGCATGGTCCTGGCATCGCGTGAAGCGGCCACCATGGATGAACTGGAACTGCTCGCGGCAAGTCTGGTGCAGACGCGGCCCACCGCCGTGAATTTGAACTGGGCCGTGCAGCGCCAGCTTGCAGTCATTCGCGCCGGCAGCTTCGACCAGCGTGTCGAGGTGGCGCGCAGGGAGGCGGACAGGATTGCCAATGAAGATGCGGCGGCCTGCGAGTCCATCGGCCGGCATGGACTGGAGATCATCCGCCGGATCGCCGCCAGCAAGCCGGGGCAGGTGGTGAATATCCTCACGCATTGCAATGCCGGCTGGCTGGCCTTTGTGGATCATGGCTCGGCAACCGCGCCGATCTACGCCGCGCATGCCGCCGGAATTCCGATCCATGTCTGGGTGGATGAAACCCGTCCGCGCAATCAAGGCGCCCGCCTCACAGCCTGGGAGCTCGGCCAGCAGGGCGTGCCTCACACGATCATCGCCGACAACACCGGAGGTCATCTGATGCAGCATGGCCTTGCCGATCTCGTCATCACCGGAGCTGATCGCGTGACCCGCTGCGGTGATGTGGCAAACAAGATCGGCACTTATCTCAAAGCTCTCGCCGCCCGTGACAACGATGTGCCCTTTTATGTCGCCCTGCCATCATCCACCTTTGATGCCACGCTGCGCGATGGCGTGCGGGAAATCCCCATCGAGCAGCGCGATGCCGGCGAAGTCACGCACATGGAAGGCATGGCTGCGGACGGCCGGTTGCAAACGGTGCAGATCACGTCCGCCGGATCACCAGCGGTTAACTATGGTTTCGATGTGACACCCGCGCGGCTCATCACCAGCCTGATCACCGAGCAAGGTGTCTGTGCGGCGGATGAGGCGGCCATTCTGGCCATGCATCCCGGGCTGGGATGAAGATCTTCAAAGATCAAAGCGTGAGGCGCGCGCCCGCAGTTTTTAGCTCAGCGGCGAGCTTCTTGGAGGCCTCGTTCAGCGGGCAGCCGGTCAGAAAAATCTGACAATAGGGAGCCCACTCACGCGCGCCATCATTGTCCTTTTTCCACATGCGATGCAGCGGCGTGATGTCGGCCACGGGATTCTTGTCGAGGAAGAGGAATTGCAGATCCGTCAGCGGCTCCAGCGGGGTGAGATCGGCGACCTGGTTATCCTTCAGCGAAAGCATGGACAGCCATTTCAAAGCGCCAATGCCCTGGAGATTGCTGACCTTGTTGCCATCGAGGTAAAGCGTCCAAACCTTCGGCAGCTTGAACAGCGCGGTCACGTCAGCGATCTGATTGCCGGCAAGGTAGAGGGAGGTGAGCGAGGCGATGCCACCGAGCGGGGCAACATCAACCACCTTGTTGTTAGTCAGTTCAACGTATTGCAGCGCCTTGCAGGTGGCGAGCGTGGAGATGTCCGCGATCTGGTTGTTTGCCACATCCAGAAACTGAAGACGCTCCAGGCCCTTGATGGCGGCCAGGCTGGTGATCTTGTTGTCGGTGAGCGTCAGCGAGGCAAGTGCGACACATTTTTCCAGTCCCGTCAGGTCCGTGATGCCTGCGCCCTTGCCTTCAATGATGGAGACCGTGGCAACATCCTCGGCGGTGATGACTTCCTGATTGTCACGCTTGGCGAAAACCTGCTTCCGAACGGCGGCTTCGAGCGCCTTGTCCTTGAACACGGCCACTGGTTTGGGTGCTGGCGGTGGAGCGGGTTTTGCGGCCGCCGCTTTAACATCCGGCTTTGCCGCCGGTGCAGGAACAGGTTTCACAGGCGCCTTGGCCACAGGAGCCGGAGCGGGCTTCGCAGGGGCAGGTGCCGCAGGCTTCGCGGCGGGCGGCGTGGCGGGCTTGACTGCAGCAGCGGCGGGCGCGGGTGGTGTCACCGGTTTGGCGGCGGCAGGCGGCGTGACAGGCTTGGCCGCGGGGGTTTCAGGCTTGGCGGGCGTCTGCGGTTGAGCAGGCTTTTGCGCCACCACAGCCGGTTTGGCGGCGGCAGGCTTGGCTTCCTGTGCACCAAGGTTCAACGCCGTCAGAAGGAGAGTCAGGGTAGTGGTGGTGAGTTTCATGCGTGGGGGTTGGGAAGAATTGTCTGGCGCATATACGGCAGCACACGGTTGCATGTTATCGTAAAATCGGCTCTGTCACAGGCACCATGATCAATGTTATTGTGATTCTCGAAATC
>CAJCCF010000747.1 GCA_903960845.1 uncultured Verrucomicrobiota bacterium | reverse complement strand
GAGTGTTGCCGTTGAGGTGCGAAGATGGATCACAACAGTGGGTGCTGCCTAGCCGAGGATTTGGCAGCTTGGGGAAGCGCTGCTTTATCAGCGAAGAACAGGGGCAGCAGTTTGCCGCCACCGATGTCCATGGTGGCATCGGCCTGGAGCTTGCCATCCTTGAGGCGCAGTAGGAGCGTCACGCGGCTGTGGCCGGTGAGTTGAGCGAGGCGGTTCAGCGAGATGTAGCAGCGTGTGGTGGCAAGGGTGCTCATGAGCGATTAACAACAGTGCTCGTGTCAACGCCTGCGCATTCGATAGCGATTACTTCTCCGCCCAGTTGGAGCAGACTCCAGCCTCTACTTCGATGGGCACCTGAGGGAATAGGGCGGCCATCGCTTCGACCATGGTGGCTTTCACAATATCGCACACATGTCCGGCCATCGTGGTGGGCACCTCAACGATCACTTCATCATGAACGGTGGACACGATACGCGCCTCGACAGGCAAGCGCTCGGCCAGCCATACAAGCGCCTGCTTCATACCATCAGCGCAGCCGCCTTGAACCGGCATGTTGACCAGCGCCGTGAAGGCCTCCCATTCCGATGCTGTTTGGGGGATGATGCGCCTGCGCCCAAGCACCGTTCGTGCTTCGCGTGCACCGGCGGCTGCCTTGTTGCGTGACTCTCCATGCCATTGGCGTAAAGCGCCATAGGTGCGGAAGAACTGGCGACGAATCTCCTCGGCCTGCTCGATTTCAAGATGCACGCCATAACTTGAAGCTGCGTAGCGCACGAGACCTGGCGCGCTCTGACCGTAAAGATTTCCAAATGAAACCGCCTTCCCTGTCTGCCGGTCGCCTTTGGTGATTTGATCTGCGGGTTTGCCAAGCACGGCGGCGGCAGTCTGCTTGTGCAGGTCCACACCGTTTTTGTAGGCATCGATCATCTTGGTTTCGCCCGCAATGGCGGCAGCGGCGCGAAGTTCAATCTGTGAGTAGTCAGCCACGATAAGCTTGTGCTCAGCGGTGGGCACGAAACAGGACCGCAGTTCGCCTCGGCCGATGTTCTGGAGGTTGGGTTCCTTTGACGAAAACCGCCCAGTAGCCGTGCCCGTGGGATCAAACCGCCCGTGGATGCGGCCATCGCTTTTCACGCAATCAAGCAGAGTCGTTGTCTGTTGAGCGAGTTTTTCCGCTGCTCGGAACCCGAGGATCAGCGGGATGATGTTGGTGTCGTTCGCAGCCTTCAGCGTGTCTTCGTGGGTATCGGTAACGTTGATGCCCGCGGAACCCAAAGCCGCGAGGAGCTGCTGCGGGCTGGACGGGTTGAGCTTTGGCAGCTTGAGCTTCTGACGCAGCCGGGCCGCTTGTTCGGTGGCGGCAGCTTTTGCCTCCACCTCGATGGACCGGAGTTTGTCGCAGTCCACGGCGAAGCCTGCAGCCTCGATTTCCGTCACCACCGGCAGCAGTTGCATTTCGAGTAGCGCCACCTTGTCCAAACCGGTCTGCTCAAGCTGCTTATCCAACACCGCTGCCAACGCCTCCAGATGCAGCACATCTCGTCTGGCATAGGCGAGCATGTCAGGCAGCAACAGGCCACCCCAGTCGCACTTCTGCATGGCACCCTTGTTGCCGAGGGAAGGCACGTTGAGATGGCGCTGCAGGACCGAGTCGAGGTCATGGCGCACGCTGCGGTCCCCGGCATGAAGCAGCCTAGATGCGGTGAGGGTGCAATAGACCTTCGGCAGGCGGAGCTGCCACTTTGCTCTCAGCCACAGGGCGTCAAAGCGAAGGTTGTGGCCGACTACAACCACCGCCTGCAGGGCATTGCGCCACTGTTCAGGAGGAGGCCCGGCACGCAGCACATCAATGAGGATCGGCGCATCGTGGCCAACGCGCAGTTGCAGTAACCGAATTTCGCCCTGCCATGGATCCAGGCCATCGCCGCGTCTCAATCCGAAGGTTTCCAGATCAAGCGCCACCATGCCGGCGTCCCGCATCCGCTGTGGCAGGTCATCTGGCCATAATTCAAGCGGGGTGCCTGTTATGCCTGTTTTTTCGGGAAAGTCTCCCCCGTTGCTTTCTACAATACTAAAGGCGCATGGTTTTGATGCATCCCATCCCCGCTCTTTTTCATCTGAGGTTAGCTTTTCGCCAGCAGCCGGACAGGAAATGTCCGAAAAAACAGGCATAATAGGCAGGTTGACCGACACGCGCTCAGCGTCTGGGACGGCGCAGGAACTCAGTTGGCTGGCATGAGCGGGGAGAGCGATGTTGCCGCAGTCATCCAGGCACGGCACCTTTGGCACTTGGAACCAGTCGCTGCTAAAGGAGCGTGGATCCTTGGCGTCGCTGCTGCCGCCATCGTTGCGGCGCACCACGCGGTATTCAGCGCGACTCTGATGATGCTGGCCACCACGGCTTTCGAAGCGGAAATCGCCGCGCTCCTTGTCGGCAAGCTTGGCGAGTTTTCTGCCCATCTGGCGCTTCCATGTGGTGTCCTTGTCCCAAAGCACGCTTTGCAGAACTTCCTTGGCGTTTTGTTCCACCCAGGTCATCAATTCGCCGTGGCGCTGCCAGGCTTCGCCCACCTGCTGATGCAGAAGGCGGAGGAATTCCAGGTCTTCGGAGGCATCGGGCGCGCCTATGTCGCGCCGGGCGGTGTCCAGCAGATGGTCGCAGGTAGGATTGCCAAAACCGGCCCAGACGCAGAGTCCGCCAACCGTATCGGCCCATTCGGGGAATGAACTGAATTCAAGCGCGGCAACCGCCACTGGATTTTGCTGCCGCCATTGCCAATAGGCCTGAATCAGCGTCAGTGCGGCGGTGGCAACCATTGGCCGGTTGCGGAAGGTCCAGCCAATGATGCCCCGGATGCGGAAGGAGCGCTTGTTGACGCTGCTGCCATTCCAACGCTGAAAGATGCGTCGGCAACGGCGCAGGATGTCGGGGGTGAACACTGCATCATTGGCGGAGAATGAGTACTCCGCCTCGTTGCGCAGGCGCAGCGTCTTGCTCTGGCCCAACAGCCGGTCACAATGGATGCGCGAAGCGCTGGAGGCCTGCTCAAAGGGAGCACAGCGGAAGGCACCGCGGACGTTGCCAAGGTGGTAGAACGAACCGCCAGCCAGCAGGAAGGAAGTGATGCCTTTGCGCATCTCTTCATTGTCGCCACTGGGTGAGTAGCCGATTTCACAGCCCGTCTGTTGAACATGAGTGATGTCCGCCAGTGTGTCTTTGCCCGTTCCTGCTTCATCGGCTTCAAAGGTCCACACGGGGCCTTTCGCCCAGTCGATAAGGCCACGGCAGAACGGTGTGAGGAAGCGAGCGAAAGAGTGGCACTCATCCTGCGGCGTGGAGTAGGCAAAGGAATCGCTGTGACCGTAGGCGAGCAGATGGCCCAGCACCGCTTTGGCCCAGGCCAGATTGCCTGGTGTGGGTGGTAGCGGGCGGGCACGCACGGCGTCCATGGCCATAAAGATACCAGTCTCATCATTGAAGCCCGGTGCGGGAAAAAGCAGATTGCCGCTGTATTCATCGGCGACGGGAATGGGTGCTCGCAGGACGCGCTTGAGTTCCGGTAGAGCTTCGGAAAACTCTGCGCTGTCCAATGTGATGGATGCTTGAAACTTGCTCAGCACGGTGCCGACCGCCAGAAGCTCACCATCGGGGCTCTTCACCAGCCTGGAGGGGCGGCAATACGCCTCGAGAGCCGTGATGAACTGCGTCGGTGTCAGGACCTGAGTGGCGTAGTCGTCACGGATTTCATCATCTTTGCGCTTCGTGCAATAGGGCTGCCGGCGCGGGTTAAGCAGCCGAACGATTTCTGAATTCATCAGGTACATGGAGTGGCGCGGCCCGATGATGTGACCCAGTTCGCGCATCGACTCCGTAGCAGGCCTGCTGCCTCCATCAGGCACTTCCCACATGGGCGCTTGAGTGGGCACCACTGGCACGCGCCCTCTTTGCCGTATCACGCCACAACGGCGATCAACGATGCCAGGTGCCGCCTTTTCGACGGCGTCGAGAAAGTGTTCAATGCTACGTTCAGAGCAATGGGCATGCTGGCACTTGAAGCCTGGCAAGCGCTGAGCCGATACGGCTTCAAAGATCACCGTGTCGCTGCCTGGTTCAGCCTCTGGAGTGCCCATGCTGTGTTCATCGGCCCATGGGCAACGCACCGCGTGCTTGCCTTTGTCGGCATCCAGGCACCTGCCGAGCAGGCCAAGTTCGCCACATAGCCCTGGCATATCCAGCGTGTGCAGATCTCCTGAATATCGCAGCCACCACTTCGCTGGCTTCCAGCGCCCACCGGGCTTCTTTTTTTCGGGCAAAGCGAAATCGAACCACGCTGCCAACACGCCCCATTTGACCTCAGGGATTTCGCCGGTGACTTCCCACGTGTAGTGGTGTCCGGACTTATGCACGGAAGGAGCCACCACGAGGTTGAGCCCACTGGTGTAGAGTTCGGCAGTGACGTTGTCGTTGAGGGGCTGAACCAGTGCCTTGCGTGCATTGAGCAATGCCTCGGGCAGGTCTGGGCAGATAAAATGCAGGTGCGCGCCACCGGCTGTGCGCTCACGCGGAACATGGATCAGATGCGGCCGCTCCTGCAGCCACTTTTGCACGGACTGACCATTGTCAGCTTTGCTGTCGAGATCCACGGCGACGAATGGCGGGCGCAGAACCACGCCGATGTTGTCGCGACTGCGACCACCAAAGACGCCCAGCAGATCTTCACTCGTCAGATGCTCCGCACGATGGTCCCGCCAACCTTTGTTGCGCGGCTTCTTGCCACGCGATGCGGTATCACCCTTGTCCGGCGGGTAAAGATTATGTACCGCCCAGCGCAGTTTCTGCCAGTAGAACAGCGCGGCCTGCGCCCGATCCCATTCATTGATTTCTGCTGGAATCACCCATGGCAGGTCAGCATCGGCTTGAGCAATGGAATCAGAACCGGCCATGCCTGCGGCGTTGATACCATTTGATACCATTTTTGGGTCACTCGCCGTGGAATCAAAATGCACCATATGGGCCGTGGTGATTCCATTTGATTCCTCCAACAGTGCTGAGCCGATGGAATCAGTGGCCACTTCGGAGCTCTTTGATTCCACGTTGATTCCATTTTCAGGCGGCGATTCAGCCACATCGGAGCGGCTGGCAATAACGGCAATGGAATCAACCTGCACATGCTGCTTCCACTGTTCGCGTGCCGCCCGCTTGAGCAGTGTGGAGACTGATACGCCAAACTGCTCGGCCACACGCCTCAGGGACTTGCCGCCACACTCGTAGCTGCTGCGAATGAGGTTCCAATCGACGCTCATCGTGTCTCCTCCTTCCCATTCGAGTTCACGGCATCCGTGGTCCGGGAGGCCAGATGCCGATGCGTTTTGAGATAGCCAATCACCTCCACAATGTCGTAGCGCACAACGGCCCCAAGCAGGAAGCAGGGCAGGCCCGCCTTGCGCAGATTGATGAGGTGCCGGACGCTGATCTTGAGCAGGTCGGCCAGTTCTGGTTCAGTAAGCCACTGGTGTGTAGGGGGAGGTGCAGGT
>CAJCCF010000746.1 GCA_903960845.1 uncultured Verrucomicrobiota bacterium | reverse complement strand
TAGCTTTTGGTTGATGGTTTTGCCCTGACCGACGCTGAGTTCGGTGACGAGCTTCATGCGTTGGGCCTCGCCACCACTGAGCGTGGGGCTGGGCTGGCCGAGTTGGAGATAGCCGACGCCGGTGTCGGCGAGGAGTTGCAGCGGCCGGGCGATGCGTGGCTGGCTGGCGAAGAAGTCAGCGGCCTCCGTGATGCTCATGCGCAGCACTTGGCCGATATTTTTGCCGTTGAAGTCGATCTCCATGGTGGCGCTGTTGAAGCGCAGGCCCTGGCAGACTTCACAAAGCACGCGCGTGGTGGGGAGGAAATTCATCTCCACTTTGATCTCGCCATTGCCCTGACATGCCTCGCAGCGGCCACCGTCGGTGTTGAAGGAAAAACGACCCGCATCGTAGCCACGAGCGCGTGAGGCGGGGACCTGGGCGTAGAGCTTCCGAATGTCGTCAAGCACGCCGACATAGGTCGCCGGGCAGGATCGCGAGGTCTTGCCGATGGGGGACTGATCCACTTCATGCACGGCGGTGATTTGATCAAAGCCGTGGGCGCTTTTCCAGGGCTTCTCTATGATCTTGGTGGTCTTGCTCGTGGCCAACTTCGCCACCGGGCAAAGGACGCTGTGCATGAAGGTGCTCTTGCCGCTGCCGCTGACGCCGGTGATGACAGTGAGTCGGCCAATGGGGATGCTGACGCTGATATTGCGGAGGTTGTTCGCGTGGGCGCCGTCGATGGTGAGCCAGCCTTCATTTTTCTTCGTGGAGGGCAAAGGCCGCCGCTCACCGCGAAGGGGATGCTTCAAAGGTGAGCGCAGCTCTTTGCCGGTGACGCTGTTTTTGTCCTTGAGGATGTGGGCGAGGCTGCCCTGACTGATGACTTCGCCACCGAATCGGCCCGCGCCAGGGCCGAGGTCGATGATGGTATCGGCACGGCGCATGGTTTCGTCATCGTGCTCGACGACGAGGAGCGAGTTCCCTTTGTCCCGCAGGGCCACCAGCGTGTCGAGCAGGCGGACGTTGTCGCGCGGATGCAGGCCGATGGTGGGCTCATCGAGGACGTAAAGCACGCCGCGCAGGTTCGAACCGAGCTGGGCGGCGAGTCGGATGCGCTGCGCTTCACCGCCACTGAGCGTGTCGGCGCTACGATTGAGCTGGAGGTAGCCGAGGCCGACTTCGCTCATGAAATGCAGCCGCTGTTTGATCTCGGCGAGGATGTCGCGCGCGATCTCGCCCTGCGTGCCGGTGAAGCTGAGTTTGGAGATCTGCTGCACGGCTTCTTCAGCGGCGAGGCCGTTGAGGTCTTGGATGCGAAATGAGGCAGGTTGTTTTTTGCTTTTGGCTGATACGCTTTCAGCGTTGATGCCGAGCTTCACAAACATCGCTGTCTGGTTCAATCGGCTACCGCCACAGCTTGGGCAAAGGACGCGCTCGGTGGGTGTGTCGTCGTCTTCGTGACGGGTGAGTCGGCGCTCTTCTTCGAGTTCGGCGGCGAGCTGGGACATGTCGTCATGACGCGGCGTGGCGCCGTGATCGGAGACGATGAAGCCGAAG
>CAJCCF010000745.1 GCA_903960845.1 uncultured Verrucomicrobiota bacterium | reverse complement strand
TCCGTCACCGAAAAGACCAAGACTCCATCGAGTGGTGACAAGCACGATTACATGAGCATCGCCCCCTACTTCTGGCCGAATCCGGACACGAAGAACGGCCTGCCATACCTCCGTCACGACGGCAAGGTGAATCCCGAAAGTCGCGATCCCAAGGCCAATGACAGCCCGCGCATCAAACTCATGGGCGATACCATTGAAGCGCTCGCTCTCGCCTATCACTTCACCAGCGATGAACGCTACGCAGCGCACGCAGCCAAGGTCGCGCGGATCTGGTTTCTCGAGCCTGCCACGCGCATGAATCCGCATTTAAAATTCGCCCAGGCCATTCTGGGGGTGAACGATGGTCGCGGCACCGGCATCCTTGAGGGCAATCATATTTCCATCGCCGCTGATGCGCTCGGCCTGCTCTCCGGATCAAACGCCTGGCCTGAAAAGGACCGCGATGCCTTCAAGCAGTGGCTGAACGAGTATCTCGACTGGCTCATGACGAGCGATGCCGGTAAAGACGAGCACGCCGCCAAAAACAACCATGGCACCTACTTCGACGTTCAAGCAGTGCGACTCGCGCTGGTGCTCGATCGGAGGGAGATCGCCCGCCGGTTGCTTGAAGAGGCCCGACTGCGCCGCATCGCCGTGCAGATCGAGCCCGATGGCAGGCAACCGCTCGAGCTTGATCGCACCACCTCCTTCAGCTATTCGCGTTTCAATCTGGAGGCCCTGACCGAACTGGCCACCCTTGGCGAACATGCCGGAGTCGATCTTTGGCACTTCACGACCGATGACGGACGCAGCATTCGCAAGGCCATCGATTACATGCTGCCTTACGCCGATGTGCCGCCCAAAAAGTGGCCGTTCCAGCAGATCAAAGACAAGCATGAATCCGAATTCATGCCCATTTTCCGCCGGGCCGCGATTGCCTACCATGACAGCACCTACGAGGCCATCGTCACGAAGTATGAAGACCGGCTCAGCAAACGCTTTCAGCTGTTGATGATCAAGTGACCGACACCGGTCAGAGGATGCAATCTGAGCATCACTTCTGCAGCATCCAGTCCGTCCCCGTTTCTGATCGCGTGAGTTCTTTGGGGCGTTTCAGTTCAGGCTTTGTCAAATTCACACCCGGCAATCCCTCAATGCCGATGGTTTTGCCAATCATCACATTGTTCTCCCACTTCCAGCCGGGGGCTTGCGTGCGCAACTCAATGAGTTGATGGCCGGGCGAAATGAAAATGTTGTTCCGAATCACGCAGTCGATGGGTGGGGCCGTGCAGTTCTTTCGGTATTGCTTGCCGATGAGCAGGCTGAATTTGCTGTCGAGCACGGTATTGCCTTCCAGCAGCGCGCGCTTTACCTGCTGGTAACCGGAGTCGTCCGTCTCAAAGATGCCGTTCATGAAAGTGAGCGCGCAACGGTACTCGTCGCCATCGCAGTTCTCGATCCAGTTATTCCGCACCACGTGATCTTCGCCGACGATCCGGATGCCGCCGGCATTCTTGTTATGGTTCCCTGCAAAGAGGTTGCCTTCGACAAGGCAACGGTGCGCGTGGCGCAGGGTCAGGGCGCCTTCGCACTCGATGAAAGTGTTGTTGGCAAGCCGGTTTTCGCAGCTCTTCACCGAGATGATCTCACCCTCTCCATTGCAGCGGTAAAAAAGATTGCCGGTGATTTCGCATTTCGCATTCTGATCATGTGTCTTGCTGTCGCCGATGCGGATGGTTTCCCCTCCATTTTTACCAAGTTCGGGTCGTGAACCAAAGAAATTGTCCCTGATCAAATGCCGCCCTTCACCACCGGGCGTGAGCCAAACAACAAGTGTGGTTCCCTCAGTGTTTTTGCCCTCAAAATGACAATGTTCGATCACGTTATCCGAACCGTAGACCGAGCAGAAGCGCGAGGTCTTCTTTCCAGGATCAACCGGCTTGGATGACGTCACAGCGCAGTTACGG
>CAJCCF010000744.1 GCA_903960845.1 uncultured Verrucomicrobiota bacterium | reverse complement strand
GCCATTGCTTGATCAGCAGCTGGATCACGCGCTTCGCCGAGAGACAAGGCGAGCTGCAACTGCACTTCCGGCGACGACTCCGTGGCTGCGAGCGCGATCCACTTCGGCAGCACTTCGGAGCGATCTTTGCCACCGAGCAACGCTTCACCAACGCGCAGGGCGGTGGCACGCACGCACGGATCCGCATCATCGAGCGGCTGCGCGGCAACCTTTGCGGTGAGGCGCTGCAAGCCATCGAGCGTGCATAGTGCATGCATCCGGCCCATCGGCGCTTTGCTTTCTGCTGCGAGTGCTTCAAGCGCAGGCACCACGGACACATCGCCGCGCTCGACCAGCAATCGCTGCGCGGTCTCGCGCCACCACGCATTGCGATGCGCGAGATACGTCACCCATTGCGCAGGCGTTTCCTTCGACATCTGTGGCGGCGCGGGGCGAGTCGCTTTCTCGGGCACCACGCGCCAGATGCGCCCCTTGCCGATGGGCGTGGCGAGGCCGCGTGCACGCACTTGGTCCTCGAGGTATTTCGACACCGAGATGCGGTGCTCGATGATGCCGTGATACATGTCGCAAACGTAGAGCGCGCCGTCGGGGCCGGTGGTGAGATTCACGGGACGAAAGCGTTCGTCAGTCGAGGCGATGAACTCGCGCTTGTCATACGCCTCGTGCGCGGTGAGCGAGCCATCGACCGACGTCACGACGTCGCGTTTGATCAGATTGCCCGCCGGCTCGCACACGAAGGCATTGCCGACGAACTCCGACGGAAACAAATCGCCGCGATAAATCCAAGGCGAGCACGCGGCGGTGAACTCCTTCAATTTGTAGTCGCGCAGCATCTCGGCCACGTAGCCGCGATTGATGCCCGGATTCACGCGCGCCGGCCACACCGACTGATCGCGCGCGACCGACACGCCGCGACCACGAGGCCGCGGGTAGTTCGGATTGCGGCCAAGGTATTGCGACGGGATGATTTGCGCGTTGAGCTGCGAGCTGTTCGAGTTGTTGAAGAGGTGGCCCCAGTCATCGTGGCTGAGTCCATACTCACCGAGCGACGTGGTCATGCCGCGCTCCCAGGCTCCATTCCGCCAGCGGAACTTCGCCGTGTAATGACCGATGTGAATCCAGTTGTCGTAGCCCCAGATGGGATTGTTCGGTTTGTTCTCCGGCTCGGTGAGGGCAAGGTTATTGATATCAATCATGTAGCCGAAGTCCTTCGCAATGGAGGTCTTCTCGTCCGCGCGTCCATCGCCATCGGTATCGCGGCAGAACCACAGATTCGGCGGCTCACCGACGAGCACGCCATCACGCACAAGCATGATCGCGCGCGGCATCACGAGCTTGTCGAGAAAGACCGTGCTCTTGTCCATGCGACCGTCGCCGTCGGTGTCCGTCAGCACCGAGACACGGCCAATGGGATTGTCTTCGCCCTTGCCTTCGAGATTCGGCATGAAGGCGCGCATCTCCACCACCCACAAACGGCCGTCCGGATCGAACTGCACGGCGACAGGCCGCTCGACCATCGGTTCGCTCGCGACCAGCTCGACACGAATGCCCGGCGCGAGGTGGAACGACTTGAGTTCATCCTCCGGCGAAAGCGCCGGCGACGGCGGAATCACCTCCTGCGGGATGATCTGCACCTGTGGCCGGTTGTAAGCACCAGCCGGCACCGCTGCGAATGCAGAGGCGGAGGCAGAAATGATCGCGAGAAAAGTGATGAGCTTGAGCATGGCAGAAGACATCACGCGCTCCGATGCGGGTCTTTGTCACGGATTCGCGCATCCATCGGCTTATGGTCGTTACCTGCCGCGTAACCGCCTTGCGAAATCGCAACGCATCCGCCATGCCCGATGCCTTCCGCAACCACGACGCCCACGACTATGCCGAACGCATCCGAGAGCGGCTGCAGGAAAGGGTCAGGAGACGATTCTTGACAGCCATTGATTTACCTCCTGGCTAGTTATGATTTCATCCGTTCTCAGCTTTTTGATTTGTTGGCTTACGTTCATCGGAGAAAGGTGCAACTGCATGACAGCAGGAAAGGGTCAGGTGACGATTCTTGACAGCCATTGATTTACCTCCTGGGCTAGTTATGATTTCATCCGTTCTCAGCCTTTTGATTTGTTGGCTTACGTTCATCGGAGAAAG
>CAJCCF010000743.1 GCA_903960845.1 uncultured Verrucomicrobiota bacterium | reverse complement strand
TTCCGTGGCTACATTCATTTGAAGACCATTCCAGAGGCATCGCAAGCGCTGATTGCGCTGGCGGGTCGCTATGCGGATCGCATCAGCATCAATGTCGAGCTACCGAGCCAGGATGGCCTCAACGCCCTGGCTCCTGAAAAGAATCTGGCGCGGACTGAAGCGGCCATGGGGCATATCCGGGGAAAAATCGACGAGCGTCATGCCGAGAAGCGAAAGCCTGATGCGCCGAAGCCGGCGCCCTTTGCCACGGGACAAAGCACGCAGATGCTGGTGGGGGCGGATGCCTCGACGGATGCGTTGATTTTGGGCTGTGCGGACAAACTCTACACGACCCACCGCTTGCGCCGCGTTTACTATTCGGCCTTCAGCCCAATCCCGGTGCCCTCTTCGATTTTGCCCCTGAAAGCTCCGCCTTTGATTCGCGAACATCGGCTCTACCAGGCTGACTGGCTGCTGCGTTTTTATGACTTCAAGGTGGAGGAGATCGCGAATGCCACGGACCCCAATCTTGATCTAGCGCTGGACCCCAAGCTGTCTTGGGCGCTGCGAAACCGGGCAAGCTTTCCGGTGGACTTGAACAAAGCGCCCCGCGAAATGCTGCTGCGGATTCCAGGGCTGGGCGTGCGGAATATGGAGCGCATTTTGAGTGCCCGCCGCTACACCCGGTTGCGGTTGACGGATCTCATTCGACTGAGATTGCAGATGAAAAAGTTAATGCCGTTCATCATCACGGCGGACCACCATCCGGCTAAAATGGGGCTGGATAGCGACGCGCTTCGGGCAAAGTTTTTACCACCACCAAAGCAACTCGAACTCAACTTCGACGCGCCGCCAACTCCAGCCGCGAGTGATTTTCTTTCTGTTAGGTCTGGGGAACTCTAGCCTCCCCCATGCGCACCATCGTCATTAAGCCCGAGTATGAAGTGTGGAGGACGGCAGCCCGTGACTTGTTGGCGCAGGGCGTATCTCCTGATGAGGTTCTTTGGTCAGACAGCCCTGAGGAGGCTTCCTTGTTCGCGAGTGAAGAAGGTGCAGTGCGGGTGTCTGCACCAAACGCTATCAAGGTGCCGCCTGCGTTTTTAGACATCGCTCGGAGTGCCGCGGCGCATACCGATGCGAGACGCTGGGCTTTGCTTTACCGGATGCTCTGGCGCCTGACGCTGGGTGGGGAGCGGCACTTGCTCTCCATGGCCACGGATCGTGATGTGCGGCAGGTGCAGGGCTGGTGCAAGGCCGTGGGGCGCGACATCCATAAGATGCATGCCTTTGTTCGCTTTCGATTGGTGGGCGTGGATGACATCACGCGCCGCGAACAGTTCGTGGCCTCGTTCGAGCCTGATCATCGCATCGTGCGGCTGGCTGTGCCGTTTTTTGAAAAGCGATTCGCTGGCATGGACTGGTCAATCCTGACGCCGTATGAGTGTGCACACTGGGATGGCAGGCGGCTGCACTTCACTGCGGGAGTGCCACGCAGCAGTGCCCCGGATGAAGATGCGTTGGATGATCTCTGGCGCACCTACTACCGAAACATTTTCAATCCAGCGCGCGTCAAAATCAGCGCCATGCAGTCGGAGATGCCGAAGAAGTACTGGAAGAATCTGCCCGAAGCTTCGCTCATCGCGGGACTCATCGCAGGCAGTGCAGGGCGTGTGCAAGGCATGCTGGACACCGAAGAACGCCCCGCCAAACCAGCGCCGAACAACGCCTACCTCAAATCGCTCCATGACATGAATCAGCGTGAATTGACTGACTCAAACTCCGATTCCGGCCAAGCATGAGAGGCGTAAGTAAACAGGATCTGCCGGAGAAAATTTGCCTCGTGTGCGGCCGCCCGTTCACATGGCGCAAGAAGTGGAAGAAAGTCTGGGATGAGGTGAAGTATTGCAGCGAGCGCTGCCGCCGAAGCAAGGCCTCAGGCGGGACTAAAAGCTCATCATGAGGAGACATGCTCCCCGCGAGGTCCACGCTGCTGTCCGCCACCAGTTGGTGGAGACGAGACGCTGGTGAGCCTGCGCGTCGAAGCCTGCGGCTAGTTTATCGTGTAGTGGAATCTGCACCCGCCACGTGGACAGCCAATTGAAAGCCAGGGGCACAAGGCTGGCTAGCAGCCACGGATCCCGGTTGCCGAGCATGACGAGCGCTGCGGCGGTGAGGAGCTCGAGAAACATCAGGGGTGCGACGACCCAAGTGATTCGGGTGGTGTGGCGCTGATGATAGGCCTTGAAGGAGTCACGGCCCACTTGGGCAAACAAAGGATAGTGAACTAGCTGAATGGTCCAGATCAGGCCTGCCAGCGCCCATGTAGCTGCGGAATGAAGTGGCAGGAGAAGAGTCATCGTTAAGCAGAAGCGGTGAGTTGGGCGAGTGCGGCGTAGTCCGGCCTGTCTGCGGCATTGGCGTGAATGAAACGGCGCAGGACGCGCCCACGATGAATGAGGAAGACCCCTGGCATCTGAGTGCCATCACCTTCCATGGCACCGGGACGATGCCCTGCGAGGAAGGAAGTGAATCCTCGCCACCACACGCTCAGTCCGAGGAGTTGACTGATCTTCCCCCGACGCAATCCCAGGCATCGATAAAGCTGCCGCTCGGGATCAGAGATGGCGGGGACATCATTCAAGCCATAGGTGGCCGTGAAGGCTGCGAACGAGGCGGCTGTGCCCATGTGAACGAGGGTTAGGATGGTGCCGTTTTTCTCGATGTCAGCGCGGGCCGCAGAGAGAGCTGCCAGCGCCTCTTTGCAGAATGTGCAGCCTGAGTGACGGAGAAAG
>CAJCCF010000742.1 GCA_903960845.1 uncultured Verrucomicrobiota bacterium | reverse complement strand
GTTCTGGGGTGTAGTTGGCCGATTTTTTGTATCGATGCCGAGTTAAACGAGTCACAGCACTGGCGGGCGATGTCCAATAGGTCGCGGTTCTTGACCCGGATCTCACGAGAGACCGGTGCGAGCATTTGGTCTGCAAAAGTCTCATCGCGACTCTGTGCCTGTCAAATGAGACCCGAGGTTCCGAGGTCGATGCCGTAAAGGTTGCGCACCATCATCGGTCGCGGGTCACGATGGAGGCACTTGTCTGGATTGTTCTCTTTCTCGCCCAGGACTTCTTTAGTATCGCTAGTTCTCTCTGAACTTGGTGCCCAGTTGATTTCACCTCGATTAACCGGCACGATTCTATCGGCCCCCACTTTGGGCTCGGTATTCGGTGACATGTTGCGCAACTGGATCGGCACATCTCAATTGGTTGACACGGCTCAGCGGGAGTGGAGCCAGCCAAGCAAAATGAGGAGAAGCGCATCGCAGACGGGCACCGTCACAAGGTTGCTGTTTGTCTCTGGGAGTTGCGCAAGGGTATCGGCGTGGAGACTACCTGCAAAGCCAATGGATGGAACCGCCGCTCGATCTGGAACAGCATCGTTCATTCGCACGCGTATCAGAAGTTCCGGCGGCGGCGCAAGCGCAAGTGGCCGCAGAACCGCATCAATCACAGGAAGTATGAATGGGTGAGTAGGCGCTATCCGCTTGAAGGCTTGTTCCTGAACCGGATTGAGGAAATCTTGCGCGAGCATGGAATCATCTACGACCGCGAACCTCGGGTGAAGGCTGGCATGTGCCGCGCGGACTTCCGGACTCCTCAAACACTCATCGAATGCAAGACGGACGTGACCACCATGGGGCTTAACAAGGCGCTCGGGCAATGCTGGATATACAAAGCGGTGGCTGGGGAAGATTGCATCATAGTGATGCCAGATGACGTGCATCCACGTTACGAATGGCTGATCGCATTTAAGAAGAACGGCGTGTGCGTGTTCTCGGAGTCCTCCTTCGTGCAGCTGCTTCCAGAAACCCTGCTTCTTCCAGCCTTTTTAATTGAGCACCTGATTCTTGGTGCGGAAGTGTTTTTTCAGCACGCCAACCACGGCGCGTGTGGCGGCTTTCATGCCTGCCACCGGGCGCTGGAGCTCAGCGCCAAAGGCATTCAGCCGGGCTGCAATCTGGTCCAGATCACTGGTGATTTGCGTGGTCATCCTTGGCTCGGTTCATCGTGTACCACGCTTTGGGTCGTTGGACTTGCCGAGTATTCGCCAAGATAGCGGCACGCACTTCACGCGGTAAAATTGGTGGTGAGTTTTCCGGCGGATATTCATACTTTTCGCGCGTGCTTTTTAATGAGGTATTCATGCAGCATTTTCAATCTGCTCCAGATCACTGGTGATTTGCGTGGTCATTCTTGGCTTTCACGGGCGTCTTGGTCGCATCAGCGGCATTACCAGCCTTCATAGCTGCACGTCTGCGGCGGCGCCCTTCCTTCTCCGCTTCATAAATCCATCGCACATCACGGGGGCCATCTACGGTATTGGTTTTGGTGAAGTCGATCATAACAAATGCACACTCTCATAAATCATCTTGTTAGGCAACTCCGCACTCAACCGCTCCATTACCCAGTGCTCTAAAATTCTATGCAGTTCACTGGTGATTTGCGTGGTCATCTTTGACTCGGTTCATTGTCGCCCAGATGCGCGGGCGCACCACATGGCGCTCGCTCTCAACAATCTCCACCAAGCGCTCCCTGTCGATTGGGGGTGGCGAGTTTTCCGGCGGATACTCATACTTTTCGCGCGTGCTTTTTAATGAGGTATTCATGCAGCATTTTCAATCTGCTCCAGATCACTGGT
>CAJCCF010000741.1 GCA_903960845.1 uncultured Verrucomicrobiota bacterium | reverse complement strand
CTTGGAGAGGTCGCTGTAAATCTCGGTTCCGGTGATTTTTTCGAGCAACTCGGCGCGCTCGTTCGGCTTCGCCTTCAAGAACGCCGCGAACTGTCCCTGGGCGAGCAGCACCGAGCGCAGAAAACGCTGTGCATCCAGCCCGGTCTTTTCCTCAATGATCCGATCCATCTCGGCAGACTTCTCCGCGAGAATTTCACCCGTGAGCGCATTCGCGAGCCGACGTTCGACCGGCTGAAGCTTGCCATCGGCTTTCCCGCGTGCTCGTCTCATTCGCCATGTGGCGCGGAGCTTCTCGCCCTTCGTCTCGAAGTCCACCTCGGCCAAACACTCCGCCGTGTGTCGGCTCATCATCTCATCCGCCTTGTCATTGCCGTAACGCGCCGCGCGGCCATACAGCGCCAGCGTCATCGCATCCAGCAACGTCGATTTCCCCGCACCCGTCGGCCCCGTGATCAGGAACACGCCCGCCGCGCTCAACGGTGCCTCATCAAAGCGCACGACATGCTCTCCGCTGAGCGAGTTGAGATTTAGAAGTCGGACGGTGAGGAGACGCATGGTTGATGAATGTTAGCTGGGTAGGCTGCTACGAATACAAACAATGGGAAAATGCAATGACACTCGCTCAGGTTGGAACTTCTCACTTGGTTGCCAAATCTCAGTCGCATTAGTTGTTTAGGGATCCTCCGAACCTGCATTGTCCGGGTCAAACCACTGAACGGAATCCTTCGCGAGTTCCCGGCATGAGAATTGAATTCATGTGAGGGTTTTGGTTTCCCTCAACGCCAGCAGTTCATCAAACACGGCGCTGAGTTCATCACCTTCGATCTGCTTTTCCTTGAGGAGTTCGCGGAAGACTTCGCGGGGTTGAAGTTCGTTGAGGGTGGGGCCGGTGTGTTGCCAGGAATTGGTTAGGCTGAGCGGGAGGTCGGCGAGGACCTTTAATATTTCGAAGCGGCCGGCGGCAGCTTCGCGGACCTGACTGTCGAGATCGGGCTCAGGGGCGTCGAGCTGCACGGTGATCTCCGCCCAGCTCCCGGCGGGCACGGTTTGAAGATCGGCGGCCAGCGTGGCGCGGTTCGCGGTGACGCGGATGAGTCGGAGAGTGGTGGGGATGGGCAGGATTTGAATGATTAGCTCATTCATTCCTTTGTCCTCATTCCGCTGTCTTGATCCGTCTTTTGAAGACAGAGGAATGGGGACAGGAGAATGGTTTTGAGTGTCGATGATGACGACGGACTTTGCATCGGCGGCCTCGGAGAAGCTGAGGGCGATGGGCGAGCCGCTGTAGCGCACGGTTTCCTGCCCTCCGACGCGCTGCGGGCGGTGCAGATGGCCAAGCGCGGTGTAATCGAAACCGGCGAAGATGTCCGCGCCGACGGCACCGAGATTGCCGATGTGAATGTCGCGCTCGCTGTCGCTCGTAGTGGCGCCGAGCACGGTCAGATGGCCCATGGCGATGACGGGGCGCTGCTGCGCGATGTCGCGGCAGGCGGCGAGTTGCGCGGTGTAATGCTCGCGAATGGCGCTGCGGACCTGGGATTGGACGTCGCTCATGGCCTCGCCCGCCGTGGCCTGGCGGAGGTCGCGCTCTCGCAAAAATGGCACGGCAGCGACGATGACATCGCCGAGGTCCACCACGTTGTCTCCGGCGTGACCGAAGACATGCACCTCGAAGCGGCGCAGAAGTTCGCGCGGTGCGTTCAAGTGCGAAGCAGAGTCGTGATTGCCACCCGTGATGACGGCCTTCACGGTCTTGAGATCGGCGAGCCGCTTCAGGAAATCGAAGTACAGCGCGACGGCATCCTGCGGCGGATTGGCGGCATCGAAGACATCGCCACTGAGCAGCAACGCGTCGATTTTCTCGCTGCGCAGAGTTTCAATGAGCCAGTCGAGAAAGGCCGCGTGTTCGGTCAATCGCTCGCGTTCGATGAGTCGGGCTCCGAGGTGCCAGTCTGCTGTGTGAAGGAGGCGCATGGTGATAGATCAATCGACCCGCACCGCCGCACACACCATCTCCAGCACGCGGCCAAGCGATGCGGCACCTGAGCCTTCCATGAAGGCGTTGCCGGGGATGGGTTGCCAGTTGTCGCGGTCGTGTTTCTGTTCGGGCTGCGGGATGCGTGTGAGCGTGGGATCGTATTGGCCGTCCTTGCCGCCGAGTTTGTAGATCACGAGATCGAGTGAAGGCACGACATACAGGCAGAAGCCGCCGGCACCACTTTTCCAAAACGCATCCTTCGGCGCACCGGCGACATGGCCGTCGGCGTTGTGCTCCCATTGCAGGCTGAAAGGTGTGTGCGGATTGTAGGGCAGCCACGACTGACACTTCTGAATGTAGTCAGGCGGGACGAGTTGCTGGTCCTTCCATTTGCCGTTGCGGGCCAGGCAGTAGCCGAAGCGCATGACATCCGTGGCGTGAAGCGCGGTGCTGCCGGCGCCATTGGCATGAGGCATGACAAAGTCACCGCGATGCAGGCAGTAATCCCATGCGCCCCATCCCTGTGGTTTGGCGAGACGCTCGTGAATAAAATCCTTCAGCTCCATGCCGCTGACATTGCGCAGCACGATGCTGGCGATGTGTGGCGAGGGTGATGAATACGAGTAACCCGCACCCGGATCAGTCCAGAGCGGCACGTTGAGTGAAGAGGCATCCAGATCCTTGATGTTTTGTCCGGGCACGGGTTTGAGCTGCTTCGGCTTTGGATCGCCTTTGACGTAGCCGGTTGGTGTCTGGCCTTCACCCCAGTAGCCGCCGGTCATGCAGAGGAGTTGGCCGAGCGTGATGTCTGCCTTGCGTGGATCATTGAGCGGAAAAGCCTGCGGCAGGTATTTTTCAGTGAAGACTTTGGTGTCCAGGCCTTGGGCGATTTTGTCTTTGAACTCATTCAGCATGATGCCGCAGGCGATGCTGCAAAAGGCCTTGCCTGTGGAGGCCATGTCGGGGTTGGCATTGCGGCTGGCGCGGCCGAAGTAGCGCTCGAAGCAGAGGTAACCCTGATGAACGACGACAAGTCCGCCATTGCCGGTGCTGCGCTCGGTGATCGTGTAAGCGGGCTCCAGTTTGCTCAAGTCCATGCCTGCGAGATCACGGACTTCCTGCGCGGTCTTCGCCTCGCGCCATCCGCCGGCGCTGTCCGGCGGCGGGAAGTAGGTGTCGGCGGCGTGGGCTGTGAATGACAGGCAAAGAAGCGCGAGGAAGAGGCGTGAGGACATGGCCGGGAGAGTAGCGTGTTCCCGAGCAGCAGCGCAAGCGAAGTGCTCCCCTTCATTGACTCCAGGCAGAATCCCGTGTGAAATCCGCACATGCCTGATCAGCCCGCCTCTCTTTCCCGTCGTCATGCCCTCAAGTGGCTGGCAGGCAGTGCCGCCGCGCCTGCTGCCCTGGCGGCACCGAATGAGACAGAGCCTGCGCCGCCAGCCTATCCGACACGCTATTCTCTGCATGATCCGGATTTCACCAAGGCCACCACCGGCCCCTGGGAACGGCTGATGACGCCAGAGGAGCTGAAGACGACGACGGCTCTGGCTGATCTCATTTTGCCGAAGGATGCCAACGGCCCCGCCGCGAGTGAGGTGGGAGTTCCGGAGTTCATCAATGAATGGATCAGCGCCCCGTATGACAAGCAGCGCAACGACGGTGAGATCATCCGTGGCGGTCTTGCCTGGCTGAATACCGAGAGCTTCAAACGCCACCAAAAGCGATTCGATGAACTGACGGAAGCTGAGCAAAGCGACATCGTGGATGACATCTGCGATGCGCAGAAGGCGAAACCGGAAGACCGCGTCGGCGTCACTTTCTTCAAAGAATTCCGCCAGCTCTGCCTCGGTGGTTATTACACGCACAGCGCGACATGGAAACACCTTGGCTATGTCGGCAACGTCACTGTTGGCGGGCCTTATCCTGGCGTGCCCAAGGAAGTGATCGAGAAGTATGGGCTGCAGGATGTGGCTTGAGTGAAGGTGCTTTGCTTTCCTGTCAGCACGGCGCTCACCTGATCAGCCGCCTACCGCGGTCCGCGCACGCGGTGCAGGCCGAGGAATTGCCGGAGCATGGCGAACATGTTGCCGAGCCTGCCCCAATACGGACGCCGGGGTGTGAGCACGGTGACATCGGCCTGCGGAAAATGAGCGCGGAGTTTGGATCCCGGATGCACGAGCACCCGGTTGCCAACAAACTCCAGCAGAGGGATGTCCGCCGGACTGTCGCTGTAGGCCCAGCAGTGAAAAAGCTGCTCTTCAGTGAGTTTGGCGACACCCGGCAACTGCTCCAGCATGGCCGCGATCTTGGCTTCGCGCTTGTTGTTAGGCCCGATCAGCGGCGGGCGCAGCGGCACCTCGTTGCCGATCTGAAAACGGGTGGAGACGCAGTGGTCAAAGCCGAGCACTTCGGCGATCTGATCCGCATAAAAATCGGGGCTGGCGGTGTTTAGCACCAGCCGCCGGTCCTGATGTTTGTGGCGCAGGATCTCGGCGCGCAGTTCGGGATAGATCCAGGTGTCCACACAGTCGTGCGCGAAGTCGCGTGCCAGCCGCCGCAAATGCGCGCGTTTCATGCCGGCGAGGTAGGAATTGAAAGCGCGTTTCGCCGTCGCCGTGCTCACCAGGCCGAGTGCTCGGCCGATGGCAAAGGGGATGAACCAGAGATGCAGCACGATCCGCCAGGGTTGCCTCCGCAGCACAAAGTTGCAGAACAGCGCCTGGGTGTCGAAAGGCAGCAGCGTGTGGTCGAGATCGAAGAAGGCGTAGCGCATGAGGGAACAGTCAAGGAAGGGCGGGAAGTCAACGGTCAAGCGCTGCGGTCTCTCACTTGTAATCCTCCCCATTCAAACTGCGCGCCACGCTTTCGAGCCAGTTCTCCAAAGCCTCCTGCATCTGCGGCACGCGGTCAGGCTGCTCGGCAAAGAGGACATGGCTTTCATCGGGATCGTTGCTGAGATCGTAGAGTTCCCAGCGCACATCGCTGGTTTTTTTGTCTTCGATGCGGTGCAGTTTCCACGGCCAGTCGAGCCAGGCGGAATGACCGGGGAAGCTGTTGAGCGGCACGGGCTCACCAATCTTCCCGGCATCGGCGGCGAGGCGGAGCGGGTCGGTGGGCTCTTCACCACGCTGCTGGGCGGCCAGGAGGTCACTCATCCACTCGGCGGATGGCGTGCCGATGCCCTTGGCTCCGTAATCCCAGAAGCCGATGGGTTGCGTGCGTTTTTTGGCATCGCCCTCGATCAGTGGCAGAAGGCTGATGCCATCAAGCGGGCGTTTTTTGTCAGGCGTGACGTTGGCGATGTCGAGCACGGTGGGCAAGATGTCGGAGGTGACGCAGGGCGTGGCGATGATCTTCGGCTCCTTGATCAAAGCGGGCCACTCGAACAAGCCGGGCACGAGCAGGCCGCCTTCATAGATCTTGCCCTTGCCACCACGGCGTCCGCCTGAGGAACCGACCTTTGGCAGAGCGCCGTTGTCGCTGCAATACCAGAGCACGGTGTCCTCATGCACATCGAGATCGCGCAGCGTGCGGCGCAGTTTGCCAAAGGCGCGGTCCATGGCCGTGATCTCACCATAGAAATTCTGCCGGGCTTTGGGCAGGCCCTCATGCAGCGCGCGATCGGCCTCCAGTGCCCGATGCGGGTCATGGGGAGAGCCAAACCAGACCACGGCAAGGAATGGCTGTTTTTTAGCCACCGACTGGCGGATGAACTCGATGGCGAGATCGGCGGTGATGTCGGAGCTGTCTCCTTTGAACTGCGTGGCCTTGCCATTCACGCTGAGGATGGGATCGAGATCGAAGAAGTTTGGCGCGGAGACCCATTCATCGAAACCGCAGGCTCCCGGGCTCACCGGGCT
>CAJCCF010000740.1 GCA_903960845.1 uncultured Verrucomicrobiota bacterium | reverse complement strand
GCCAGCAGTCTTGAGGTCAATAGTGCTGGCACGACGCTGCAAAACACGCTGGGCACCAAGGTTCTAACCATTTCCAGCGGCGTCACCGGCACGGGAGACCTGATCATCAAGAACGACAGTGCTACCGCTGCCGGCATCACTCTCACCACGAATGCCGTCAATAACGTCGGTAAAGTGACGAACTCCGGCACCAACGCAGGCACCGGCACGGTGACGATCACGGGTGGCATCGGCGTTGGCGTGACCCAGGTCATCCAGAACAGCACGACCTCCGCGCTCACCGTGACCGGCACCACTGCGGTGGATGCCACGGGCAAGATTTTCCAGAACCTGCTCGGCACCAAGGCTCTCGCCATCAACGGTGGCGTGACCGGCACGGGTGACATCATCATCAAAAACGACAGTGCGCTCGCCGCTGGTGTCACCTTTGGCACGGCCCTGGTCAACAACATCGGCAAAGTGACCAACTCCGGCACGAACTCGGGTGCCGGTACAGTGACGATCACCAATGGCATCGGTGCCAATGTCACTGATGTCATTCAGGCCAGCACCACATCGGCGCTGACGGTCTCAGGTGCTGGCACCACCGTTGTTGGGGCGGGTGGCAAAACCTTGCAGAACACGCTCGGTGGCAAAGCCCTCACCATCAATGGCGGTGTTACCGGCACAGGCGATCTCGTCATCAAAAATGACAGCACTCTTGCCGCCGGTGTCACCATCGGCACGGTCAGTCTCAACCACATTGGTTCAGTCACCAATTCCGGCTCCGGTTCAGGCTCGGCAACGATCACGGGTGGTGTGGGCGCAAACGTCACCGCCATCACCGAAAACAGCACCACTTCAGCCCTTACGATCAGCGGCACTGCCCTAACCGTGAATGCTTCAGGCACCACGCTCACCAACAGCAACGCCAGCGGCAGTTCATTGTTCACGCTCTCTGGTGGCGTCGCTAACACGGCGGGTCATCTGATTCTGAATAACAACAGCTCCATTACTGGTGGCCTCACGCTTTCGACCACCGATATCAACAACATCGGCACGATCACCAATTCCGGTTCCGGTTCCGGCTCCACCATCATCAGCGCCATTGTTGGTGCCTCAGTCACGGGTGTCATCCAGAACAGCGCCACATCACAGCTGACCCTTACAAACAGCAACACCTACGCAACGGCTGTCAGCATCAATCTTGGCACGGTCTCGATTAACAACGTGGACGCGATTGCAACCAATGCCCAGGCACTCGGCGTGAACACTGATGTGAACCTCGGCGTGGCGGCCGCCTCGTCAGGAACCTTGCTTTATACTGGAGCAGCCGGGACACTGGCCAAGAACATCAATGCTCTGGGCAACGGATCCGATACGGTCCAGAACAGTGGCAGCGGACTACTGACCCTCTCCGGCACGTTGACCAAGAATGGCACGACACTCACCCTGAAAGGCGGCGCCAGCGGCATTGAGGTAACTGGCATCATTGCAGGTGCGTCTGCCGGCTCCGATTTGGTCCTTGAGGGTGGCACAACCACATTGAGCGTGGCCAACACCTACAATGGCCCGACCACTGTCAAAAATAGCGGCACGCTCATCATTGCTGCTGATGACCGCCTGGGCTCGGTGCCGGGCTCGGCAACAGCAAACTATTTGATTCTGAACAATGGAGCTCTCGCCACGACGGCAACGTTCACGCTCGCTTCAAATCGTGGCATTGCGCTCAATGGAACAGGAGGGCAATTCAACGTCGCCTCCTCGACCCAGTTGGATTATGGCGGCATCGCCAGTGGCGCTGGCGCATTGGAAAAGGCAGGCGCGGGCACTCTGGTTCTCACTGGTGCCAACGACTATGGTGGTGGCACGCAGGTCAGTGCCGGCACGTTGATTACCGCTCACAACACGGCTTTGGGGACAGGCAGTGTGCTGGTCAACAGTGGCGGCACACTCTCGTTGCAGGGCGGCATCACCACGGCAGGCCTGCAGGCCCTGTCCCTGGGCAATCCCACGGCTGGTGATTCCATTTTGAATAGCTTGAGTGGTAACAATACCTGGGGCGGCAGCATCTCGGCTGATCCGGGCACCGCAGCGGGACGGGTCCGCATTTTATCTTCAACGATTGGTGATCTGCTGACCCTCTCCGGCGATATCACTCTCACCAACGGCAGTAGCGCCGACTTTGTGATCGGTGGTGATGGCAATGGCGTGATGAATGGGCAGCTCATCAGCGGAACGTCCACCTCGACTTTGTTCAAGAGCTCAAGCGGTTCCGGAACCTGGACCCTCAATGGCGATAACTCTGCCACTTTCAATGGCCGAACGACGATCAGCAACGGCACCATTCAGATCTCCAGTGAAAATAATCTCGGCATCACGCCAGGCTCGGTTGTGGCGAACCGATTGACCATCGGCGGCGGCGCGAACAACGGCACGCTGAAGACCACGGCCAACATGTCCATCAGCGCTAACCGCGGAATCACCCTCGGTTCTGCCGGAGGCACGTTCAGCACGGATGCTTCCACCACGCTCACCGTCAACAGCATCGTAGCCGGCGCGAGCGGAGGGGCGCTGACCAAGACCGGAACCGGCACTCTGGCCCTTACTGCAGGCAGCACCTACTCCGGCGCGACCAACATCAACTTCGGCATCCTCGAAGTCAGTGCCAACGACGCCCTCGGCACGAATGCAGGAAGCACCACGGTGGCGGGCGGTGCGGCCCTCAAACTGACGGGAGTGAACTACAGCACAGCCGAATCACTCACCATCAACGGCACAGGGTATCTCGGCGGCGGTGCGTTGGTGAACAGTGGCACCAGCAGCTTTGCAGGAGCCATAGCGGCTGCATCAAACGCCACCATTAACGCTGGTGGTGGCACCCTGAATCTCAGCGGCGGCCTCGTGAAAGACGGCACGGTTCTCACCCTCACCGGCGGCGGCACAATCAATATTCCCAACATAGGCATCAGTGGCGCGAGTGCCGGTTCCGATCTCGTTATCGATGCCACCAAGGTCATCACTGGCATCGCCAGCAGCTACAATGGCCCCACTTACGTCACCAACAATGGCATACTGGAGGCGAACAACACCAGCGGTTCAGCCACAGGCACAGGCACGGTCACCGTCGATGCCGGCAGCACACTCTCCGGCAATGGTCTTATTTCCACCGGTGCCGGCAATTCCATTTTCATCAATGGCACGCTGCAGATTGGTGCCTCAGGTGCCACGCAGGGCACTGATTTCAGCCTCACCACAGGCACGGGTGGCAGCACGATTTTTGGCCTGAACAGCTTCACCCGCCTCGACCTCTGGTCCACGACCGGGCTGGATCAGTCCGGTGACCCCACGGCTGCGGACATGCTGCGCCTGTTTGGTGAAGTCTCCATTCTTAGCGGTTCCACGCTGAAACTCAGCAATCCAAACAATATCACCTTTCAGGCTGGAGACGTGTTCAGGCTCTTTGACTGGTTTAATCTTGGTACAGGCCCGGGTTCCCGCACCGGCACCTGGTCGACCGTTGACGCCTTTGATCTGAATCTGGTCGGGCTGGGGGTCGATACGACCAATCTCTACACGACCACGGGTGCGCTTGCAGGAACGATCAGCATCATCGCAGTTCCCGAGCCTAGCCGGGTGCTTCTCGTTGGCCTCGGTCTCGCCGGAGTTTTCATGCGCCGCCGCCGACCAATCAGCGGCTGATCGCTGCTATGGGATGACTGATGGTGAAAATCACTCGCTGAACGGATGGTGACGCTTTATGACAAAGTGTTCCAAGCATGTCTCAAGTCACCATCTACACCGACGGCGCTTGCAGCGGTAATCCAGGCCCGGGCGGCTATGGAGCCATCCTGCAAAGCGGCAAGCACACCAGGGAACTCTCCCAGGGTTACCGCAAGACCACCAACAACCGCATGGAACTCATGGCGGTCATTGCATCGCTGCACATTCTCACCCGTTCCTGCGAGGTCACTCTTTACTCGGACTCACGCTACGTCGTCGATGCCATTGAGAAAGGCTGGGCAAAAAGCTGGAAAGCCCGTGGCTGGAAAAAAGCCGACAAACAGCCAGCCATGAATGCCGATCTCTGGGAACGGGCCCTCGACCAACTGGCCAGGCACACGGTCAAACTCGTCTGGGTCAAGGGCCATGCCTCCAATCCGCATAACAATCGTTGTGATGAGATTGCCGTTGCCGCAACAAAGTCGGAAGGTTTGCTCGTTGATGAGGGGTATGAGGCGGTGAGGGAAAAATTGTCCGAGCTTTTATAAACAAGCCACACATCGGGCTTTCCAGACAGACCCTGCGGACGTAGCCTCATCCTGCATGCGCACCTCCAATCCAACACTCAACGATCAAGTCTTCGTTAATGCACCCGCTGTGGCGGGCGGCCAAACCATGACGCTTCAGGGCGTGGTGAACAAGACCTTCATTCTCTCCGTGCTGATGGTCATCAGCGGAGGTTTCAGCTGGCAGATGGTGCAGGCCAATCCCAGCGTGGCAGGTCTGCTTGGCATTGGCAGCGCGCTGGCCGGATTTGTTCTGGTCATGATTTCTTCCTTCAGGCCGACGTGGTCTCCTGCGATTGCCCCGGCTTACGGCGTGGTCGAAGGCGTTTTTGTCGGTGTCATCTCGGCGCGCTATGCCGCACTCTACAATGGCATCGTGCTCCAGGCGGCACTGCTCACGCTTGGCATTCTTTTTGCCCTGCTGTTCGCCTACCAGTCGCGGCTGATCAAAGCCACGGAGAATTTCAAGCTCGGCCTCATCGCCGCCACGGGTGGCATCGCCATCGTTTACCTTGCCAGCATGGTGTTGGGCATCTTTGGCATTCAGATCCCGCTCATTCATGAAAGTGGCATGGTTGGCATCGGGTTCAGCCTCGTGGTCGTCGTGATCGCCGCGCTGAACCTTGTGCTCGATTTCGACTTCATCGAAAACGGTGTCGCTCACGGCGCGCCGAAGTACATGGAGTGGCAGGCTGCTCTCGGGCTGCTCGTCACGCTCGTGTGGCTCTACATCGAAATGCTGCGCCTGCTCTCCAAGCTGCGGAGCCGCGACTGATCACGGTTTCCACAGAATCCGCGCCGCATACGCGGAGTTGTCCGCACCAAAAGCATTGTTTGTTGGGAGAACAATGTTGGGCGACCAGGTTTGCATCCATTCGGCGACGGTTACCCAGGTTTCATTGCCGCTGACTTCGGTCACGGCAAAGTTCCCCAGCCGCGCTCCGCGCTCAGGCACCAGGATGCACTCGGAGTCGCGTTTCACCTTCAGTGTGGACGGGTCCACCCTGGCCATGAACAGCGGAGCCCGGTGCCTGAACACATGATCGTTGTGCGCTCCCTTGCGGGTGTAGACGAGATACAAATCATCACCATGCGTGATCCAGTGCTGTTGGGTGTTGTAGTTGCCCAGTTCGCTGCCGTCATCAAACTGCCACGGTTTGATCGGCCCGAAGTGCAGTCCATCATCGCTGGTGCAGACGTAACCTGCCGTGTCATTGCGCAGCGTCAGATAAAAGCGCCCGGCGCAGCGTGTGAGGGAAGGTTCATACACGCCACGGCCGGATTCCAGCGTCACTTCGCTTCCCTGCTCAATGAAGCGTAGAGTTGTGCCATCGAACGAGCAGCGCAGCACGGTCACGCGGTAAAACTTATCCTCCTTCGCCTTGAAATAAATCGGCAGCAGGATGTCACCATTCTCCAGATCAAAACGCTGCACGCAGCCGGCGCCCGCGTTGAAAAACTTCGGCTCATCCGGCATCTTCAGTGTGGCCCAGGCTGACCAGGTGCGGCTCTTGTCATCATAGACGGCGTAGCTTGCCTCGCGTTTCCGGTTTTCCACGACCTTGTCGTCGCGATAGAGCACGGTGTGGCCGATGCCGAGGAGTTTGCCCGACTTGGCATGCCACTTCGGCGTGAAGTCACACGCCGCCACGATGGTGCCATCGGGTTCCTGGCGTCGTCCCAATGTTTTTGCGTGCTCCGTGATCGGACTCCAGGTTGTTCCGAGATCGTCGGAGCGCGTGTCATTGAGCGCATAAAACACATCGCTGCCGGTGAGTAGCAGTTTCTGCATTGTCAGCACCACGCTGGGGGTCCTGCCAGGGATCGCCCCTGCACGCGGATGCACCCAGCAGGTCTTGCCGTCATAGCCCTGAGAGAGGGTCGTGAGTTTCACTTCAAACGGCAGGCCCGCCGGCGGTGGCGGCATGAGTCGAACCTGATGGCGCAGTTCAGGCACCTCGCGCAAGAGACCTTCCGCCACCAGTCGCGCCATCATGCGTGCGCCTTCATGCGAAAAATGTGTGCGATCCGTTTCCGAAGGCGCATAGAGCTGGCAGAACTTCTCTCCCATCTGCTGAAACAGCGCGAAGCTTGCCCGGTGCAGATCAATCACCGGGACCTTGAGTTCTTTGCCTACCGACTGCACAGCCTCCACATAGGGTCCGAGAGTGGAGGTCATCCTGCCATCGGCATACACACGTCGCGCCACCGAGGTGATGAGCACTGGCTTCCCGCCGCCTGCGCGCACCTCGCCGACGAATCCGCGTAAATTCTCGCGGTAACTTGTCGCCGCATCCGTCTCGCGCTCCGGCCCTTTCCCCGGCTGGTCATTGTGTCCGAACTGGATCAGCACCCACTCACCCTTTTCCTTCAACACCCGATCCCACAGGCCCAGGGTGCGAAAGCTCTTCGTGCTCGTTCCTGAGCGCGCATGATTGATCACCCTGGCATCCGGCAGAAACTCGCCCAGCATCTGCCCCCGGCCTGCGAGATCGGGCCGATCCTTGGGAGCTTGAGTCACTGTCGCGACGGTGGAGTCACCCGCGAGCACGACCTTCATCGGTGCCTGCGAGTAACTGGTGTGGATGGACAGGAGGAACCAGGCCGCAAAGACGAGTGGGCGCATGAAGATTGAGGTGATCAAAACAACTCGCTGATCGTCGCGCCATCCGTCAGCGGCACCGGGCGGCCATCCGCCGAGTGATAACTGATCTCACGGTGGTCATAGCCGAGCGCGGCATAAATGCTGGCGTGAATGTCGGCCGGTGTGATCGGGCGATCCTTGGGGTAGGCCCCCGTCGCATCTGAACTGCCGATGACCTGTCCGCCGCGAACGCCGCCGCCTGAAAGCAGCACGCTGTAGCAGCCCGGCCAGTGATCACGACCGGTGTCGGTATTGATCTTTGGCGAGCGGCCAAACTCGCCCATCCAAACGACGAGCGTGCTTTCCAGCAGGCCGCGTTCTTCGAGATCATCCAGCAATGCCGCGTAGGCCTGCTCCATCGGTGGCACCAGGCGGTTCTTCAGGCTGTTGAAATTGTCCTTATGCGTGTCCCAGGTGATGCTTGGCCCGTTCACCGTCGTGACAAAACGCGTGCCGGCTTCGACCAGTCTCCGTGCCAGCAAATGTGACTGGCCCCAGCTGTGCCTGCCGTAGCGTTCGCGCACTTTGTCCGGCTCTTTGGAGAGATCAAAGGCCTCTGCGGCCTTGCCGGATTGCAGCAATGCAGAGGCTTGTTGATTGAAGATGTCGATCTCCGCCACCTGCGGTGAAGCGACAATCTGGGAGGCCCCGCCGAGTTGATTGAGCAGTGCGAGCCGTTGCTGAAAACGCTCGGGCGTCAGGCTGGCATCGAGCCCCATGTTGCGCACGCGGAACGTGGCTGCGTTGGGATCATCATCGAGCACATAAGGATCGTAGCGCTTGCCCAGACATCCGCCGAACTGGCCGGGTGTGAGATAAATCTTGCTGTCGCAGTGCGGGAACGGCGTGATCACATAAGGTGGCACACCCTTGCTGAAACCATCCCGCTGCGCCAGCCAGCCGCAGAGCGTGCCCACACCGGGAAGGTCGGACGGACTCGGATTGATCAGCGTGCTGTCCACACGATACGGACGTCCCGTGGTGGCCCAGTGCATGCCGCCATTGTGGCTGCTGTGCCCGTGGTGCACGGAGCGGATCAGCGCCAGTTTGTCCATGCGCTTCGCCATCTGGGGCAGCAGTTCGGAGACATGGATGCCCGTGACATTTGTTTTAATCGTGCTGAACAGTCCGCGAATCTCCGGCTGCGCGTCCGGCTTTGGATCCCAGAGATCGATGTGGCTCGGCGCGCCACCGTTAAAGATGAGGATCACCGATTTTGCTTTCCCCAGGCCAATGCCGCTCGTGCGGGAAGGCGCACCAAGTGCCGAGAGCTGGCCTAACCCAAGATTGAGCAACCCCATGCCGCCTGCATGGAGGATGTTGCGTCGCGATAGGCGCATGGTTGGACTTGGAGTGCTCACGATTTGCAAACCTACGGGTGCAAGTGGTGCTTCTTGCTCATGTCCGCCACTTCAAGTCCACCTTCACGCCATTCCATTCATGCTCCGGCAGATGCGTGTGTGTGGTGAAACTGCCGTTGGTTGAGCCCAGCTGTGCCATCGTCCAGCCGGTGGTGGAGGTTTTTTTGTCGGCCACATAGGACACAGCGGGCGTGTTCAGGATGTGGATGTTTTCATGCGCGAAAAAGTTGCGATGATGAATGTGTCCGTGGATGTAGGCCTTCACCTGCGGACGCTTTGCCAGCATCTGCCAGAGCGGCTCGGAGTCCTCAAGCCCGCCGGGGAAGTGCAGGGGTTCGCCGCCGAGGCGCGGATTGTGATGGGCAAAGATCAGCGCCGGTTTGTCCGCATGTTGATCGAGCCGTTTCGCCAGCCAGGCCATCTGCGCCTCGCCGACCAGTCCCTGAGTGACCATCGTGGCCTTCAGGGAGTCGAGCAGAAAAAGATTCGCTCCCGCCAGTTTCACCACGCCGACATGCTTTGATTCGACGGCGGGTGATTCCGGTTTCTCACTCTTCAGCACATCATAAAACACCGCCCGGTCATCGTGGTTGCCCATGGTCAGGTGCAATGGCACACCGGCATCGCGCAACGGTGCGATCAGCTTCGCAAAATGCTCATAGTCGCCACGCTGGCCGTCTTTCAGGGCCAGGTCACCGTTGATGATGACCGCCGCGGGCCGTTTCGGCAGTGCCAGCAACCATGCGATGGTGTTGCGCAGGTTCGTCGGAATCGAGGCGCTCGCCGAATGCTGCGCGCCGATATGGGTGTCGTTGAGGATGGCGATGAGATTCTCATCCACCTCCGCAGCAAAGGCATCCGCGCGGGAAAAAACGGCGGCGGCTCCGAGTTGTGTGAGGAACTGGCGGCGTGTGGTCAGATGAATCGGCATGCTTTGCTATACGCGCGGGTTCCCGTCCGTATTGCTCCATCATGGACCGCCGCGATTTCATCAAGACCACCACTGCCGCCGCCGCAATGACGGGAGCGCGGACACTCAAGTCCGCACCTTCTGCCAAACGGCACCCCGATCTCATCAAAACCGAGAACGCCAAGTCCGGCGCGAGCTTCCAGCTCACGCGAATGATGCCGGACAGCGCCAAATCCTACCGCACTTCGTTGATTGAAGGCTACTGCTCGCGCCAGTCCATCAAGGCGGGTGAGAAGCTCGACATCTTCGTCAGCACCAAGCCCGTCTCCAAATTCACCATCGACATCTTTCGCATGGGCTACTACGACGGGGCGGGTTCGCGCCTGATGACCACGCTCGGCCCTATTGAAGGCAAAGAGCAGCCCGTGCCTGAGATGGCTGATAAACGTCTGCGCGAATGCCAGTGGGAAGTTTCGACATCGTTAGTTATTCCGGCGGACTGGCCGAGCGGCGTCTATCTCGGTCGTCTCTCGACGGTGCCTGCGGCTGCCGACAAACCCTACTGGCAAAGCTACGTCATCTTCATCGTCAAGGATGACCGCCCCGCCGACATCCTCTTCCAATGCAGCGACAACACCTGGCAGGCCTACAACCGCTGGCCCGTCAACGAGTCGCTCTACACCGATCCCCGCGCCGCGCACGCGCCGGGCGTCAGTTGCAGCTTTGACCGCCCCTATGGCAAGTATGTGCAGATCTTCGACAACCCGCAGAGCATGGGCAGCGGCGAGTTCCTGCTGTGGGAATACCCGCTGTGTTACTGGCTGGAAAAAGAAGGCTACGATGTCACCTACTGCTCGAACGTTGATAACCTCGAGCCCGCCAATCTCGCGCGTGCCAAAACGATGATCAGCATCGGTCACGATGAGTATTGGGACATGCGTCAATACCACAACGTCAAGCAAGCCATCGCCGATGGACTCAGCGTTCTCTGGCTCTCCGCCAATGACGTGTACATGGTCACGCCCTTCACACCGAATGCCAAGGGTGACCCCAACCGCCGTCTCACCCGCGAGACCTGCTATGGCGAATTCCGCGAAGAGGAAAAAGAAGCGTATTCCAAAGTGCTCGGTCCCTTTGAGAACCCCGGCCCGGACGAGCGTGACATCATCGGTGCCCGCACCATCGTCCCCTTCAATGGCGGCGGCGACTGGACCTGTGCCAAGCCCGATCACTGGCTCTTCAAGGGCACCGGCATGAAAAAGGGCGACAGCATCCCCGGCCTCGTCGGCTGGGAGTTTCATGGCGATCCCGACACCCAGCGCGAAGGGCTCGAAGTCATCGCCGAGGGCAACGTCTGGGCCAGCGGTGTGCGTCTCGGCAAGTATGCAGCCACGTTGTTTGAAGGCCCGAAGAAAAACATCGTCTTCAACGCCACCACCATCTTCTGGAGCCAGGGCCTCAGCGATCCTCCAGGCCACATGATTCCCTGGAGCCACTACTCACGCCCCCACGGGCCGGACGAGCGCGTGCAAAGAATCACGGCGAATGCGCTGAAACGAGCGATTGGCGGAGCAAGATAAGCCAGGAGTTTGTCTGGAAAGGCCAAGGGTTGGAGGGAAGGTTTGACTGCGCTTTCGCGTTAGCTTCGAAACCTCCTTTCCATGTCCACGACCCGAGTCCCGCTTTTTCTTCTCCTGCTTGCCGTCAGCCACGCCATTGCTGCTGACAAACTGAACTTCAATCGCGATGTCCGCCCGATCCTGTCGGAGAACTGTTTCGCATGTCACGGTTTCGATTCAAAGAAGCGTGAGGCGGAACTGCGGCTCGATACGCCGGAAGGTGCTTACACCGCCAAGGACGGCGCGTATCCGATCAAGCCGGGAGATTTGGCGAAAAGTGAAGTCTGGCAGCGCATCATCGCAACGGATGAGGACGACCTCATGCCGCCGCCAAAGTCGCACAAGAAGCTCACGCAGAAGCAGAAGGACACACTGAAGTTGTGGATCGAGCAGGGCGCGTCGTATCAGAAGCATTGGGCGTTTGAAGCGCCGGCGGAGTCGAAGGTTCCAAGTTTCAAGTTCCAGGGTGCAAGCGCGAAGCCGGACTCACTGAAACCTGAAACGACCATCGACGCCTTCCTCGCCGAGCGCCAAACCAAAGACCGCCTCAGCTTTGCGCCTGAAGCGGACAAAGAGACGCTCATTCGCCGCGTGGCGTTCACGCTGACAGGCCTGCCACCAACTTTGGCGGAAGTGGATGCGTTTGTGAAGGACACATCACCCAAAGCTTATGAGACCATGGTGGACAGCTATTTGAAGTCGCCGCGCCATGGCGAGGAGATGGCGAAACACTGGCTGGATGTGGCGCGCTATGCGGACACGCATGGACTGCATCTGGACAATGAACGCAGCATGTGGGCGTATCGCGACTGGGTGGTGAAGGCTTTCAATGGAAACCTGCCCTTTGATCAATTCACGATCTGGCAGATTGCGGGTGATTTGCTGCCGAATGCCACACCCGATCAACTCACCGCCACAGGCTTCTCGCGCTGCAATGTGACCACCAGTGAAGGCGGGGCCATTGATGAGGAATACCGCCATCTTTACGCCGTGGATCGCGCGGCCACGCTCAGCACAGCCTGGCTCGGCCTCACGGGCGGTTGTGCGCAGTGTCACGATCACAAGTTTGATCCGCTGACGACGAAGGAGTTTTATTCGCTCTACGCTTTCTTTTACAGCTCCGCTGATCCGCCGATGGACAAGAACATCAACGTCACGGAGCCCTACCTTCGACTGCCGAAGCCGGAGCAGCAAAAAGCGCTCGATGCGACGGCCGCGGCCGAAAGTGCGACTTTGAAGGCTCTCGATGCCGCCGCCCTGAAAGCGGTCTTTGCTGAAAAAACTACGCCACAGGCCGAAAGCATCACCCAGGTGATCTTTGACGACCTGTTTGCCCACGGCGCGGAAACACGAAACACCACACGCAATGCCAGTGCTTGGCTGGATGCGCCTGCTTTCGGCGCGAAGTCTGGGCGACGCGTGCTGCAACTCAGCAACGGTCAGTTCAGCGAGGAAAACATCACGCCAACGCTCACGCCCGTGGTGCTCGGCGAATCTCCGCGCTTCAGCGTCTGGGTGCGACTCGATCCGCTCAACACACCGCGCACGGTGAGTGTCGAGCTGAACAACAAACGCGTCGTCTGGGGCGATGGCTCGGTCTTCACCGGCACCGCTTACGCTCAGGAGGGCGATGTCATCGCCGGACCTCTGCCGAAGCTCGGCGAGTGGACGCAGTTGAGCTTCGATCCCGCCGCAGTGCTTGGTTTCAAACCCGGCACGCGCATCAATGTGTTCAGCGTGCAGCAATTCGGCGGCACGGCGGTGTTTGACCGCTGCGAGGTGAACGGCAAAACGCGTCCGGACAAGCATGCGCTCACATCATTTGCCACCTGGTGGAAGCTCATGAGCAACGGAAAAAAGAATCCGCCGGAAATGTCCGCCGAACTCGCCAAAACACTCGCCACTGCGCCTGAGAAGGTCACCGATGCGAAGCAGCGTGAGGCCTTGCTGCGCTATTACCTCGCCCGCATCGCGCAGCCGGTGAATGACGATCTCGCCAGACATCGTCAGGCCTGGGAAGCCGCAAAATCAGCGCATTCCGCCGCCGATCTCGCGATTGCCGGCACCTTCATCTTTCGCGATGCTGAAACGCCGCGCGACACCTTCATCGCCATGCGCGGCCAGTATAACAAATTCGGCGACAAGGTCGAGCCCGCCACGCCTGCGGCCTTTCACCCGCTGAAGAAATCCGGCGCACGCGCCACGCGGCTCGATCTCGCGAAGTGGCTCGTCGCTCCCGAAAACACGATGACGGCCCGTGTGACGGTGAACCGCTTCTGGCAGCAGGTCTTCGGCATTGGCTTGGTGAAAACGAGTCACGACTTCGGCTCTCAAGGCGAGCCGCCGAGCCATCCCGAACTGCTGGATCATCTCGCGGTCACGTTTCAAAAGAGCGGCTGGAATGTGAAGCAACTCATCAAGCAGTTCTTGATGACCCAAGCCTTCAAACAGGCCTCGCCGGTCGAATCGAACCTTCTCAGCCTCGATCCTGACAATCGCCTGCTCGCCCGTGGTCCGCGCATCCGGCTCGATGCCGAGCAGATCCGTGACAACGCGCTTTTTGTCAGCGGTCTCATCAACCTTACGATGGGCGGTCGCGGCGTGCGCACCTACCAGCCGCCGAACATTTGGGAGCCGGTTGGTTATGGCGACAGCAACACGCGCTACTACCTGCAGGACCACGGTCCGGCGCTTTATCGCCGCAGCCTCTACAGCTTCCTCAAGCGCACCGCTCCGCCGCCCTTCATGAGCAATTTTGATGCGCCGAACCGCGAGCAAAGCTGCACCCGCCGCGAACGCAGCAACACGCCCATGCAGGCTCTCCAACTCATGAACGATGTCCAGCATTTCGAAGCCGCGCGAGCGCTCGCCGAACGCATCCTTCAAGAAGGTGGCCAAGACGATGCTGCGAAGCTCCACTGGCTCTTCCGCACCGTTTTGAGCCGCCAACCCGACGAGAAGGAATCGGCGATGCTCAACGGAGCTTTGGCCAAACAACGCGAACTCTACCAACCCGACCCTAAAGCCGCCGAGAAGGCCATCCACACTGGCGAATCGACGCCGAAGAACCTCGCGTCAGCTCCTGAAACAGCCTCGTGGACCCTGATCGCGAATTTGGTGCTGAATCTTGATGAAACGGTGAATCGAAATT
>CAJCCF010000739.1 GCA_903960845.1 uncultured Verrucomicrobiota bacterium | reverse complement strand
GAGCATGACTTTCATTCCGTGGGATCACAGCATGAAGCGTGCGAACACCTGGACCTTCACACCTACGACTACAGCAGCGAGCAGCGCACCTTCTCATCTCGCACCAGAGAATGAAGCCTTGCTCCAGCAATCACATCTTGCGACGGGTCAACGCCTGAGCTTCAACCCGATTTTCGGAACAGGTGGTAATTCAGGGAAGCGATTGTTTTCTTCAGGTTGGGACAAGGCCAAAACAGCAATTCTCACCCTGCCACGAGGCATCACTGCCGAGATGGTTCGGGCCGATCTCGATGCCCTTCTCAGTGGCGATGCTTGCCACTACATGTCCGATTTCGGAGGGGGAAGTTGGTTCAGTGCCGCCAACAAGATCTACAACAGTGGTTTTAGCAAACCCTTCGCCGAAGGCCAGATCACGCCGTGGGCTATGCTGTTAGCCTGTGAAGCCTTTCCACTGTTGGCGGGTTCTACCTCACGGCAGTTGGGTTCGCAGCGCCGAGCCACCGCCGCCTTCCCATTTGTTACCCGATCAACGGCACCTCTGGCTGAACAAGCCGCAGGCCAGCGGCTTGGCGAGTTTTGGGCACCTGTTTGGGATCGTCCCATGGCGCTTGCAGAAGTCACGGCGCTCTACCAAACGGGCAAGGCTGAGATTGCAGGCAAGGCAGCGCTGACTTCCGCTGCCTTTGCCGCAGCCATCGTGCATCGTGGCATTGATGCAGGTATTCAGCAGTTTCGCAGCTTCACGCTGTTGCGCACCACCAGTGAAAACACCTTCGAATCACGCCTCGGCAGCATCATCAAGGTTCCTCGTGCCAGCCCTATGTTCAGCGAGGTAACGCATCGTGTGATTAAACTTCGCGACAGCCTGCCACCAGACATGGAGCAAGGATCAAAGAAGCGCTATCGCGGACTCCAAGGTCCCATTGATCGCGCCCTAATCGCCTTGGCAGAAGCCATCGGTCAGGGCAATCAACGTGAGAATGTTCAAGTCGAGCGCTCCTGGGAGCTGATCGACGAAGTCTTCACCGCGCTCGCCAAAGTGGATCGCAACAAAGCTAACCGTGAGTCCGGTGTTCGCTTCGATTTGCTGCCGCTCGATTGGCTTCACTGGCTGCTGGAGCGCACGTCCCATCAACACTCAGAGATTCGGTTGGCCTTGGCACTCGCTTCGTTGCGCCCGCAGCCACCGCCCAAGGCTTCTGATGCCGTTGCTTTGAAAGCTCCCCAGCGCTTCCTCGCATACCGACTCGGAGCCACAGGCAAAGGGCAGTGGTGGACGATCCCTAAAGATGTTCCACTGCGGCGCATCTGGTCGCCAACCAACCTCGAAAGCAATCTCGCGGCCCTCACCAATCGTCGCCTCATAGAGTCCTCTCCGATGAGTGCTGTGCCGCTCATCGGAGAAGTCAGCGCCAGTGTCAGTGATGCCCTTCAATTCCTTTCGCACCAAACCAATGACGAAGCCCTCGTGGCATGGGTTGATCGCTTCAGCCTCTTTGATTGGAACGCCTCGAAGGACACCAAGGCACCCCTGCGCAGGTGGGCAAGAGTTTACGGAACGAGCCATACCGCTGACGCCTCTGCCCTTTTGTATGGCTTCCTACGACCGCATTTTGACAACGCCACCTTTGCCAGTCTGCACACTAGGGGTGAGGTTGAAAGATCAGCCACTCCGTCTCGTGTCATCGCTAAAGCGGGACGACTCGGAGCCATCGTCGCCGCACTGGATGGCAACCAACTCGGCCAAGCTTGGGAATACGCCGCTAGCGCTTACCGCGCCGAACGTGTGCCAATCGCTGACTTCCCGCAGCAAGCCTTCGCCCATGCGAATCCGCAGCGACTCCTCGCGGCACTCGTCTTTCCAGTCAGCTATGGCGGCCTGAAGCCGCTCATTACTCGCTGGCAATCCCCCTCCACCCACAATACCCAAGAACCAACATCATGAGCCAAACATCACTCGACCCTAAAGCCCTGCTCGAAAGCAAGGCACACCGCCTCACCCTGCACGCCATCCTCGCACCGACCGCTGGCAAAGACCGCATCCAACCTGCGGGCTTCCCAGAGATCGGACATGTCATCTATCCTAGCCCGCAGCCAGATGGCACCACTCGCAATGTCTGCATCGTCGATAGCGCTGCCAGCATGGCCAACCATTTGGAAACTGTCTGTCACGAAGGCCGCTTCGGCATGGATTTGCACGAGGATATTGCTGGCTTGCCGCATGTCCAATGTGTGACGGATGACAACGGGCCCAGATGGGGTGACTGCTGCCTCACCTATTGAGTGAGCTTCCACGGGGATGTTTTTACGCACCATCAGCCCATTCTATGCGCCTTCACGGCAATCTGTCATCTTTCCCATTCACGCTTTTAGGTTGAACTGGCTGCGTTGGCTTGGGGGCGGATTGGGCGGACCGGTGGCGCCCTTCTCGCGTGCTGAGCAATAGGGCTGCTCGGCTACCGCCCAAGTGCCCGGCAGGGTCGTGGAATAATCGGGGGCTGCGGGCCTCTCTTTACATCGGCGACCTGTTGCATGGCCAACTGTGGGCCTTCAATCCGCTGGATCAGGAAGCGGAGGGCGCAAGCATCAGCCACTTGAAGGGGGCTTTTGTCTGAGGTTTTGTTGCAGCGACTCACCACGCCACTACGCCCGCTTTTTGTGGCGCAATGACCTCGAACGCGCCACTACCGGATGATGCTGCCATTGTGGGCGCCCTCTCTGGTTCAAGTAAAATCAGCCGATTTGCGTTGTGGCGCAATGACTGTGAATGCGCCACTATAAGGCTTTTAGTGGCGCATTCACGCTGCCACAGATACGTCCATCATGCCCCGCCCTCTCCCATCTCAGCAGTTGCAAGCCGTCGAACGAGCTGCGGCCCGGTTCCCGGGTGGGGCTTCGTTGTCGGACGTTTTTGGGGCCATGCATCCGCCGCCTGCGAGGCGCAGTCTGCAACGATGGCTGGCGCTGCTGGTGGCCGATGGGAAGCTGATTCAGGATGGGGAAGGGCGGATGGCTCGCTACCGGCGGCCTCTGACACGCGGGACGCCCACTCCCAGTCATGCCTCTGCGGTGGTGGCCGCTACGCCAACCGAACTGGTTGTGTCAGCCGATGCCGGACAGGTACGCCTTCTGGTCCGCCGCCCGTTGATCCAGCGGAAACCTGTTGGTTATGACCCAGAGTTCCTGAAGGCCTACCGTCCCAACCGCACGTTCTACCTGCCGCCAGCGATGCGTCGGCATCTGGCGGAGATCGGCGTTTCCTGGAAGCAGGGGCAACCGGCGGGAACACATGCGAGAGATATCCTGGATCGCCTGCTGATTGACCTTTCCTGGAACTCCAGTCGCCTGGAGGGGAACACCTATTCCCTGCTGGAGACGGAGCGGTTGCTGCAACTCGGAGCTGTGGCGGAGGGAAAGGATGCGGGGGAGGCGCAGATGATTCTGAATCACAAACGGGCCATCGAGCTGCTGGTGCAGGATGCGGGGGAGATTGGTTTCAACCGCTACACGCTGCTGAATCTCCATGCGGCTCTGGCAGAGAATCTTCTGGCGAATCCCAACGCCGCCGGGAGGCTGCGGGAGATTGCCGTGGGCATCGACAGAAGCGTGTTTCATCCGATTGAGGGGCCGCAGCGCATTGTGGAGATGTTTGATCTGCTGCTGAAGAAGGCTCAGGCGATCAAGAACCCTTTCGAGCAGGCGTTCTTCAGCATGGTGCATCTGCCATATCTCCAACCCTTTGAAGACGTGAACAAACGGGTGTCGCGTCTCGCGGCCAACATCCCGTTCATCCGCATGAACCTTTCCCCTCTCTCCTTCGTGGATGTGCCGCAACGCGATTACGTGGACGGGTTGCTGGGAGTTTATGAGTTAAACCGCATCGAGCTTTTGCGGGAGGTGTTTTTGTGGGCTTACGAGCGGTCCTGCGCCCGCTACGCGGCTATTCGACAAACCGTGGGAGAGCCCGACGTATTCCGGCAGCAATACCGGGCGCTACTGAGCGAAGTGGTTTCGGATGTTGTACGGCAGGTCCTGAACAAACAGGAGGCAGCCCAACAAGTGAGACAGGCCGCCATGAAACTGTCACCGAGAGAAGATCAGCGTCGTTTCGCAGAGATGGCCGAAAGCGAACTTGCCGGGCTACACGAAGGCAATTTTGCCCGTTTCCGCATTCGGCCTTCTGAGTTCAAGAGCTGGAGGGCTCAATGGAAATAGCCATGAGCAAGCCCGATGAACACAAAACCGTCCAAGCCAGCATCGTGCATGAGCTTCTGCATTTCTCCGTGCCGAACCATGGTAGGCTCTGGAAGATGCTGATGCGGGCGCATCTGGGTGACTGGGAGAAGCTGGAACAGAAACTGAACGGCAAAAGAGTTGGCTGACTGTTGATTCAATAGGTTTGCTTGGTCTCTTTCACCTCGATCTGATAAAGAATTGACTGCATTACTTGGCGGCAGATTGGGCGGCTTGGCTGCGCCCCTCTCGCGTGCTGAGCAATAGGGCTGCCAGGCTACCGCCTAAGTGCCCGGCAGGGCCGTGGAATAATCGTGGGCGGCGGGAGATTAGTCTTGCTGGTTCGGGCGCGATCAAAGATTCTCGATGTAAATACCATGTGGCGTCTATTGCGTCATTTGCGGATTTTTGCGCCTTTTTTGCAATATTCATGAAAGCCAAGTCTTTCGCCTCTGCACCACTGACTCTTCGTTTCGTGTCCGGATTTCGGTGCAGCCTGGCGGGCCTGATTGTCCTGTTCAGTTTCCTGGCGGGAAATGCACGGGCCATTGTCTTGCCGGTCACCTTCAATTCAGCCACGGATGTGCCCATCACGGCCAGCACCTACACCGCCATTGGAGACATCGCCGTCACCCTCAATTTTGCCCCTGCACCCGGCACGAACCTGACGGTGGTGAAAAATACCGGCCTGCCATTCACGCAGGGCAAGTTCAACAACGCGGCCAATGGTGCGACATTGAACCTGAGTTACAACGGCATCACCTATCCCTTCATCGCCTGGTATTACGGAGGCGAGGGAAACAACGATGTGGTGCTGCTCTGGCCGCACACCGGATTGGCTGCCTGGGGGAATAACGGTGCGGGTCAGCTCGGAGATGGCACAACCAGATCGCGCCTGTCACCTGGAGCGCTGAATCAAACAGGTGTGTTGTTAGGCAAAACCATCGTGCAGGTGGTGCGAGGAGCGAATCACACGTTGGCACTGACCAGTGAGGGTCGTGTTTATGCCTGGGGTGACAATGGCACCGGTCAGCTCGGAGACAACACGCTGACAAGCCAGTCTACTCCAGTGGCGGTCAACACGGCCAGCGGCACCAGCGCCCTGTTTGGCAAGACCGTGGTGGCCCTCGCTGCGGGTGGAAAACATAGTCTGGCACTTTGTTCAGACGGAACGCTGGTGGCCTGGGGTTTGAACACCTATGGGGTGCTTGGGGACAGCACAATCACACAACGCAATGCACCTGTGCTGGTAAGCACTGCCAGTGGAGTCAGTGCGCTGTTCGGCAAGACCGTGGTGACGATCGCAGCGGGAGACCGCCATAGTCTGGCTCTATGCTCGGACGGCACGCTGATGGCCTGGGGTCATAACGTGTATGGCCAGCTTGGTGACAATGCGACAACGCAGCGCAATGCGCCTGTGGCGGTGAACATGTCCAGCGGCACGAGCGTGTTGTTTGGAAAACTGGTTAGGGCCATCGCGGCGGGTGATGCACACAGCCTGGCCATTTGCTCGGACGGTTCTCTGGCGGCCTGGGGTGATAATTCATCAGGTCAGCTTGGTGACAACACGGGCGTATGGCGAAAAGCACCCGTGGCGGTGAACACGTCCAGTGGGGCCAGCGCCCTCTTCGGTAAAAGCGTGGTGTCCATCGCTGCGGGCAGCAACCACAACCTAGTGCTTTGCTCGGACGGCACGTTGGCGGCCTGGGGTGGCAATGAAGCCGGACAACTCGGGGATAAGACGACCACAGCACGCAATGCACCGGTGGCGGTGAACGCAGCCAGTGGTGACAGTGCGCTCTTTGCCAAGACCGTGGTGACCATTGCGGCTGGCAGCGGGTTCAGTCAGGCTCTTTGTTCTGACGACACGTTGGTGGCCTGGGGAATGAATGGAGTCGGTCAGCTTGGGGATGCTTCGAGGACGAACCGTCCGGCTGCGGTGGCGGTCAGCAGAGTCAGCGGCATCAGCGCGCTGGCGGGCCGTAAAATCAGCGGGTTAATGGCATCGGGATCATCGGCCTCCCATTCTTTGGCGATCCATGGGCGACCTCTGGAGGAAATCACGATCAGCGGCAATGGCGTGAATATTGCCGATGGCGACACCACGCCGACCACGACTGATCACACTGGGTTTGGGAGTGTCTTCCTCAGTGGCGGCACCGTGACGCGAACGTTTACCATCAGCAGCACCGGATTCAGGTCACTGAATCTGACCGGCACGCCAAAGGTCGAAATCGGTGGCGCGGATGCTGCGGATTTCACGGTCATTTCCCAGCCAGCCTCTCCGCTCGCTCCCTTCACTGGAGTCACCACTTTTCAGATCAGTTTTGATCCCAGCGCTCTTGGTGCCCGCAATGCCACGGTGAGCATCGTCAACAACGACGGCGTTAGAAGCCCATACAACTTCAACATCCAGGGCACGGGCCTGAATGCTCCAACTTTTGTTTATAATTCGGCGACGGATGTGCCGCTCACGACCAGCGAACTGGTGCTTTCTGGAAATGCGAATTTCACACTCAATTTCGCGCCCTTGCCCGGCACGAATCTGACCATGGTGAAGAACACCGGCACAGCCTTCATCCAAGGTGCCTTCAGCAACGTGGCCAACGGCGCGGTGGTTAATTTGAGTTTCAACGGCATCACCTATCCTTTCATCGCCTGGTATTATGGCGGCGATGGCAATGACCTGGTGTTGCTCTGGCCTCATACCGGGCTGGCTGCCTGGGGTAAAAACGACCGCGGCCAATTTGGAGACAACTCCACGAGGTCGCGCCAGGCACCCACGTCGGTTGATCAGAAAGGTGTGCTGGCAGGCAAAACCGTCGTGCAGATCGTGAGCGGTCGCGATCACACCTTGGCACTGACCAGTGAGGGGCGTGTTTATGCTTGGGGTTCCAACGCTTATGGTCAACTTGGGGATGCTACGACAACCAACCGCAATGCACCAGTGGCCGTGAACACGGTCAGCGGCACGAGTGCACTCTTTGGCAAGACTGTGGTGGCCCTTGCGGCGGGCGAAATGCACAGTTTGGCACTATGTTCAGACGGCACGCTGGCGGCCTGGGGTTACAACTTTGATGGCGAGCTTGGAGACAATACGTCAACGAGTCGCAGCGCTCCTGTGGTCGTGAATGCAAGCAGTGGCATCAGTGCGCTGTTTGGTAGGAAGATGGTGGCCATTTCGACTGGCGGTTACCACAGTTTGGCGCTGTGCTCGGACGGCACGCTGGCGGCCTGGGGTTCCAATGACAATGGCCAGCTCGGGGATAACACGACAACCAACCGCAATGCACCCGTGGCTGTTGAAGTGACCAGCGGTTCAACCTCACTGTTTGGCAAGACCGTTGTATCCATCGCGGCGGGTGGCAAGCACAGCGTGGCCCGGTGCTCGGACGGCACGCTGGCTGCCTGGGGTGATAATGCGTTTGGTCAACTTGGTGACAACACAACGATCGATTGCGCGACGCCGGTGGCGGTGAGCACCTCCAGCGGAACCAGTTTTCTCTTCGGCAAATCCGTTGTGTCAGTTGCGGCGGGTATCGCGCATAACCTGGCACTTTGCTCTGACGGCACTCTGGTGGCTTGGGGTAGCAATGACGCCGGACAACTCGGGGACAAAACAATCATCGAGCGCCAGGTGCCCGTCGAGGTGAACGCAGCCAGTGGCAGCAGCGCGCTCTTCACTAAAACCGTGGTCTCCATTGCGGCGGGTCGCAAGCATAGTCTTGGCCTGTGTTCCGACGGCACTTTCGCGGCCTGGGGTAACAATGAGTTTGGTCAGCTTGGCGACAGTTCCAAGACAAATCGCCCGGCTGCGGTGGCGGTCAGCAGAGCCAGTGGGATCAGTGTCCTGGCGGACCGTAAAATCAGCGGGTTGGTGGCATCGGGATCACGGGCATCTCACGCATTGGCGATCTATGGCAGACCTTTGGAGGAGATCACGATCAGCGGCAATGGCGTGACGATTGCCGATGACGACACCACACCAACCACGGCTGATCACACCGGGTTTGGAAACGTCTTCCTAAGTGGAGCTGCGCTGACGCGTACTTTTACCATCAACAGTTCCGGTTTCAGATCACTGAATCTGACCGGCACGCCAAAGGTCGAGATTGGCGGTGTGAACGCTTCGGATTTCACGGTCATCACGCAGCCTGCTTCTCCGCTCGTCCCCTTCACTGGAGTCACCACTTTTCAGATCAGTTTTGACCCCAGCGCTCTTGGCCCGCGCAATGCCACGGTGAGCATCGCAAGCAATGATAGCGCTAGAACCCCATACAACTTCAACATCCAGGGCACGTGCATCAACGCCCCGGCATTTGTTTACAATTCGGCGGCGGATGTGCCACTCACGACCAGCAGCGTTGTGCTTTCGGGTGATGCGAGTTTGACGCTTAATTTTGCGCCCGTGCCCGGCACCAACCTGACCATGGTAAAAAACACGGGCACCGCCTTCATCCAGGGCAGCTTCAACAACGTGACCAACGGCGCAACTGTGAACCTCAGTTTCAATGGCATCACCTATCCCTTCATTGCCTGGTATTATGGTGGTGACGGTAATGATCTGGTGCTGCTCTGGCCCTACACAGGGTTGGCTGCCTGGGGGCATAATGATGTCGGTCAACTCGGTGATGGCACAACGACGGATCGTTCAGTTCCAGTGGCAGTGGAGCAGGGCGGCGTGCTGGCAGGCAAAACCCTCGTGCAGGTCGTCAGTGGTGTTTATCACTCGATGGCACTGACCAGTGAGGGACGTGTTTATGCCTGGGGAAACAACGGTTATGGTCAACTCGGGGACAATACGGCAATCAACCGCAACGCACCTGTGGCCGTGAACACGGTCAGCGGCACGAGTGCTCTGTTTGGCAAGACCGTGGTGGCTATCGCGGCTGGCTACTCGCACAGTCTGGCGCTCTGCTCGGACGGAACCCTGACGTCTTGGGGTTATAACGGCAACAGGGCACTCGGTGACAATTCGTCAACGAACCGCAGCGCTCCTGTGCTCGTGAACGCTACCAGCGGCACGAGTGCCTTGTTTGGCAAGAGCGTGGTGGCCATTGCGGCTGGCGGAGATTTTAGTTTGGCACTATGCTCGGATGGTTCACCAGTGGCGTGGGGCAGTAACCTCTCTGGCCAACTTGGTGAGGATACGATTGCGTTCCCTTTCGCGCCAGTTGCCGTGAATATGGAGGGCGGCATCAGCGCGCTGTATGGCAAGGCGGTGATCAGTCTCGCGGCGGGAAGTTCTCACAGTTTGGCCCTATGCTCGGATGGCACGATTGCGGCCTGGGGTGGTAATGGCTCCGGTGAACTTGGTGACAACACAACGATGAGCAGCTCTGTGCCAGTGGCAGTGAATGCCGCGAATGGGATCAGCGCGCTGTATGGCAAAACGGTGGTGTCGATCGTAGCGGGAGTCCTCCATAGCCTGGCGCTATGCTCGGACGGCACTCTGGCCGCTTGGGGTGCTAATTATTCAGGTCAGCTTGGTGACCCTTCGGGTGAACGGCAAAAAGCACCTGTGGCGGTGAACATGACCAGCGGCACCAGTGCATTGTTTGGTAAGACCGCGGTGGCCATCGCGGTTGGTGTCTACCACAGCCTGGCGTTATGCTCCGATGGTTCGACCGCCGCCTGGGGCGACAACGACTATGGGCAACTCGGGGACAACACTTTGTTGGATCGTGATGCACCTGTGCTGGTGAATACGACCAGTGGCATCAGTGTGCTTAGTGGTCGTCGAGTCATTGGCTTGGCCAAGGCATCGGTGAGTGGGTATCATTCCCTTGCGATCTACGCCGTGACCCGGATGAAAATGGCTGTCAGTGGTAACCTTGTGGAGATTGCTCGTGGCGATGTGACGCCGAGCCTTGCGGATCACACGGATTTTGATGGTGCTAATCTCACCGGTGGCAGCGTGGTGCGCAGCTTCACGATCGGCAATCTAGGATTCAATCCGCTGAATCTGACGGGTACACCCAAGGTTGTGCTGGGGGGTGATCATGCTGCCGATTTCAGTGTCAGTGCCCAGCCTGTTTCACCGCTGGCTTTGAACCGGACGACGACTTTCCAGATCACTTTTGATCCAAGTGCTCTCGGCCTTCGTCGTGCCACAGTGAGCATCGCGAATGATGATGGAGATGTGAGCCCTTACACCTTCAACATCCAGGGAACCGGAACAGAGCCGGAGATCACCGTGGAGCAGTCTCAGGGCGTTGCGGTCAGCCAGGGTGGGCTCAGTCAATTCAGACCCGTGCCTGTTGGGAGTTCGGCGGATCTGGTCTTCACGGTGAAGAATACAGGCGGAAGCGGGTCACGCTTGACCGGTCTGGGCACCACGATTGACGGCGCAGATGCCGGTCAGTTCAGTCTCGTCAGCAGCCCGGTTGCGCCAGTCGCCGGGCCTGATGGTGCCGCCACTTTCGTGGTCCGCTACAGTCCCACAAGCAGTGGGGCAAAATCGGCGGCACTTCACATCACCAGCAATGATGGCGATGAAAATCCTTTCGACATCCAACTCGCCGGCACAACGACGACCTCGGTGTCCGCTGTTTTCAATGCTGAGTCGGACGTTGGCAGCATCTTCAACACCTTGAACGCGGCAGGACTGACGCTGGATCTCACGCTCAATTGTGCGCCGACCATGGGAGCGAATCTGATGGTGGTGAAGAACACAGGCACCGCCTATATCCAGGGCAGTTTCAGCAACGTGGCCAACGGAGCGACGGTTCAATTAAATTTCAATGGCACCACCTATCCCTTCATTGCCTGGTATTACGGCGGCGATGGCAATGATCTGGTGCTGCTTTGGCCCTACACAGGGTTGGCTGCCTGGGGGCTGAACACCTCTGGTCAGCTTGGATATGATGAGAGGACGTATGCTCTTTCAGTTCCCGTGGCGGTAGAGCAGGGCGGGGTGCTGGCTGGTAAAACCATCGTGCAGATTGCGAGCGGTGGTGCGCACACCTTGGCACTGACCAGTGAAGGCCAAGTCTATGCATGGGGTTCCAACTATTATGGTCAACTCGGAGATAACACGACAACGTCTAGTGCCGTGCCGGTTGCTGTGAGCACGGCCAGCGGAATCAGTGCGTTGTTTGGGAAGACCGTGGTGGCCATCGCGACTGGCGGCGGGCACAATTTGGCGCTGTGCTCAGATGGCACTCTGGCGGCTTGGGGCTGGAACGGTAACGGCCAACTCGGGGATAATACGATGGCGGATCGCAGCGCACCTGTGGCAGTGAACAGGGTCAGTGGCACGAGTGCGCTGTTTGGCAAAACTGTGGTGACCATCGCGGCTGGCAGCGGACATAGCCTGGCACTGTGCTCGGACGGAACCTTGGCGGCTTGGGGGTATAACAATTATGGGCAACTCGGAGACGGCACGCTGATAAATAGATTAGTGCCAGTGGCGGTGAACAGGGGCAGTGGTACCAGTGCGCTGTACGGCAAGACGGTTACGGCAATCGTGGCGGGCGGTGAGCATAATTTGGTGCTCTGCTCTGATGGAATGATCGCTGCTTGGGGCCATAACAATCACGGGCAACTCGGGGATGGCACGACGACAGATCGATGGGTGCCGGTGGCAGTGAACACGGCCAGTGGTATCAGCGCGTTGTTTGGCAAGAGGGTGGTTGCCATTACGGCTGGCTGGGCGCACAGTTTGGCGCTGTGTTCGGATGGTTTTCTGACCGCTTGGGGCTCCAATGAGGACGGCGTACTCGGGGATAACACGATGACAGATCGGTTCGTGCCGGTGGCAGTGAACGCGGCCAGCGGTCTCAGTGCACTTTATGGCAAATCTGTAGTAACCATCGCTGCGGGTAGAGAACACAGTTTGGCGCTGTGCTCTGATGGTGCGATCGCTGCCTGGGGCGCCAACTCCTTTGGTAAACTCGGGGACAATAGGCCGTGGATGTCCAGTCCTGTGCCAATCGCTGTGAATACGGTTAGCGGCACCAGTGTCCTGGCTAATCGGAAGGTTCTAAGTTTGGGTGGATTAGGTGGTGATGTGGATCACTCCACAGTGATCTACGGAGCGCCGTTGGCGGGCATCTTGATCAGTGGCAACGATTTGGGAATTGTCAGTGGAGACACGACTCCCGGAGCTGCTGATGGCACGGACTTTGGCAGGGCCAATCCTCTTGAAGGTTCAGAGGTGCGCACCTTTACCATTCGCAATACTGGATTCACGGCGCTGAATTTGACGGGCACGCCCAAAGTGGTGATCAGTGGCAGTCATGCTGCCGACTTCAGTGTCACCGCTCAGCCAGTTTCACCTTTGGCTGCGATTGGAAGTAAAACGACCTTTGAGATCACCTTTGCCCCAAGCGCTGTTGGTCTGCGTCAAGCCACCCTTAGCATCGCCAATGATGCCAGTGATACGAACCCCTACACCTTCAGTATCCAAGGCACGGGAGGCGAACAGGAGATCGCTGTGGAACTGGAAGACGGCATGAGCGTTGCTGATGGTGGTCGTGTTGATTTGGGCAATGTCGGGATGGTGAGTGGCATTGGCATGAAGACTTTCACGATCAAGAATGAAGGGACCAAGCCACTCACCGGATTGAGCATGACCAAGACTGGACCGGATCAGTCTCTGTTCACGGTCTCGGCATTACCTGACTCAACCATTTATGCCAATATGGGTATGACTTTCACGGTGCAGGTGAGTGTGCCAGCGAAGGGGGTGAAGACTGCGGTGCTCCATATTGCCAGCAATGACAGGGACGAGTCGTCATACGACATCACGCTCACCGCCACAGGTGTTACCGCCATCGTGCCCGTGGCCACAACCATGGCTGCAACTGGTGTCACGGTGCATGAAGCCACTCTCAGAGGAAGTGTGAACGCCAACAACCTTGAGCGGATGGTGTACTTTGATTACGGCCTAACGACCAAGTATGGTAACATTGTGGAGGCCACGCCAGTGACGCTCACGGGGACCTCACTCACGAATGTGTCAGTCGCGATTGGGGGACTGCTTCCACACACCAAGTACAACTTCCGTGTCCGGGCATCCAGCAGCATGGGTTCGGCGGCCGGGGTGAACATGACCTTCACTACTCCAAATAATGCTCCAGTGGCCACGGATGACTCGGTGGCGGCACTGCCTTCATCCAAGGTGGTGATTCCGGTGCTTGGCAATGACGGTGATCCTGACGGAGACACGCTGAGCATTGCTTCCTTCACCCAACCCGGGGCCGCTGTCGGCACCGTCGCAAAGGTTGGCGGGGATCTGGTGTTCACTCCCTCAGCCACTTTCACGGGTGGCAGCTTCACCTACGTTGCCAGTGACGTCGTTGGTGCAAAAAGCAATGGGGCGACGGTGACACTGACGCTAGGCACCTGCAATCTGGGGCCTGATGTCAACATCCCCTCCGACAGCCAGCCTTACGATCTGAGCGTGTCAGCCACGGCACCGTTTTCTGTGATCGAATCGATCCCTTGGCTAAGCTTTGTGACACCCTGGCCTGGTGCTGCCGCGGTGCGTTTCATCCCGGCGCCAAATCCAACCAAAACCTCGCGCACTGGCACAGTGAAGATCGGCGGCAAGACACACACGGTCACTCAAGCAGGTATTCCCGATGTCGCTTTTCTCGAAGCTCCCGCAGTTGTGCCGGATGGCGTCATCAGTGGGTATTACGACCTTCCCATCGTAACTCACAATGGCCCGGTGACCTACACCGTCACAGGCTTGCCCAAAGGCCTGACTCTATCCAACAGCACCGGTCGCATCACCGGTTTCCCGACCGAGGCGGTGCGCAGTTCTGTCATCGTGAGCGCCGCAAATGTGCAGGGTATTTCCAATACCGTCCGGTTCGACATTATCGTGCGCCCGTTCCCAGCCTCCTTGGTTGGCAGTTACTCCGCGACCATTGCCGATAGCGGGTTCGAGACCGACTTTATCGGCGGGTTGATGACGATGACCGTCACCAGCACCGGCGGTGTGACAGGCACGCTGAAACTTGGCACTGGAAGTCATTCTTTCACGGGCAGGCTCAACACTGCAGTCGATCCGCTGAATCTTGATCCAGATCACGCCACTTTGAATGTGAGCGTCAAGCGAGCCGGCAAGCCTGCCGTGGACCTGCGGGTGAACATGAACGCTCCGTCCAATGATCTGATCTCGGGCTTGGTCGATTTAGGCGCAGAGCTCACCGGCAGCAAGCATGTGTGGAATGCCGCGACCCGGCCTGCAGACGCGTTCAAAGGCCGTTACACCGTGGTGCTGCAACCTCCCGATGACGTTGAGGGCATTCTTCCGCAGGGTGACGGATTCCTAACCTACAGTGTGAGTGCTGCCGGCGCTGTGAGTTGGTCAGGTCAACTTGCGGACGGCACCGTCATCACCGCGCAAACCGCCACGCTTTGGGCCAATGGCGATCTGCCTCTCTTTGCTCTGCTTTACAGCGGCAAAGGGGCGCTCAATCAGCGAATCACTATCGCCCCGAACACCAAACTCGTTTCGGGAGCGCCGCACTGGTTCAAGGCACCCCAGGCTGCGAACGTGCGCGCTTATGCGGGTGGTTTTGGACCCATCAGCCTGACTGCGGTGGGTGCTGAGTATCTGCCACCGATTCCAGGGAAAACGCTGCTCAATATCACCGCGCCAGGCACTGCGAAAATCGACTTTAGCGATGGCGGTCTGGGTGATGTTAGTCAGTTCGCCGATCTCGATCAAGTATTCAGCGTGAGTGCCGCTCATGCCGCCACCTTTGCTGGTGTGAATCCCGCCCAGGTGAAGCTGACCAAGATCGATGTCACCACTGGCACCTTCATCGGCACCATGACGTTGAAGGATAATAATCCCTTCAATACCGCGCTACCGCAGGTCTCCCGCCCGGTGAACTTCAGCGGTGTGCTGCTGCCGGGTTCAGGCCTTGGCACCGGCTACTTCCTGCTGCCGGGCATCGTGGGACCACCTGCAAACGTGACCACCTCACCGATGACCAGCGGCCAGGTGCGGGTGACGCCATAGAAAGAGGTTGGGGCAGTTCCCGCCAAAATCCTGCTGCTGGTGAGTATGGTGCGGCGTTTTGGGGAAAAGCGACGGTCAGGCTGCGCCCCGAGGTTCCCGCGATTTCGCCGGAGAAAGTCACCTTCGGGATTGAGTTAGCTTAATATTTCGGGTAAACTAACCAATTTAGACCGTTAATCACGAACCCGCACTCCCCGCATGGCCCAAGCCGCACCAGTTCGTCCAGCACGTTCGCGTGATCAGCAGAAAGACAGCCCATGGAACGATCCCATCGGGATTGGGATGCTTGTTCTTGCGGCCATGTATCTGCTGGCGCTGATCTCGTACAATCCAAGTGACCTGCCGGCCTGGGCGCATTTCAGCACGGCAGGGCAAAGCCCCGGGGTGACGCATAATTTCATTGGTACGCTGGGAGCGATCCTGGCTGGCTACTCCCTGGCTCTGGCAGGATGGGCTGTGTATCTGCTGCCGATCAGCGTGACATGGTTCGGCGTCTGCAAGCTGTCCTCCAGCATCACAGTCACCGGCCGTTCATGGCTCGGCGTGGCGCTCATGATCATCAGTGCGGCGGCCATCATGGAAGTTCAGGGCATTCTCAATTCCCGCGATGACATCACGCCGCTCGGTGGTGGTGGTGGGATCGGTTATCTGGTCGGGGGAAACATTTTCTCCATCCTTCTTGGCCG
>CAJCCF010000738.1 GCA_903960845.1 uncultured Verrucomicrobiota bacterium | reverse complement strand
GACACGGGTGTGACAGATCATGTGACCCTGAAAGGGCTGAAGATAACGCACACGGATTTGATCAAGGACGGTCAGGCATTCCATGGGCATGGCACGGCCATGACATCGCTCATTGCAGGTCGTGACGAGCTCAATGGCGGTGTGGCACCGGCGTCTGAAATTCTGGACATCCGCGTCGCTGACTCGACGGGCCGGGGCGATGTGGCATCGGTCGCGCAGGGCATCATGCATGCGGTGGATCAGGGTGCCCGGTTGATCAATATCAGCCTGGGCACCACGGCTGATGCTTCGGTTCTCCGCGAGGCGGTGGCCTATGCCCGTGGCCGCGGTGTGGTCGTGGTGGCGGCCGCTGGCAACGAGCAGCAGGCACACCTGGCCTATCCGGCCGCCTATGATGGTGTGATCAGCGTGGCCGCAGTCGATGCCAACGGCACGCAGGCTTATTTTTCGAACTCGGGTGAAGGGCTCTTTATTTCTGCGCCGGGCGTTGGCATTGTCTCAGGCTACAGCGACAACAAAATGGTGATCGGCAACGGCACTTCTCAGGCCGCAGCGATCACCAGCGGTGCGGTCGCCGCGCTGCTGAGCCGGAACTACGCATCATCCAACATTCCGCAGATTCTCACCAACAACGTCGTCCGTGTTCAGGCACCCGTGACTCAGGTCGGTGCCGGCATCCTGCATCTGCCTTGAGAAGACGGAGCCATCGGGCTTGAGCACCTGCTTCTCACGGGCTACAGCATCCCCTGATGCCACGCCCACTCCACTTGCCCGAATTGCTGTCTCCTGCCGGAAACTGGGAATGTGCGCGCGCGGCGGTCGCAAACGGGGCGGATGCGATCTACTTCGGCTTGCCGAAATTCAATGCACGGATGCGGGCGGATAATTTCTCGGCGGAGGATCTGCCGGAGTTGATGAGCTTCCTGCACAAGCACGGCGTCAAAGGCTACTGCGCCTTCAATGTGCTCATCTTCACCGGCGAGCTGGAATCCGCCGAACAACAATTGCGTCTGCTTGAAGCGGCAGGAGTGGATGCAGTCATCGTTCAGGATCTCGGCCTGGCGCGCATGGTGAAGGCGATCACGCCGAAATTGCGGCTGCATGCCAGCACGCAGATGACCATCACTTCACCGGAGGGACTGGAGCTGGCGAACTCGCTTGGCATTGATCAGGCGGTGCTGGCGCGTGAGCTGAGCCTGCGTGAGTTGGAGCGCTTCCATGCCAATGACCCCGCCCAGGTGCCGCTTGAAGTCTTTGTTCACGGCGCGCTCTGCGTGGCCTACAGCGGCCAGTGCCTGACCAGCGAATCGCTGGGCCGCCGTAGCGCCAATCGCGGCGAGTGCGCACAGGCCTGCCGGATGCCGTATGAGCTGATTGTCGATGGCGAGTTGCGTGATCTCGGCGACAAACGCTACCTGCTCAGCCCGCAGGATCTCTCGGCGGTGCAGGAGATCCCGAAGCTGATCGAGCTGGGCATCCGCAGTTTTAAAATCGAGGGCCGTCTCAAAACACCGGACTATGTGGCCGCCGTGACGCGGGTGTATCGCAAGGCCATCGACGCGGCTCTCGCCGACCAGGATCTGACCCGGGTCATCACCGAAGATGACCGCTACGAGCTGGAGATGACTTTCTCACGCGGTCTCTACAGCGGCTGGATGCATGGAGTGAATCATCAGGAACTCGTTGGCGCGATGTATGGCAAGAAGCGCGGCTATTATGTCGGTGTCGTGCGCTCCGTGCAGCGCGATGCGGTGGAGCTGGAGCAGGTGCCCGCGCATTTGAAAAACGGTGATGGTGTCGTCTTCGAGAATCTCAAGAACACCAATGAAGAGCAGGGCGGGCGTATCTACGGCATGCGCGGGAACTGGATCGAGTTTCAGCATGATCGTCTGCGCGCGGATTTGATTCGTCCCGGCATGAGAGTCTTTAAAACCGGAGACCAGGTGCTGGAGCAGCAATTGCGCCAGACTTTCGCCGGTGAGATCCCGCTGCGGAAGAAGAAGCGTCTCGATCTCATCGTCAGCGGCAGGGCAGGGGAGATGCTGGTGGTGACGGTCAAGGGGCAAGAGGTCAAGGTGGAGTCAAGCATGGCCCTGGAGACGGCGAGGCAGCGCCCGCTCAATGAAGAGGTGCTACGCGCGCAGCTCGGTCGTCTCGGTGGCACCGGGTTTGATCTCGGTGATCGTGAATGCCGGATCGAGGGCGAGGTCATGCTGCCCGTCAGTGAACTCAACCGCATGCGCCGGGCCTTGGTGGAGAGTGTGCCTGGTTCGGAGTTAGGAGTTAAGAGTTCGGAGTGGCGAAAGTCAGGCTCAGCTGAGGTGGTCACGTCTGTCACGGAGATGCTGAGCGTTTTGAGTCGTCCCCAAGCCGAGGTCCTGACAACTCCGACCCTGCACGTCCTCTGCCGCAATTTTGATCAGATCGATGCCGCGCTGAGCAGCGGTGTCACCGGGTTGTATGTCGATTTTGAAGACATCCGTCTCTATGGCGATGCCGTGAAGCGTGTGCGCGATCAGGGCTCGGCGCGAATTTACCTCGCCACACCGCGCATTCAAAAATCGAGCGAGGCGGGTTTCTTCAAGCTCATCTCGCGCGCCCAGCCTCACGGCGTGCTGATCCGCAATCTCGGGGCCGTCTCATTTTTCAAGGACGAAGGCATTCCGATTACCGGTGACTTCTCCCTCAATGTCGCCAACCCGCTGACGGCTGACTTTTTGAAGCAGACCGGCATGGAGCGCCTAACGATCAGTTACGATTTGAACATCGAGCAGGTGCTCGACCTGCTGCATGGCGCGCCGCCGGAATGGTTTGAGATCACCCTGCATCAGCACATGCCCATGTTTCACATGGAGCACTGTGTCTTCGCCGCCTTCCTGTCAAAGGGCACCGACTTCACCAACTGCGGCCGCCCCTGTGACAAGCACCGCGTGCTGCTGCGTGACCGCGTCGGCATGGAGCATCCGCTGAAGGCTGATGTTGGCTGCCGCAACACGCTCTTCAATGCCGTGCCGCAAACCGGCGCGCAATTCTTCAGCGGTCTCATGAGTGCAGGCCTGCGGCATTACCGCGTCGAGTTGCTGGAGCAGACCCGCGATGAAGCACTGCGCACCATCCGCACCTATCAGGAGCTGCTCGCCGGCCAGCGCGGCGGCGAGGATATCTGGCGTGATCTCAAAGCCCAATCCCAACTCGGCGTCACCCGAGGCACGATGGCGGAACTGGTGTGATGAAAGATATTGCCATTTACCTCTACTGATCATGTGGGAACTCTATCGCGTCTGGAAGAACAGGGTCGGCTTTCCCCTGGTGGTTTTAGCGTTGTTGTTAATGAATGCGGGGGCCGAATTCTCTCCACAGTGGTATGCCGGAATGGGCATCACGCTGTGCCTGGTCGCAGCTTATGTCGTCGAAGAGATCATCTGGATGGCCAAGCGGCAGGGGCGGCCCTGCGGCCGCTGTGGTCAGAAGGTGCGTTTGAAGTCTTTCAGCGTGCAGGCCATCTGCCCTCACTGCAGCCTGCCGCTGGACTAGTCTTTCAAGCAGGGCCTCACGGCGTTTCGTCTTTTGCAGGACGCGGTGAAAATCAGGCGTGACAAGGAATGGCTGAATGTATTGAATGACTGCGCTGCGTTTGTTCCCGCGCATCATCCTACATCATGAAAACACTGCTTACCATCCTTGCCCTCACGGGCGCTCTGACGATTTCAGGAACGGCCAAGGAGCCGGTGAACGACAAATGCCCCGTCTGCGGCAAAGTCATCCGCCTCATCTTCCACAGCCAGTCGAAAGACGGTCAGCGTGTTGCTTTCGCGACGGCAGAGTGCCAGGAGAAGTTCGACAAGTCGCCGTCCAAGTACAATGTCAAACCCAAGCCCTGAGTTCGGGGGCCGTTTGCCGATCGCATTTGATCCAACGGCCGAGACTCAAGTTCGCAACCCAGGCCAAAGCAGGCCGCCAGCCGCGCGATGATGTCCACCGTCGGGAATTTAAGCACCCGCAGGATCGCCGAAATCATCGCCCGCGAAACCTGGGAGCACTCCGCCAGTTCCGCAATGGTCCAGCCGAACCACTGCATCAGATCCCGCAGCGTCACCGCCTCACCCGCGCAGATCTGGCAGCGGCCCTTCTCCTGGCAGCGCGCGAAAATCTGAGCCGGCGTCAAATCAAACACGGGCTGCCGCCGCTTACGTTTGGGCAAAACCACAGCCGCCCGGTCATCGCACCGGGTTTTGGCAGACTGCTTAGCACGCATAAACTCGTGGTTAGGAAGAAGGACCAATGACTCACGATGCTTCTACCGTTTTTCCTCTCCATCGTTACAAACAAACTGAGATTTCCGGTGAAAAACTTTGTTGGGCTGCCCTAACGCCCCTCGCAGAATCAGCCTTCGGCAAAGACTGTGTAGCTGCAATAACTCCCCCCCAGCGATTTGCCGCAGAGGAGCAGAGGGGCAGAGGAGCGATCAGAGTTTGAATCCTCCTCATCTCAGCACCTCTGCTGCTTTGCCTCTCTGCGGCAAACCGAAGTCCTTGCGCGTGATTTTGCCGCCTCAACGCCGTGGGATCATCACTCGTGAAGGCCGACAACCCCAGAATCAGGCTGGCTCGTCAGTGCCGCCTCCCACCTCTTGGCAGCGCCACCGAATGAGGCTTGTCGATTTGAAAGCGGCTTTTTTCACCCCATTCGCAAATAAACGCCGATTCCTTGTAACGCTCGGAAGAAATAACGGTATAGCCCTACGACAACTCGGGCTGCCGCCAATCTCACGCATTTTTTCACCCCAAAATCTCCATCGCTCAAG
>CAJCCF010000737.1 GCA_903960845.1 uncultured Verrucomicrobiota bacterium | reverse complement strand
GCCCATCGTGCTCTGCGCGGTGGATTGGATCGGCATTGCCAATGAGGGACATGATGCCTTCCGAGCCGCGCTGGCCGGAGCCGCAGGCACCGTTCCCGCTCGCGTGGCGGTGCATGCGCTGCATCAGCATGATGCGCCAGGCTGCGACTTCACGGCGGAGAAGATCATCAAGGAACTCGATGTGAAGGGCTACACCCGCTTTGATGGCACCTTTCATCGCATCGTCATCCAGCGCGCCGCCGATGCCCTCCGCGCGGCTTTGCCCAATGCGCAGCCCATCACGCACTACGGATTCGGCGAGGCCGTCGTGAAGGAGGTCGCGTCCAACCGCCGCGTGGAGCGCACCCCCGAGGGCAAAGTCGGCAGGATGCGCGGCAGCAGCTGCAAGATCGAGGGACTCATCATGCTGCCCGAGGGACTCATCGATCCGGTGGTGTCACTGCTTAGTTTTTGGAATGGCGACAAGCCTGTGGCCGTGCTCAGCGCCTACGCCTGCCATCCGCAGAGCTATTACCGCCTCGGCATTCCAAGCCCTGATTTTCCGGGCATCGCGCGTTTCATTCGCGGGCAGGATGTGAATGCCGCCCTGCATGTTCATTTCAATGGAGCGGGCGGAAATGTCGCCGCTGGAAAATACAATGACGGCAGCCAGAGCAATCGCGTCATCCTCGCCACACGTCTCGCTGCCGGCATGCGCGAGGCCTATGATAAGACCACCAAACTCCCGCTCACCGCAGCCGACATCGGCTGGGGCAGCGTGCCGGTGAAGCTGCCGCTTTCTCCGCGGCTGGATGAGGCTGATCTCACGGCAAAACTCAAGGCCACGCAAGCCAGGGGCTACATTTCCTTTGCTGATCAACTCGCCTTTCTCCGCCGGTCCAAAGCCGGGCATGCCATCGACATCACTTGTCTGAGTGTCGGCAGTGCGCGCATGCTGCATCTGCCGGGTGAACTCTTTGTTGAATACCAGCTCGCCGCCAAGGCCATGCGCCCCGATCTGCACGTCATGATGGCCGCCTATGGCAACTACGGTCCTGGCTACATCGGCACCGACGCAGCTTATCCCGAAGGCGGGTATGAGACGGGCCCCACCTCCTCCAACGTGGCACCCGGGGTGGAAAAGGTGCTGACTGAGGCCATGCAGCGTCTGCTGGGAAGCAAGCCATGAACTGCGACACCATCACGCCTGCCAAACTTCATGTTAGTCCGATCGGTCTCGGTTGCGTGACGTTCGGGCGTGAGATTGGAGAGGCCGCATCCTTTGACCTGCTTGATCACGCGCTGGAAAAGGGTGTGCGGCTTTTTGACACTGCGGCGGCTTACGGCGGTGGCGCTTCTGAAATCATTCTCGGCAGATGGCTCGCCGCGCGCAAACCAGCCGGCATCACCGTCGCCACCAAGATTCTTCCGCCTTACGATGAGATCCGCATTGAGGCCAGCCTGCAGCGTCTGGGTGTCGAACAGATCGATCTGCTGTATCTGCACCAATGGCATGGCAGCGCGCCTGCCGCCGGTGCCGCGCTCGATGAACTCCTCCGCTCCGGCAGGGTGAAAGCTCTTGGTGCCAGCAACTTCACACTGGAGCAGCTTCAGGCCATGAGTCCGCGCTTCACGGTGGTGCAAAACAATCACAACCTGGCCGTGAGTGATGTCAGCGACGCGTTCCGCGACTACTGCGCCGCCAACGGCATCGCCATCGTCACCTACAGCCCGCTCGGGGCCGGATTCCTGACCAGCAAGCATCAGGCGGGTGTCCAGTCCGGTTCGCGTTTCGATCTCGTTCCGGGACATCAGGATGTGTATTTCCATGAGTCCGCGTATCGACGTCTTGCGAAACTAGAATCGGTTGCCGCCCGCAGCAGTCATTCGCAGGCGCATCTCGCCCTTTCATGGGCGCTGCATCAGCCGGGCATTGCCTCCGTGCTCATCGGTGGCCGCACGCCGGCGCATCTTGATCAGGCTCTCGCGGCCCTGGCTTTTGAAGACGACGCTCTTTTTTCCGAACTCACCTCATGAACCCGACCAACACCACCGAACTCCTTGCCAGCTACGAGCGCGACGGCGTCGTGCGCATCCGTCAGTTTCTCAGCGCTGATGAAATCGCCGCCGTTCGCGCGGAACTCGACCGTTACATCCGCGACGATCTTTCCACGCTGCCTGTCGATGCCCGCACTCTTGAGAAGGATGAGAAAACGGTGCGCAATCTCTGGCGCCTGGAAAAATACAACAGCTTCTTCCGTCAACTCGGCGAGCGCGCCGACATCCAATCACTCGTCGCTCCGCTGGTGCATGGCGAGCCATTGCTTGCCGGTGTCGAGACCTTCAACAAGCCTGCGCGGATCGGCTCCGGCGTGCCTTATCATCAGGACAACGCCTACTTCTGTCAGACGCCGCCGGACATGCTCACCGTCTGGATCGCCATCGATGAAGTCACCGAGGCCAATGGTCCCGTGTTCTTCGTCAAAGGCTCCCACCAGGACGGCATGCAGCCCACGAAGCCCAGCGGTGTGCGCGGCAACAGCATCGGCATGGCCGAGCCATCCGCTGTGCCGGTGAATGAGCAATTCTGCGGCCTGCTCGCCCCCGGCGATGCCACGATCCATCAGTGCGAGACCATTCATCACTCAGCGCCGAACACGACCGATCATTCCCGCCTCGGCCTGCTCCTCGTCTATCGCGGCAGTCACACGCAGACCGATCCAAAACTCAAGGCGGCCTACACCGCAGCCGTGACTGCAACACCGCCGGCATGAAGCCCGGGCGCGATCCATTTGAGCTGACTCACCGTTTCACCGCCACGCTCTTCCACACCGGTGGCAAAGGTGGCTGGACCTTTGCGCCTCTGCCAAAGGATCTCAAACTGCCTGTCACCGGCTCCTGGGGATTGACGCCTGTCATCGCGAGCGTGGATGACAAAACATGG
>CAJCCF010000736.1 GCA_903960845.1 uncultured Verrucomicrobiota bacterium | reverse complement strand
CTCGGCCTGGTCCCTTGAGACACAAGCCGTGCTGTGACGGTCATTGGCCGGAGTCGACCAGCACATCATCCCCGACAGCCTGTTGACGCGGGTGCTGATATCTTTACCGGAACCCAGCCAATCCTGTTCCGCGTTCCATCCCGTTTTACACCCATGCCCCCATTCACGCTCCCTTCAGACAACCCGCGCATCCAACGGGTGAGCAGCTTTCATGAACTGGTCACGACACCCTTTTCGGATGGCGTGAATGCGCTCTGCTGGGAGCGCACGCTGCCGGGGGATTTCAGTGAGGTGGTGGAGCTTTTGGGCGCGGGGGAGGGGGTGGTGGTTTTGGACGATGCCACTCTCCAGGCTCTCCCGGTGAGCGCGGCTGGCCGGATCGCCATCGAGACCTTGCTTGAAGACCAGCGACTGCTCAGGCAGCACGAGCTCGATCCGGTTCTCAATTGCATTGATGGTTATCCCCGCGATGAGGATGCCGGGGTCGTGCCCACCGATGTCTTCTCCTTCCACGTCGACAGCGCCACCGTGGAAGCCGACACCTGGCTGTGCACCTACCACGGCCCGGCGAGTGAGGGTCTGCGCCAGGAAGAGGCGCTGCGGCGCGTGGACGTGCCTGAAACGCGTGCCGAACTCCTGAAGCTCTACGGCGGGCAGGATGATGCCGGCTTTTTGGAGTTCCTGAATGAAAACTGCTACGATCTGCACTACATCGCCACGCCCGGAGCGCAGCCCTTCGATTTCGGTTTCGGCAATCTCTGGCGCATCGCCACCCAGCATCCCGGCAGCCCCGTCCCGCCATGCATCCACCGCGCCCCAGCCACACCACCCGGCACAGTTCCGCGGCTGCTGCTGATCAGTTGAGGTGATGGGCAGGAGGCGCGAGTCACCGCTTTCTTGTGGGTAATGTTCTGCCGGTTGGAGTTGGGGGTTACCTAATACCCGTCACAATCGTCAACCTTGGCCCACCTTTCCAAAAGTATCTCTATGCCGAAGAAGTGGCCTAACCAAGGAAAGCTGCCGGGATGAGGTCAGCGGATTGTCGGCCATTTGCGAGAGCTTCTGACAAAGCCGGGAACCTGCAATGGACAGCCTCAAATAAACGTCTCACCTGACCCGATGAGCACCCATTCCCAGGCTGAGAAACAACATTTGATCTGGGCTCTTCAGCGATTGGCCGGCATTGCGCGGGCCCGAAAACTTCTCGGTGATGCCCGACTCACCGCCTTTCTGAGGTGGACCCAACGGGCTGGCCAGCCATTGGCCTGCGAGCTGATCAATGAGGAACTTGATGAAGGCGGTGGTCTGGCTGCGCTGGATGGGGATGGCGGATTCAGGGGCTATCATTTGAAAGCCAGGCGGATCTCTGGGAATGAATACCGCATCGAATTCGGGGCATCCGTGGCTGAAGACGCCGGGGATGGCGGGGAATGGGTCGTGACTTTTCGTGGCGATGAGGTCGATAAGGCGGAGCCTGCTGGAATCATCTGGATGCGTTAAGGTCGAGGGAAGGGGCCGGGCTGTCTGAAAATGAGTGCTTTGGAATGGAATTCATCCTCTTTGGCATGCTCCTGGCAAAGAATGGCATGTCCTTTCGAGTCCGCCCCTTGCACTCCTCTCAAACACTGCCAAGGATGGGCGCTCCCGAATCAGAATGAGCGATCCAATCCGACATGAGTGCGGCCTTGCCGCAGTCCGGCTGAAAAAGCCACTGGCCTATTATCAGGATACCCATGGCTCCGCCTTATACGGGTTTAACATGCTTTCGGCCCTGATGTCGAAGCAGCGCAATCGTGGTCAGGACGGCATCGGCATCGGCTGTTGCAAGCTCGACATGCCGCCCGGTGCGCCCTACCTTTTCCGCGAACGTTTCGCCACCTCGGTTGAGCAGATGGGGGAGGTCTTCGAGGGGATCAGAAAGGACTATAAGCGCATCGCCCGGCGGATCGACGCCCAGCGCAAGGAAGAGCGTCACGAAACAGGCAAGGAAATGCCGCTTTTTGAAGAAGATCCTGAGGCCATCAAGCGGGAATTCGAACTGGCTGGAGAGATCAATATCGGCCACCTCCGCTACGGCACCTCAGGCGGACTTGGCAAAGCCTGCCTGCATCCCTACCTGCGCCGCAGCACCTGGCCTACGCGGAGTCTCATGGTGATGGGGAATTTCAATCTCACCAATTCCGGCGAGCTCAACCGCGTCATGATGCAGCGCGGTCAGCATCCCGTCTTCGGTACGGATACCCAAAGCGTGCTGGAAGAAATCGGCTTCCAGCTCGATGAGGCTCACACCCGGCTCTATCACGAGCTGCGCGACACCGGTACGCCCGGCAGTGAGATACCCGGGCTCATCAGTTCCCGTCTCGACGTTGCCGATGTCATCCGCAAGTCTGCCGATATTTGGGACGGAGGTTACGCCATCGTGGGTGTCATCGGCAGTGGCGATCTATTCGTCATGCGTGACCCCAATGGCATCCGTCCCTGCTGGTACTTTGAGAATGACGAGGTGCTTGCGTTTGCTTCGGAGCGCGTTGCTCTCATGTCCGTCTTTGAAATTGCCGAGGATCAGGTCAGGGAAGTGCCGCCGGGCCATGTTGCCGTCATGAAGTCGGACGGGAGTTTTAGTGTGCAGCGTTTCACTGAAGAACGGCCGCCTGCTCCCTGCTCCTTCGAGTGCATCTACTTTTCCCGCGGCAACGATTCCAGCATTTACCGCCAGCGTAAAAATCTTGGCGAGCAACTCGTGCCCCAGCTCATTGAAGCGATTGACAATGACTTTGAGCACACCGTTCTCAGCTTTGTCCCCAACACCGCAGAAACGGCCTATTACGGCTTTCTCGACGGCCTTCGCAAAAGTCGCCGCAATGTCGTCAAGGAGGCCCTGGTCGAAATGATTCGGCGCGGTGAGTTTGATGAGGATCAGCTCGATGCTCTCGTTCTGCGCAACTGGCCGCGGAGTGAGAAAATCGCACTCAAGGACATCAAGATGCGAACCTTCATCGCGCAGGAAAACGGACGCGATCAACTCGTCTCCAGCGTTTATGACATCACCTATGGTGTCGTCACTGATCGGGATAATCTCGTTGTCATTGATGACTCCATCGTCAGAGGCACCACCCTGCGCACCTCTCTGCTGCGAATCCTCGCCCGCACTAATCCCAAGCGCATCATCGTCATCTCCACCGCTCCGCAGATCCGCTATCCGGACTGCTATGGCATCGACATGTCGGAATTGGGCAAATTCATAGCCTTTCAGGCCGCCGTTCAACTCCACAAGGAGCGTGGCGTGAGAAGCATCATGCGTGAAACCTACGAGGCTTGTTTGGCCGAATTGGCCAAGCCAAAATCTGAGATGCAAAACGCAGTCAAGGCAATCTACGCTCCCTTCACGGACACTGAGATCTCAGATAAGATCGCTCAACTCGTCGCTCCCCAGCGCACTTCATGGAGAGGGGAGATCAAGGTCATCTACCAGACCATTCCGGGCCTGCATCAGGCGCTCGGTCAGGATTATGGCGATTGGTATTTCAGCGGTGATTACCCAACTCCCGGAGGGTTCTCCGTCGTCAATCGCGCCTTCGTCAACTTCTTCGAAAAGAAGGATGGTCGCGCCTACGACACGCTTTTGTGAAATCGGAGAATAGAAAGCACCCATGGGGAACCCTGAAGAGGTCTGACACGATTTTCGCCGCTTTCTGATTCCAGCTTTTTTCGCATCTTCTTTCCCATGGCCCAGCACATCACCCTCGCCGATCTGGGTTGGAACAAGCGCTTTGCTGCTGATTTCAAACCCTATGCCAAGCTGGGCTGGAAGCCTGCCCGTCTGCTGCGTGACAACAAAATCAGTTATGGTGCCATCGTCATTGACGGTGACGACTTCGATGAAATCGATGTCATTCTCGGTGGCAAAGTTTATCACGATGCCGCCACCGATGCTGAGCTGCCCGCCGTTGGCGACTGGGTCGCTGTCGAGTTGAGTGAAGACGATGCCGTCATCCGCGCCCGTCTTCCGCGCCAGAGTTGCTTTTCACGCCGTTCCGCCGGCCAGAGTGCCGAGGAGCAGGTGATCGCCGCCAATGTTGATGTGGTCATCGTCGTCACCGACGCCGGTCCTGATTTCAGCCTCCGCCGCATGGAGCGCTACTTCACTCTGATTATCCGCAGTGGCGCGCGCCCCGTCGTTGTCCTGAACAAGGCCGATCTCTTCACTGAAAAAGAGAACCAGTCTGCTGCCGATCAAATTCGGGCGCTGAGCCCAGACACCCCGATCCACATCACCAGTGTCCTCAAGCGCAAGGGGCTTCGTGTCCTGCGTGATTACCTGAAACTCGGCGTCACTGTCGTCTTCATCGGTTCCAGTGGTGTTGGCAAGTCTGCCATGATCAATGCCTTGTTAGGGGATGACTGGCAGTTCACCGATGAAGTCAATGCCATCACAGGGAAGGGAAGGCATACCACCACGGCCCGTGAGCTGATCATCCTGCCGAAAGGGGGCATCCTTGTGGACAACCCGGGTATTAAGGAAGTCCAGATGTGGACGGATGAGACAATTCTCCGTGAAAGCTTTGCCGACATTGAACAAATCGCCCTCCAATGCCGCTTTCGTGATTGCAGGCACGGCACGGACACAGGCTGTGCCATCCGCGCCGCCGTGCAGGACGGAAAGATCGAGGCCGCCCGCATCGAAGGCTACCTCAATCTCGATGACGAGATTGAGAAACTGCGAAAGCTCCAGAAAAAGCGCCAGATGACCGTCGAGCGCCGCGCCAAGCGCGACCATCGCGTGAAGGCCCGCAACCGCGAAGACCGCATCGACATCGAACGCGATCTCAAGCCTCGAGCTTGAGATGCGGGCCGATCACGTCCGCTTTGCGTTAATCGTAATAGGCTCCGGTGCCTGCTTGCAGCTTGAACATGAGCACTCTGTCAAGAGTCGATCTCGGCCCCCTTTCTGCATGTTCCCGGTCCGATTCTGCCGGTTAATCCGAAAGAACCAGGCTGGTTCATCCCGGATTATGCAATGGGTTAAGCGAATGCACGCGGGCGGGCTTCGATTTGGCAGAAGATGGTGTCCATTCAGGGGCCCCTTTTGCGCTGCTGTGAGAGCTTGAGCCCTCGGTTGCGGGCGTGCTGGCTGAACCCAGCCGCCTTTTGCAAAGCAATAAGATCGCAGCGTCGCCAAGGTGGCTTGGCTGTGACTGCTGAGCCCAAAGTGTCGGAACAGGCTCATCAGGTTGTAGGCCACCATGATGAAGCGGAAGGAGGCCTCCGTGGCCCAGAAGTCTTGCAGGCAAAACGGTTCAAGCCCGAAGCCCTGCTTCAACTCCCGTATCCTGTACTCGCAGTCGGCTCGGCTGTTGTGGATGTTCCAGACCTGATCGAGCGGCAGGTCGAGATTGGTCACATGCAGGCTGAAGCGATAATCGGGCAGATCATCGAAGGGCAATTTACCTCCGGCTTGTGGAGGGCGACTGATCTGCTTGCGCACGACGATGTGCCGGCGCGCCTTGGCCTTGGGATCGACAGGCTGGTGCCGCCACTCTTTGACCGCGATGCCGGGGCAGACTTCCACCCAGTCATTCATGCCGTAGATCTCGTTCTTGAGGTTTGTGCAGGCGCGGGCGGCGATGATGCAGTTGAGGCCTCTCTCTTCCAGCGCGCTCAATATTTCGTCAGTGTAAAAGCCGCTGTCGCCACGCGCCATGCCGAGTAAGTGCTCTGACTCGGCAAACTTTCGTAGTCAAAATGGCCGCCACTGTTTGATCCTGAAGCAACCAGTCGCAGTGGGTGTATAGGTTGGCTCCCTTCCAGATCCCGAGCCAAAAGCTTTCGATGATCTGCACCGGATCGCAGGCTCGGTTCGAACCGCCTTGAGGCGGATCCAGCGTGGCCAGATGCTCCCGGATGCCCGTCTGGTCGATAAATCACTGCGTCCCGACAGAGCACCTTTGTCTGCTCTGATTTTGAAGGCTGGGAGCGCAGCTGGAGTCCTCTTTGGTAGCTGGTTTCATGCAGATTGAGGTGACTCCTGAAAATGGCTCAGTGCTGTTTACGGCAGCATTACTACAATCGGTGACCATCAAGGCCCTGCATGCAGATTTTCTCCAAACATCCTTCGTTCTTGCTGCTTGATAGGTTTCGTGGCAAAAGACCCGTCACCCGCATGAATTACGCCGACCTGCATCGCATCTACCACCAACCTTTTTTTGATCTCATCAAACAGGCACGCGCCATCCATGAGGAGCATTGGACCGGGAATGAGGTGCAGTTGTGCACATTGCTGAGCATTAAAACAGGTGGATGCAGCGAAGACTGCGGCTATTGCGCCCAGAGCGCCCGCTACACGACGGATGTGAAGGCTGAAAAATTGATGGGGCGCGAGGAAGTCATGGAGCGCGCACTGGCTGCACGCTCCAGCGGTTCCACCCGTTTCTGCATGGGTGCCGCCTGGAAAGGCGTGCGTGTGGGAACGCAAAAATTCGATCAGGTGCTGGACATCGTGCGCGATGTTTCAAAGCTTGGCATGGAAGTCTGCGTGACACTCGGCGAACTCGGTGGTGAGGAAGCGCGCCTTTTAAAGGAGGCAGGCGTCACCGCCTACAATCACAACATCGACACCTCTCCTGAGCATTACCCGAACATCGTCAGCACCCACACTTTTGACGACCGCCTGAGCACCATTCGCCACGCGCAGGATGCAGGCATGTCGGTATGCTGTGGCGGCATTCTGGGACTGGGTGAGACCATTGAGGATCGGCTGCGCATGCTGGAAGTGTTGAGCAACTTCAACCCGCATCCCGAGAGTGTGCCGATCAATGCGCTGATGCCGATCAAAGGCACGCCGCTCGGAGAAAATGTTCAGGTCGACAGCTTTTCCCTGATCCGCATGATCGCTGTGACCCGCATCGCCATCCCGCGGGCCAAAGTCCGCCTGAGCGCCGGCCGGACCAGCCTGAACCGTGAAGCTCAGGCCTTGGCTTTCTTTGCCGGAGCAAATTCGATTTTCTACGGCGACAAGCTCCTGACCACGGCGAACCCGCGCGCCAATGAAGACCTTGCCTTGCTGCAGGAACTGGGACTCAGCGCCCAGCAGCCAAATCCGGAAATGCAGCCCCCATTGGCCGACGAAGTGCGCGAGCGATCCCCGGCTTGCACCGTGGGCTGCGGCGCCTGAGTTTCTCGATAGCCATCCTTTCCCGTCTAATATAGTCGAGGCTTAACCGTCGATCATTGTAAGTCATCACCGTTGACCCATCCACGCCATGCCTGACTCAACTGTCCCACCCAATCCCTCGGATGCCCCCATCCCGCCGCAAACGGATGTGACTCAACCGATAGGATATCCGCCCGGCTATCCGCAGCAGTCCGGAATGATGTCGCCGCCGCCGGGTTATCCGCAGGGCTATCCGATGCCGCAAGGCTATCCTCAGCAGCCCATGGGTTATCCGGGACAGCCGATGATGGGCTATCCACCAGGGTATCCGCAGCAGCCAGGCATGATGCCGCCGCCGCAGGGTTATCCAATGCCGCAGGGGTATCCTCAGCAAGGATACCCCCAGCAACCGATGGGTTATCCAGGTCAGCCTGTCATGGGTTATCCGCCCGGCTATCCGCAGCAACCCGGCTACCCGATGCATCCCGGCATGATGCCGCCCGGCATGATGCCGCAGCCTTCCATGCCGGCTCCGGCAAGCCCTGTGGCAGTTCCCGCTGCAGCTCCCAAACCTGCATCCGCACCTGTTGCTTCAGCTGCACCTGTGGTGGCTGCACCCTCCACTCCGATTCCTCTGGCTACCGCCACCCCCGTGGACAGTCCTGTGGCCGTGCCGGTGTTTGAGCATCATGACGGAGAAGTTTATCACCCACCAGTCCTCACTCATATCGAGGCCGT